>JBIKOJ010000045.1:0-28925 GCA_044358135.1 Acetobacteraceae bacterium | reverse complement strand
TATCCAGCCGCAGCGCATAGGGCACCCCGGCCCCGATCCGCGCCGCCCGCTCCGCCTCGGAAAGCCCCCGGCATGTTCCGGGATAAACCGGCCCCTCCGGCCCATGCGGCGCGCCTGCCGAGGCCGCCAACTCGCGCGCAATCTCCGCCCGCGTGCAGAAACAGGGATACAGCAATCCCCGCCCCCGCAGCCCGTCCAGCATCACGCTGTATTCAGCGAAATGCGCCGACTGAACCCGCACCGGCCCATCCCAGTCGAGCCCCAGCCACGCCAGGTCCTCCACGATCCCGGCCGCGAACTCCGGCCGGCACCGCGTCGCGTCGATATCCTCCAGCCGCAGCAGGAACCGCCCGCCCGCCGCCCGCGCCCGCCGCCACGCCGTCAGCGCCGAATGCGCATGGCCGAGATGGAGATATCCTGTCGGGCTCGGCGCGAACCGGGTCACCAGCCCCACGCGCTCAGGCGCTCCGCAGCGGCCGCCAGCAGCGCATCGCCAGCCCGGCCGCCAGCGCGGCCACCAGCAGCAGCAGGCTCGCCGGCTCCGGCACCACCGCCACCGAAGACTGCCAGGGCGAGGCGGTGGACACCGCAGGCGCGGCCCCCGACAGCATCACATTCCCCGTCAGCGTCAGCGGCGACGGCCCAAACCCCGTCCGCACCAGGTCGGACACGTTGTAGAACGTGTTGTTGACCAGCGTCGCCGGGAAGGAGACCCCCGACGGCCCATCGCGCGACTGGTTGTACAGCGCCGTCGCACCGCCACCGCGCTCGTTGATGATGATGTTGCCGGTGATGTCCAGCGACGATCCCGGCCAGGGCGTGACCGGCTCGCCGCCGTAATGGATGATGTAGCGGTTGACCGATTGCGGCCCCTTCACGATCACGTTGTTCTCGATCCGCGCCACCCCGCCATTCGGCAGGTCGATCGAGTAGCTGGACTGCGCATCCGGCCCGTCCACGAACCGGCTGTTGGTGATCGTCGTCACCGCCGCGCGCGACTTCAATTCGTGGTTCGTGCGCACGCCGTGGAAGTAGCTGTCCGTGACGGTCAGCGAATTCGCCTTGTTCACGTACAGGTTGTGCGCCGGAGCCGCCGGATGCACCAACGTGAGGGTCGGGTTGCCGTTGAAACTGAACTCGGAGCGCACGATCTCCACGATATTGGTGTTGTCGCCCACCAGGATGCCGTTTTCGTTGTGGTGGAACCACGAGTCGTACACCCGCAGGCTGCCGTTCCCGACCTCGAACAGGATGCCGGCCCCGTTGGTGTAGATCGGCCGCGACGCCCCGAAGACCTCCAGGTTGCGCACCGTCAGGTCCGCCCCGGCATTGGACGGCACCATCAGCACCGCCCGGTCGTTCCCCGGCGTGGCGTTCGGCGTCCGCAGCTGCGCCATCCCGCCCACGCCCTCCAGGGTGAGCGAATGGGTGATCCGCGGAAACTCCTCCACATACAGCCCGGTGGGGATCAGGATCACATCCCCCGCCGAGGACGCAGTGATCGCCGCCGAAACGGTCGCGAAGGAGGTGCCGTCGGTGGCGTTGAAGATGCTCATGGGGGCCCACGCGCTGCGATCGCGCAACAGTACCACGCCGATCCAGCCCCGAGAAGGCAAACCCCCGCCTTGCCATGCTACCGTGCCGCACCGCCACTGCCAGGAGTTGCCCGATGGCCCCGATCGACGGCCCCCGCTGGGGCCCCGCCGAACCCGGCCCCGCCCGCCAGCTCGTCGTGCTCTGCCACGGCCTGGGTGCCGATGGCCACGACCTCATCGACCTCGCCCCCCTCTGGGGCCGCACCCTCCCCCATGCCGCCTTCGCCGCTCCGGATGCGCCGGAACCCTGCGACATGGGCCCCTACGGCCGCCAATGGTTCTCGGTGGCAGACCGCACCCCGGCCCGCCTCGCCGCCGGCGCTGCCACCGCCCGCGATGCGCTGGATATCTTCCTCGATGCCGAACTCGCCCGCTTCGGCCTGCCGCCCGATGCCTATGCGCTGATGGGCTTCAGCCAGGGCGCCATGACCGCGCTGTTTGCCGGCCTGCGCCGCCCCGTCGCGCCACGCGGCATCCTGGCCTTCTCCGGCGCCCTCATCGCGCCCGAGCGCCTGGCCGACGCCACTGCCCGCCCGCCCATCCTCCTGATCCACGGCGAGGATGACGAAGTGGTGCCTGTCACCCGCTCCCGCGCCGCGCAATCCGCCCTGGAAGCGTCCGGCTTCGGCGTCACCGCGCTCTATTGCCGCCGCCTCGGCCACGGCATCGACGATGCCGGCCTCTCCGCCGGCGCCCTGTTCCTGCAACGCATCTTCGCCCTGCCGGGGGCCGCGGCATGACACGCAGGTGAAACCTTCGCCTCAGGCAGTTGCCCACCCCCTGCCCCGGTGCGAAGATCAGTTAGGTTTCGGCAACGCTCGCATCGCGGCGATTCGGTCGGACATCCGGTCGCCGCCGGTGCGCTACCCAAGGGGGTGACCCTTGCCTGACGGCGGCAGCCATTTTCCGGCTCTGGTCCTGAATGCGGACTTCCGTCCGCTGTCCTACTTCCCGTTGTCGCTGTGGTCCTGGCAGGACGCGGTGAAGGCGGTCTTCCTCGACCGCGTTTCCGTGCTGTCGGAATACGAAACCGAGGTCCGCTCCCCCTCCCTCACCATCCGCCTGCCCAGCGTGATCGCGCTGAAGGACTACATCGCCACCGCCCGCCGCCCCGCCTTCACCCGCTTCAACGTCTTCCTGCGGGACGCCTTCTCCTGCCAGTACTGCAACGAGCGCGCGCCGGCCCCCGACCTCACCTTCGACCACGTCATCCCGCGCAGCCGCGGCGGCCGCACCACCTGGGAAAACGTCGTCACCGCCTGCGGCCCCTGCAACCTGCGCAAGGGCAGCCGCCTGCCGCGCGAATGCCACATGCACCCGCACATCACCCCCCGCCAGCCCTCCACCTGGGAACTGCAGGAAAACGGCCGCGCCTTCCCCCCCAACTATCTCCACGAAAGCTGGCGCGACTACCTATACTGGGACAGCGAACTGGAAAGCTGACCGGCCCCCCGGCCAGAATTGGGGACCAGCCTTGGGGAAACGACAGGGATGAACCGATGCGGCCACACCCACGCCTGCGGCGCCGTGCCCTTCTGCTCGCCGGCGGCGCCATGCTGACCGCCGGCATGCAGGCCACCTCGGCCGAAGTCCTGCGCGCCACCACCTGGCTGCGCGCCTGGGACAGCCACGGCAACCACCGCACCGCCACCCCCGGCGACGAACAGGGCGCGGACTGGCTCGCCGCCGAAGCCCGCGCCCTGGGCGCCACCCCCAGCTTCGAGTCCTTCGCGCTGGACCGCATGGACACCGACGCCGCCTTCCTGGAAATCGAAGGCGAGCGCATCCCCGGCGAGCCCATGCAGGATGCGCGCGATACGCCCGACGGCCGCGTGATGGCGCTGGCCAGCACCGGCAACAACCTCGCCGAGCCCTCCCAGGCCGATATCCACGTGCTGGAGCTGGCCCCCACCGCCGTCTACAGCCCCGATTTCGCCCGCTACCGCCGCGAATCCCGCAACAAGGCGCTGGTCGTCATCACCAAGGGCGCCGCCCCCGGCCTCGCTTTGCTCAACGCCGAATCCTTCAAGGCGCCCTACGGCCCGCCCATCCTGCAGGTCTCCAGCGCTGCCGGCCCGCGCATCCTCGATGCCGTGCGCCGCGGCGCCGCGCTGCGCGTCGTCGTCCGCACCCGCCGCACCCGCACCCAGGCCCGCAACGTCGTCGTCACCCTCCCCGGCCGCGACCGCTCCCGCCCCAAATTGGTGGTGATGACCCCGCGCTCCTCCTGGTACCAATCCACCGCCGAACGCGGCGGCGGCCTCGTTTGCTGGCTCGAAGCCCTGCGCGCCCTCGTCGCCGCCCCTCCCGGTCGAGACGTGATCCTCACCGCCAATTCCGGCCACGAGATCGGCCATATCGGGCTGGACGACTTCCTCGCCCGCCGCCCCGGCTGGGACCAGCCCGGCGGCGCCAGCTGGATCCACTACGGCGCCAATATCGGTTCGGCCCAGGGCGAACTGCACATCCTCTCCAACGCCGACGACCTGCGCACCCTGTTCCAGGCCGAACTCACCACCGCCCGCTTCCCCGCCAATCGCCTGGCCGAAAAAACCTTCGTCCCCAATGGCGAAACCCGCGACATTCACAAGGCCGGCGGCCACTACCTGACCCTGATGGGCACCAACCGCCTGTTCCACCTGCCGCAGGATCGGTTTCCCGATTCCGTGGACGTGGAAGCCATCGCACGCATCGCGGCGGGCAGCGCGGCAGCGGTGGCGGCTATCAGTAAGTAAGACTCTTCTTTTTTCTGAAGAAAAAAGAAGCAAAAAAGACTTCATTCGCTTGCGCGCGCGCCAGTCACCCAGCACGAGTGCAAGCGAATAAAAGTTTTTTGGTTCTTTTTTTCAAAAAAGAACTACTTCCTTTCCAAAGTCCGAGCCGCCCGGATCTCCAGATCAGACCGATCATCCGTCAGCACCACCCGCTCCCACCCGGGATCCGGCACGGCCAGCTTCTCCGCCAGCGCCGGCGCCGCCACCAGCAGGCTGCGCGCCGTCGCCAGGTCCATCGCCTCCGCCCAGGCGAGCAGGATCACGTTCCCGCCTCCAGCATCGGCGGCCAGCACGCTCGGGAACACCGCCCCCAGCGTCGCCGCCACCGGCCCCACGATCGCGGCCGGGTCCCCCGCCCCATACACGTTCAGCGCCACCACACCGCCAGGCGCCAACCGCCCCGCCACGGCTGCGTAGAATTCCCGCGTCGCCACATGCGCCGGGATCTGCCCGGTGGCGTAGAGATCAATCACGATCACATCGAACCGCGCACCCGGCCCCGCCACAAACCGCCGCGCATCCGCCGCCACCACGGGAATCGTCAGCCCGAACCGCAGCCGTGCCACCTCGATCACCGCGGGGTCGATCTCCACCCCCACCGCGCGCAGCCCGGGCCAGGCCCGCAGCGCCGCCTCCACCGCCGTCCCGCCGGCCACGCCCAGGAACAGCGCAGAATCACCCCGCGCCAGCGCCGGCACCGCGGCCAGCACATCCCAGTAATAGCCCGTCGGCCCCCCATCATGCCGCCGCAGGCTCTGCATCACCGAGGGCGAGTTCAGCGCCAGCATCAGCGCGTCGCCGATGTCGGAGACCATGATCGTGTTGTACGGCGTCTCGCGAAGCTCCAGGAACCCCGCGGCAAAATCACGCTGCGCCATGAAGCCCGGCAACAGCGGCAGCAGCATCAGCACCGCCCCGCGCCAGGCCAGCCCCGCTAGCAGCGCCGCGCCGGCCGCAAGCACCGCCGCACTGGCATACCCCCCGGCCAGCCCCAGCCACGGGATCGCCAGGAACGCGCCATAGAACGTCCCTCCGATGCTCCCCATTGCCCCCAGCGCGGAAACCAACCCCGAGGCCCCCGCCACCGATCCACCCCGCGCCAGCAACGCCACGCACAACGGGGAAACCGCCGCCAACGCAAACCCCGGCGGCCCCATCAGCACCAGCGCCGCCACCAAGCTGCCCGCCACCGGCCCCAGCCACCCCTCCGCCCAGGCGCACACGGCGCGCCCCAGCCACGGCGTCACCCCCGCCCACAGCGCCCCCACCGCCAGCAGCCCCGGCAAGGCCCGCCCGCCCAACCGCCCGGCCAGCCAATACCCCAGCGTCATCGCCGCCAGCGTCGCCCCGATCAGCGCGCCCCATTGGTGGATCGTCTGCCCGAACGAAGGTGCCATCAGCCGCCCGCCCAGCAGCTGCAGGCTCATCACCACCCAGCCCGCCGCGAACGCCGCCAACCCCGCCGCCACGCGCGACAACCCACCGCTTTGATTTTCCGCCACGCCCCGCCCTACCCTCTGCGAAACAACACGCCGGAGGACCCGCCATGCCCCGCCGCCTGATCGACATTTCCGTGCCGCTCCAGGCCGGCATCGCGTCGGACCCGCCGAACATGCTGCCCAGGATCGACTACGTGGACCACCACATGTCCGCCCCGCGCATGGCGGACTACATGGGCGTGCGCGTCGACCAGCTGCCGGAAGGCGAATACGCCGCCGTCGAGAACGTCCAGATCTCCACCCATAACGGCACCCATCTGGATGCTCCCTACCACTATTTCTCGCGCATGAACGAACGCCTCGTCCCCGGCGGCCAGCCCTCCTGGCGCATCGACGAGGTGCCGCTCGAATGGTGCTTCCAACCCGCCGTGAAGCTGGATTTCCGCCACCTCCCCGATGGCTACGTCGCCACCCCCGGCGACGTGGAGGCCGAACTCAAGCGCATCGGCCACCAGCTCCGCCCGCTGGAAATCGTCGTCGTCAACACCGCCGCCGGCGCCCGCTACGGCCAGGAAGACTACATCGACCGCGGCTGCGGCATGGGCAAGGAAGCCACCCTCTGGCTGCTGGAACAAGGCATCCGCCTCGTCGGCACCGACGCCTGGTCGTGGGACGCCCCGTTCAGCCACACCCGCCGCCGCGTTGCCGAAACCGGCGACGCCGGCCTGATCTGGGAAGGCCACCGCGCCGGGCGGGAGATCGGCTACTCCCACCTCGAAAAGCTCGGCCAGCTCGATCAGCTCCCGGCCGACGGCTTCCAGATTGTCTGCTTCCCCGTGAAGGTCCACCGCGGCAGCGCCGGCTGGACCCGCGCGGTGGCGATCATCGATACCTAGGGACCGCGCATCATCAGCGCGGGGTCCGGCTGCTCCCCGCGCAGCGTCGCCAGCGAGCCCAGCACCCGGTCCCGCGTATTGAAAATATCCTCGCGAATCAGCCGCTCCGCCGCGTGCTCGTCACGCGCCCGCAGCGCCGCCAGGATGCCGGTCCAGAACGCCAAACTCTCCCGCCGCCGCTCCGGCGTCTGGAAATCCAGCGGCTGCGACCGCCACATCAACCCCCAGATCGACCGGTCCACCTGGTCGGTCAGCGCCCGCTCGATGTGGCCGGCCCCGCAGTTCCGATAGATGCACAGCGCCGTATCGCGGATTGCCAGCTGGAACGCATGCGCCGCCTCGGCGGGTTCCTCCACCAGCTCGGCCGCACACGCCAGCGCCGTCTCCATCTCCGCCACCGCCAACGCCACCGCCGCCTCCCGCCGCGCCAGCTGCCGCGCCGCAATGCCCGCCAGCGCCGCCCGCGCATTGAACGCCTCGGCGATCACATCCAGGGACAGCCCCACCGCATAGGCCCCGCGCCGCGGCAGCAGGATCGCCAGGCCATACCGCTCCAAAGCCCGCAGCGCCTCGCGCACCGGCCCGCGGCTCACCCCATGCGTCTCGGCCAGATCCTGCTCGCGCAACCGCTCCCCGTCGCGATACTCCCCGTTCAGGATCGCGGCAGCCAGCCGGTTGGCGATCTGCTCCGGAATCGTCAACGCACTCGTCCGCCGCCGCGCGCGCGGTGCCTCACCAGGTCGGGGCGTAGGCTGGGTGGCGTCCATCTCGGTCCGTTTCAAATTGCGTGGCTGCTATCCCCGAGCCAGGGGCAAATGCAAGCCTTCCAATTGTCGACAATCGACATTGACAGCCCTCGGGACGGGTGGTCTAGTTTTTTCAAAACCTGCCGCCCCTATCAGCAGAGCAGGCGCAACGGAGGAATCCCAATGAAGCCGTGGATCACCGGCCTTGCCGCCGCATCCCTTGCCGCCCTGCCCCTCGCCCCGGGCCATGCCCAACCCAGCGGCACCCTCACCGTCGGCCTCGGCGCCGAAGCCACCATCATGGACCCCACCCGCTCCTCCGCGGGCGTGGACTCCTACTTCTTCGGCCAGATGTTCGAGCAGCTGCTCCGCACCGACCCAGACCTGAAGCAGATCAACTGGCTCGCCGAATCCTGGAACCTCGCAGATGAAGGCGGCAAGCCTGTCATCACCGTCAAGATCCGGCCAGGGGTCACCTTCCACAACGGCGACCCCGTCACCTCCGCCGATTTCCAGTACGGCATGCAGCGCCAGCAAGACCCCAAGCTGTCGCGCTTTTCCCACCTGCTCAACGCCGTGGAGGCCTTCGAGGTCATCGACGACCTCACCTTCCGCCTGCGCTTCAAGGAAGGCGACGGCTCCTTCATCACCAGCAACCTCCACCTCTGGGCCATGCCCAAGCGCCACATCGAAAAGGTCGGCGAGGAGGAGTATCAGCGCGCCCCCATCGGCACCGGCCCCTGGAAGTTCGTCTCCCGCACCGTGAAGGAGGAGCTGCGCCTGGAAGCCTACGAGGGCTACTGGAACAAGCAGAACCGCCCCGCCGCCAAAACCCTCGTCATCAAGATCATCCCCGAGGATCTCACCCGCGTCGCCGCCTACAAAACCGGCGCCATCGACTGGATCGACGCGGTGCCGCCGGCCGCCACCGCCGAGTTCGCCAAGCTGGAGAACACCAGCACCTTCACCGCCGTCACCGGCAACAACCTGTTCCTCAACTTCGCCACCCACCTGCCCAACTCGCCGTTCAACGACGTGCGCGTCCGCCGCGCCGCCGCCCACGCCATCGACATGGATGCGATCATCAAGCGCGTGCTGTTCGACCAGGGCGAGCGCTACGCCGAGATCGGCCGTGGCACCCCGGGCCATGACCCCGACCTCAAGCCCTACCCCTACGACCCCCGCCGCGCCCGCGCCCTGCTCGCCGAGGCCGGCCACCCCCGCGGCTTCGAGGTGCCCTGCTACAACCTCACCACCCCGCGCGAGCCCAACATCAAGGAGATGGGCGAGGCCGCCTACGCCTACCTCTCCGCCATCGGTATCCGCTGCCAGCTGCGCCAGATGGAATACGGCGCCTGGATCAACCTCGGCCGCCGCGACGCACCGCCCGAGATGGACGGCATCGTCAGCTGGATGTGGTCGCACGGCCTGCCCGGCGACCCCGGCACCCCCTGGCTCGGCCACCTGCACAGCTACCAGGCCGGGCGCGGCCTCGGCAGCTACTCCTACACCGACAACCCGGAGATGGACGCCCTGCTGCGCCAGCAGCAAACCACCATGGACCCGGCCAAGCGCGAGGCGCTGCTGAAGCAGATCGCCCGCATCAAGCACGACCAGGTGCTGGGCGGCCTCACCACCTACCGCCCCATGGTCACCATCGCCTGGCGCACCAGCAAGGTCGCATTCAAGCCCTGGCCCAGCCCCGGCTTCTGGCGCAACTTCCAGGAGATCGGCCTGAAGTAGGGCCATGCTGCTCCTCATCCTCCGCCGCCTCTGGCAGGGCGCCATCAGCATCCTCGGCGCCAGCGTCATCATCTTCGTGATCTCCCGCCTCTCGGGCGATCCCGTGGTGATGCTGGTGCCCCCGGACGCACCGCCCTCCCTGATCGCCGAGATCCGCACCCAGTACGGCCTGGACCAACCCCTGATCTGGCAATACCTGCTCTTCGTGGGCCACGCGCTGTCCGGCGATTTCGGCAATTCCTACCGCTGGCAGATGCCGGCCCTGAAGCTGATCCTGGATCGCCTGCCCGCCACCATCCAGCTCGCCGCCTGCGGCCTGCTGTTCAGCGTCGCTCTCGCCGTGCCCATCGGCGTGCTGTCGGCCGTGCATCGCGGCGGCTGGATCGACCGCATCGGCCGCATCTTCGCCATGCTCGGCCAGGCCATGCCCGCCTTCTGGGTCGGCCTGCTGCTCATCCTCGTCTTCGCCGTCCAGCTCAACTGGCTGCCCGCCTTCGGCCACGGCACGCCCGCCCACGTGGTGCTGCCCGCCATCGCGCTCGGCTGGTACCCCGTCGCCGCGCAAACCCGCATCGTGCGCTCGGCGATGCTCGATGTGCTGGACAGCGACCACATCCGCCTCTCCCGCGCCCTCGGCACGCCCGAACGCCTGATCGTCTGGAAATACGCCCTGCGCAACGCCGCCGTCCCGCTGCTCACCATGCTCGGCGTCTACTTCGCCGCAATGCTCGGCGGTGCCTTCGTGGTGGAGACCATCTTCGCCTGGCCCGGCGTCGGCCGCACCGTGGTGGAAGCCGTCTTCAGCCGCGATTTCCCCGTCGTCCAGGCCGGCGTGCTGTTCACCTCGATCCTGTTCGTGCTCTCCAACCTGCTGGTCGACCTCTCCTACGGCCTCGTCGACCCCAGGATCCGCGATGTCCGCTAGCACACTCCCCGCCCGCCGCATCCCGTGGGCCGCCCTGCGCCGCCTCCCCTGGCTCCCCCTCCTCGTCCTCGGCGCCGTCGGTGTCTGCGCCATCGGCGGCGAGGCGATCTCACCGCAAGACCCCAACGGCCTCGACCTCTCGGCCTCGTTCAAGCCGCCGGCCTGGCAGGATGGCGGTTCCTGGGACTACCCGCTGGGTGCTGACAACCTCGGCCGAGACATCCTCAGCCGCATCATGGCCGGCTGCGGCGTGTCGGTGATCGTCGCCTTCTACGCCATCCTGTTCAGCGGCAGCATCGGCGCCCTCGCCGGCATGATCGCCGGCTATTTCGGCGGCCGGGTGGATGCGGTGCTGATGCGCCTCATCGAAATCCAGCAATCCGTCCCCTCGATCGCGCTGGCCCTCATCCTCGCCGCGGCGATGGAGCCCGGCCTCTCCACCGTCGTCATCGTCATCGTGCTCACCTATTGGGCCTGGTACGCCCGCATCATCCGCGGCGAGATCATGGCCCTCAAAGGCCGCGACTACATCGCCTTCGCCCGCACCGCCGGCGTCTCCACCCCGGTCATCTTCCGCCGCCATCTGCTGCCGAACATCTTCAACACCCTGGTCGTCCTCGGCACCCTCCAGGTCGGCCAGGTGATCCTGTTCGAAGCCAGCCTCTCCTTCCTCGGCCTCGGCATCCAGCAGCCCGACATCTCCTGGGGCCTGATGCTGTCCGATGCCCGCCAGTACATCACCAACGCCTGGTGGGGCATCACCATGCCCGGCATCGCCATCATGCTCACCTGCCTCAGCGCCAACGTCTTCGGCGACTGGCTCCGCGACCGGCTGGACCCGCAGATGAGGCAGCTGTGATGGCCCGCCTCGCCACGTATCCGTGCCTCCCCGGCCAGCCGCGCAGCGACTTCGGGCGAAGCCAAGAAAGAAAGGGGCCACAAAGACACAGAGACACAGAGAAGCAAGCAGGCAAGGCGAGAAGCCACCTCGCCAAACGGCCCCCCGCCGTCTCCCTTGCCTTGCTTCTCTGTGTCTCTGTGCCTCTGTGGCCCCTTTCTTCCTTCCTTCCCCACCGCCACTCCAGCGCCCAGGGCCAGCCCCAATGGTCCTAGAGGTCCACAACCTCCACACCCACCTCCACCTCAAGCGCGGCATCCTGCGCGCGGTGGACGGGATCAGCCTTTCCGTCGGTGAAGGCGAAACCCTCGGCCTCGTCGGCGAGTCCGGCTCCGGGAAAACCCTCACGGGCCTCTCCCTCCTGCGCCTCCTCCCCAAAGGCTCCGGCCGCATCGCCGAAGGCTCCATCAAGCTCGATGGCCAAGAACTCACCACCCTCTCCGACTCCGCCATGGCGCGAGACATCCGCGGCCGCCGCATCGCCATGATCATGCAGGATCCGATGACCTCCCTGAACCCGGTCTTCTCGATCGGCGACCAGGTGTCCAACCCGCTGCGCAACCACAACATCGCCCACGGCGCCACCCTGCGCAGCAAGGTGGTCGACGTCCTCACCCAGGTCCGCATCCCCAGCGCCGAAAAACGCCTCGGCGACTACCCGCACCAGTTCTCCGGCGGCCAGCGCCAACGCATCGTCGCCGCCATGGCCATCGGCTGCACGCCCCGCCTGCTGGTGGCGGACGAACCCACTACCGCGCTTGATGTCACCATCCAGGTCCAGATCATCGCCCTGCTGCGCCAGATCCAGGCGGACACGGGCACCGGCATCATCCTCATCACCCACGACCTCGGCGTCGCCGCCAGCCTCTGCCACCGCATCGCCGTGATGTATGCCGGCCGCATCGTGGAAACCGGCCCGGTGCGCCGCATCTACAAATCGCCCGCGCACCCCTACACACAGGCCCTGCTCGCCGCGATCCCGCGCCTGGGCGACAAGCGCGCCCGCCTCCAGGCCATTCCCGGCCAGCCCCCCAGCCTGATCGACCCACCCACCGGCTGCCGCTTCGCCCCCCGCTGCCCCGCCCGCATGGACAAATGCGCCGAACAACCACCCACGGTGCAACTCGCCGACGGCCACGAAGCCGCCTGCTGGAAGCTCGCCTGATGCTCGCGCTCCAGAACGTCACCAAGCACTACCAAACCCGCCGCGGCATCGTCCGTGCCGTCGAAGGCGTCTCCTTCGAAGTCCGCCCGAAATCGACCCTCGCCCTCGTCGGCGAGTCCGGCTGCGGCAAGACAACCATTGCCAAGATGATCCTCCAGCTCGAACGCCCCACGGCGGGGGCCATCGCCTTCGAGGGCGCCGACACCGCCACCATGAACGCGGCCCAACTCAAGAATTACCGCCGCCAGGTCATGGCCGTCTTCCAGGATCCCTACGCCTCCCTCAACCCCCGCCTGCGCGTCGGCACCATCATCGCCGAGCCCCTCCTCGCGCATGAGAACCCCGGCCGCGCCGCCGTGGACAAACGCGTCGCCGAAGTGCTGGACATCGTCGGCCTCCCCGCCACCGCCGTCCGCCTCTACCCGCACGAATTCTCCGGCGGCCAGCGCCAGCGCATCGCCATCGCCCGCGCCCTGGCCCTGCGCCCCCGCCTCATGGTGCTGGACGAACCCGTCTCCGCGCTCGATGTCTCCATCCGCGCCCAGGTGCTGAACCTGCTGGCCGACATCCAGCTGGAATTCGGCCTCACCTATCTCATCATCGCCCACGACCTCGCCCTGGTGGAGCATTTCTCCAACGACGTCGCGGTCATCTACCTCGGCCGCGTCGCCGAAGCCGGCCCCACCGAGCAGGTCTTCGCCCAGCCCCGCCACCCCTACACCCAGGCCCTCCTCGCCGCCGTCCCGCAGCCGGACCCGGACCACGTGCTGAACGAAGCCGCCGCCGCCGGCGAGATCGCCAGCGCGCTCGATCCCCCCACCGGCTGCCGCTTCCACCCGCGCTGCCCGCTGGCCATCGACATCTGCCGAACCACCACCCCGGAACCCCGCGGCACCCCCCACCAAGCCGCCTGCCATCTCGTGGAGGCCTGACCCATGCCCGGCCCGCTCTCGGACCTCACCATCCTCGAAGCCTCCGGCGACACCGCCACGCGCTATTGCGCCAAGCTCTTCGCCGAGCACGGCGCCCGGGTCATCCAGGCCCACAGCCCGAACAACGCCCACCTCGCCTATGGCGGCCCCTCCGCCGCCGCCTACGCCACCTGGCTCGACCACGGCAAGGCACGCACCCTGCCCCCGGGCCTGCCCATCGACCTCGTCATCGGCGGCCAAACCCCCGTCGAAGCCGCACAAACAGAAGCCCTTGCCGCCACCCTCCCCGGCGCCCCCATCGCCCTCTCCCTCACCTGGTTCGGCACCACCGGCCCCTACGCCAACTGGAAAGGGTCAGACGCCCTGCTCCAGGCCCTCTGCGGCATCGCCTACGCCTTCGGCACCGCGGAAGGCCCACCCGTCCTGCCCCAGGGCCATTCACCGCAAATCGTCGCCGGCGCCACCGCCTTCATCGCCGCCATGGCCGCCCTCCTGTCCCGCCGCGCCGGCCAGGGCCCGAAGCGCATCGAGGTCAGCATCCACGAAGCCTTCCTGACGCTCGCCGAACACGCCGGCCCCGGCGCCTTCGCCGGTGCGCCCCCCACCCGCCGTCGCGGCGTCAACCGCTACGGGCCCGTCTATCCGCAGACCATCTTCCCCTCGAACGACGGCTGGATCGGCATCTCCGCCCTCACCCCGCAGCAATGGCAGGGCTTCTGCGCCCTGATCGGCCTGCCCGACCTCGCAAAAGACCCCCGCTTCGAAACCACCGACCTGCGCATGGCCGCCGCGGACGAGCTGGACGAAATCCTGATGCCCGCCGTCGCCAAACTCGCCGCCAGCCCGATGCTGGAAGACGGCCAGCGCAAGCACCGTGTCCCCATGGGCCCCGTCCCGACCATGGAGCAGGTCCTCACCACCCCCCATTGGCGCGAGCGCAACAGCTTCGCGTCCTACAACGGCAACGGGCCGGGCTTCGAAGGCCCCGCCCTGCCCTACCGCCTCCACGCCAGCGGCTACGGCACCACCCCCACCGGCCCGCTCAGCGGCGTCCGCGTGCTGGACCTCTCCATGGGCTGGTCCGGCCCCCTCGCCGGCCGCCATTTCGCCGATCTCGGCGCGGAGGTCATCAAGGTCGAAGGCTGCGCCCATATCGACTGGTGGCGCGGCTGGAACGCCCTGGAACACGGCGACCCACCGCCCTACGAAACCCGCTCCAACTTCAACGCCGTCAACCGCAACAAGCGCGCCATCACGCTGGATCTCCGCCACCCCACCGGCGTCGCCCTGCTGAAGCAGTTCGCCCAAGACGCCGACCTGCTGATCGAAAACTACGCCCCCGGCGTCCTCACCAAGCTCGGCCTCGGCCCCGAAGAACTCGCCAAAACCAACCCTCGCCTCAGCTACATCTCCATGGGCGCCTTCGGCAGCCGCGGCCCCTGGTCATCCTTCCGCGCCTACGGCTCCACCACGGAACAAGCCAGCGGCATGCCCTGGCTCCACGGCGAGGAAAGCTGGGCGCCCGCCATGCAGCACACCGCCTATGGCGACCCCATCGCCGGCATCTACGCCGCCTGCGCCAGCCTCGCCGCCCTCTACGGCCGCCACCACACCGGCGGCACCACCATCGACCTCTCCCAGGTCGAATGCCTCTTCCAACTGGCCGCCGACGGCATCATCGCCCAATCCGCCACAGGCACCCCCCCGCCCCGCACCGGCAGCCAACGCCCCACCAGCGCGCTGACCACCACGCTCCGCTGCCAAGGCGAGGATGCCTGGCTCGCCCTCGACCTCCTCGACGAAGCCGCCAAGGCCAAACTCCCCGCCAACCTCCAAGCCTGGGCCGCCACAAGACCCCCCGCCGAAGCCGCCGCCGCCCTCCAGCAGGCCGGCCTCGCCGCGGCCCCCGTCGTCCCCGCCACCGCCCTCCTGCACGACCCCCATTTGGTTGAGAGAGGCTACTGGCTGGAAGCCGACCGCCGCCATGTCGGCCGCCACGTCGTCCCCCGCGCCCCCTACGCAATGGATGGCGCCCGCCCCGCCTTTCTCCGCCCCGCCCCCACCCTCGGCGAGCACAACGCCGAAGTGCTCGCCACCGTCCTCGGCCTCCCCGCCGCCGAGATCGCCAGACTCGAAGAAACCGGCATCATCGGCTCCAAGGCCCTCTGAAAGATCCCGCCATGCGCTTCAAGAAGCTCCTGATCGCCAACCGCGGCGAGATCGCCATCCGCATCGCCCGCGCCGCCGCCGACCTCGGCCTCCCCACCGTCGCCATCCACTCGGAAGACGACGCCCCCAGCCTCCACGTCCGCGTCGCCGACGAAGCCCACCAGCTCCCCGGCCAGGGTGCGGCCGCCTACCTCAACATCGAAAACGTCATCGCCGCCGCAAAGGCCACGGGGGCCGACGCCATCCACCCCGGCTACGGCTTCCTCGCCGAACGCGCCGACTTCGCCCGCGCCGTCGCCGCCGCCGGCCTCACCTTCGTCGGCCCCTCCCCCGAACATCTCGACCTCTTCGGCGACAAGGCCCAGGCCCGCGCCGCCGCCCTCGTCGCCTCCGTCCCCACCATGCGCGGCCTCGACCACGCCATCACCCTCGAAGAAGCCCACGCCTTCTTCGCCTCCCTCGGCGAAGGCGGCAGCATGATCATCAAGGCCGTCGCCGGCGGCGGCGGCCGCGGCACCCGCGCCGTCATGGCCGCTTCCGAAATCGACCAAGCCTTCAAGCGCTGCCAATCCGAGGCCAAAGCCGCCTTCGGCCGCGAGGATGTCTACGTCGAGGAATTCATCCCCCGCGCCCGCCACATCGAGGTCCAGATCCTCGGCGACGGCACCGGCGCCGTCGCCCATCTCGGCGAGCGCGAATGCTCCGTCCAACGCCGCTTCCAGAAGGTCGTGGAAATCGCCCCCAGCCCGAACCTGGACAACACGCTCCGCCAATCCATCATCGAAGCCGCCATCCGCTTCGCCCGCTCCGTCCGCTACGGCAACCTCGGCACCTTCGAATTCCTGGTCGACACCACCGGCCGCCCCGGCGCCCAGCCCTTCATCTTCATCGAGGCCAATGCCCGCCTCCAGGTGGAGCACACCGTCACAGAGGAAGTCTCCGGCGTCGACCTCGTCCAAACCCAGATCCTGCTCGCCGCGGGCTCGCGCCTCTCCGAACTCGGCCTCGACGCTCGCGTACCCCTGCGCGGCCACGCCATCCAGCTCCGCGTGAACATGGAAACCCTGCGGCCAGACGGCCAGTTCCGCCCCGGCGGCGGCACGCTCGCCGTCTACGAAGCCCCCAACGGCCCCGGCGTCCGCACCGACGGCTTCGGCTATGCCGGCTACAAAACCAGCGCCAACTTCGACTCCCTCCTGGCCAAGGTCATCGTCCACTCCACCTCGCGCGACTTCGCCCACGCCATCGCCAAAACGCAACGTGCGCTCAGCGAATTCCGCCTCGAAGGCGTCGGCACCAACATCCCATTCCTCAACGCCATCCTGGCCCACCCGGATTTCGCCAGCGGCGCCGTCCACACCCGCTGGGTCGATGAGAAGATCAAGGAGCTCGCCCAACCCGCCGACCGCCGCCAACGCTTCGTCGCCGCCCCCGCCCCCGGCACCGCCCCCGCAGGCCCCGCCGCCGAACCCGAAGGCTTCGCCGGCGCCCGCGTCAAATCCCGAGACCCCCTCGCCCTCTTCGCCTTCGACCAGCAGGTGAAAGCCGAACAGAAGCCCGAGAAACCCGCCGAAGCCCCCACCGCCAAGGGGCCCGACGGCACCATCGGCCTCGCCGCGCCGATCCAGGGCACCGTCGTCGCCATCTCGGTCGCCCTCGGCGACGAAGTCCGCCAAGGCCAACAGGTCGCGGTGGTGGAGGCGATGAAGATGGAACACATCATCACCGCCCGCGAATCCGGCATCATCCGCGCCATCACCATGGCCGCCGGAGACGTCGTCCGCGAAGGCTACCCCATCGTCTTCCTGCAACCCGCCGACGTCGCCGGCGGCGCCATCATCGCCGAAGCAGCAGCCGACCCAGACCACATCCGCGGCGACCTCCAGGAAGTCATCAACCGCCACGCCTACACGCTGGACGAAAACCGCCAGGCCGCCGTCGCCAAGCGCCACGCGCTCGGCAACCGCATGCCGCGCGAAAACATCGCCGAACTGGCCGACCCCGGCAGCTTCACCGAATACTGGCCGCTTGTCGTCGCCATGCAGCACGACCGTCACGACCTCGAAACCCTCCGCAAGCAAACCCCGGCGGACGGCCTGCTCGCCGGCATGTGCACCATCAACGCCGACAAGGTCCCCACCGACCGCGCCCGCGCCATGATCGTCCACTACGACTACACCGTGCTGGCCGGCACCCAGGGCCGCCGCAACCACTACAAGCAGGATCGCATGTTCGAGCTGGCGCACCGCGCCCGCATCCCCGTGATCCTGTTCGGCGAAGGCGGCGGCGGCCGCCCCGGCGACGACAACAACGGCCCCCGCATCGCGGTGGATACCACCACCTTCACCACCTTCTCCAAGCTCTCAGGCCTGGTCCCCCTCGTCGGCGTCGTCAACGGCCGCTGCTTCGCCGGCAACACCGCGCTGGTGGCCTGCTGCGACGTCATCATCGCCACCGCCAACACCACCATCGCCATGGGCGGCCCGGCCATGATCGAAGGCGGGGGCTTGGGCATCTACACGCCGGAGGAATGCGGCCCGCTCTCCTTCCAGGTGCCCAACGGCGTCGTGGACATCGAGGTGAAGGACGAAAAGGAAGCCGTCGCCACCGCCAAGAAATACCTCTCCTACTTCCAGGGCCCCATCAAGGATTGGAAAGCCCCAGACCAGCGCAAGCTCCGCCACATCATCCCGGAAAACCGCCTGCGCCTCTACGACATGCGCGAGATCCTCCACACCCTGGCCGACGAGGACTCCGTCCTCGAAATCCGCCCGAGATTCGGCATCGGCATCATCACCGCCTTCATCCGCGTCGAAGGCCGCCCCATGGGCGTCATCGCCAACAACCCCCACCACCTGGCCGGCGCGATCGACAGCGACGGCGCCGACAAGGCCGCCCGCTTCCTCCGCCTCTGCGACGCCTTCGACATCCCCGTGCTCTCCCTCATGGACTGCCCCGGCATGATGGTCGGCCCCGACGTCGAGAAAACCGCCCTCGTCCGCCACTGCGTCCGCCTGTTCAACACCGGCGCGAACATGACCGCCCCGTTCTTCGGCGTCGTCGTCCGCAAGGCCTACGGCCTCGGCGTCCAGGCCATGCTCGGCGCCGGCTCCCTCGTCGGCTTTTTCACCGTCGCCTGGCCCACCGCCGAATTCGCCGGCATGAACATCGAAGGCGCCGTCAAGCTCGGCTACCGTAAGGAACTCATGGCCATCGAGGACCCCGAAGAACGCCGCGCCGAATTCGACCACCGCGTCGCCCACGCCTACGAAACCGCCAAGGCCGTCAACGCCGGCGTCGGCGGCGGGCTGGATGACGTCATCGACCCCGCGGAAACCCGCACCTGGATCGCCATGGGCCTGCGCAGCCAGCCGCCCCAGGAACCGCGCACCGAGAAGAAGCACGCCTACATCGATACGTGGTAAGCCAAGGGAAGAATCTTCTTTTTCTGAAGAAAAAGAAGCAAAAAGACTTCATCCGTTCGCGGCTCCACCGCCGGGGACCTTCACCCCCCGGGGCGGACACTTCGAACGGATAAAAGTTTTTTGGTTCTTTTTTTCAAAAAAGAACCCCTTTCCTGCTTCCCGCCGAACGCACCCATGCGCTGCCAACCCATTGGCCAAACGCCCAACCCCTGGCACGATAACCCCCTCGCGCCGGCCCCAAGACCGGCGCCCAAACACACCGAGCCTGCGATAGGGGAAACGGAATGAGCTACCACCAGGCCTTCAAGGGATTGAAGGTGATCGACCTCACCGGCGGCGTCGCCGGGCCCTCCTGCGCCATGATGTTCGCCCAGCACGGCGCCGAGGTCATCAAGATCGAAACCCCGCACAACGGCGGCGACTGGGCCCGCATCCTCGGCAAGACCTACGGCGACCACTCCTCCTTCTCCTTCTTCGGAACCCTCGGCAAGAAAGCCGTGGCGCTGGATCTCAAGACCCAGGAAGGCAAGGACATCCTCTGGAAGCTGATCGACGGTGCCGACATCTTCATGGAAGGCTTCCGCCCCGGCACCATCCAGCGCTACGGCTTCGGCTACGACGCCGTAAAGGCCAAGAACCCCGGCATCATGTACTATTCCATCTCCGGCTTCGGCCAGATCGGCCCCTGGGCCGGCCGCCCCGCCATGGACCCCGTGCTGCAGGCCTTCAACGGCATCGTGCACGAGAACCGCGGCGAGATGGACAACCACCCCCACCGCATCGCCATCTCCCTCATCGACATGTACACCGGCCTCCTGGGCTTCCAGGCCCTCTCCACCTCCATCTTCGTCAAGAAGATGCAGAACCTCACGGAAGGCCGCTACATCGAGGCCAGCCTGATGCAGGGCGGCGCCATGCTCTCGGTCATCCGCCTCATCGCCGGCTACCTGGAAAACGGCGTGCTACAGCGCGGCATCATGCCTGCCGGCGTGTTCGACACCAAGAACGGCCAGATCAACGTCACCATGGTGCGCAACACCGATTGGGCGCCGTTCTGCGAAGCGATGGAAATCCAGCACCTGGAGCACGACCCCCGCTTCAAGGAACCCGCCACCCGCCGCACCAACATGGATGAGCTGCTCGGCCTCGTCCGCCCGGTCTTCAAATCGAAGGAGACCATGTGGATCAGCGAGCGCCTCACCGAACGCAACATCATGAACGGCCAGGTCAACAGCTACTCGGAGTTCCTCAAGGAGGAACAGGTGGTGGCCACCAACATCATCGCCTGGCTCAAGCAACCCGGCCTCGACCAGCTCGTGCCCATGCCGAACATCCCCGGCCTGCCCCCCTTCGAAAGCGGCACCGCCCGCGCCCACGCCCCCACCATCGGCGAACACACCCGCGAAGTCCTGAGGAACCACGGCTTCACGGATGCCCAGGTCGATGACCTGAACGCCCGCAAGGTCGTGAAGGCCTGATCCCAGCGAAAACCCTGTCCCCCTATGGGGCAGGGCGATCGCATATGCCCCGCGGCCTCCGCCGGCACGGCACAAAAGCCCTCTCCCCTTGGGGGAGAGGGTTGGGTGAGGGGTAAGCCGCGGCCAGGCGGCGTGGATCGCAATGTGGCCCCGGCATCGTGGGGTATTGTGCCAAGTCCTGTTGACCTCGACCTGTATGAGAAAGCAGGGCCGGGCTCCGCCCAGACCCGCCTGGACCGTTGCGCGCCTTCGCGCGACGTGCCGAGCCCCTGGACCTCATCTTTCCTGAAATAATGGGATCAAAGGGCCGCCGGCCCTTTGCGGGTCCAGGGCAGCGCCCTGGCCTTGCTTTGGTACCATCGGTCAGACCGCACAAGGCTGGGCATTACCCCCACCCAGCCCAATCAAAGCCCCCGCAGGAACCTCACCATCGCGGCATTCACCTCCGCCGGCCGCTCCTGCTGCGTCCAATGCCCGCAGCCCGGCAGGATGATCGCCGCGCGCAAATCCGGCACCGCGCGCGCCAGGTTCGCCACCATCTCCTTCGCCCCGGCAAACCCCAGCACCAGGTCGCGGTCGCCTGCCACATACAGCGCCGGGACCGTCACCTTCAGCCCCGCGAAAGGCCGCATCAGCTCCCAGTTGCGGTCGATGTTGCGATACCAGTTGAGCCCGCCGCGAAATCCGCTGCCCCGGAACGTCTCGGCATAGGCGTCGATATCGGCCTCGCTGAGCCAGCCCGGCAGCGCCATGCCCACATGCTCGACCAACCGCCCGCCCAGCCCGCCGCGCACCGGCACCATGCTGAACCCGTCAGACCCCGCAATCGGCGGCACGTCGCCGGAAAGCCGCAGCAGCGTGTCACGCACCGCCGCGCGCACATCCCCCTCCAGCTCCGCCTCGGCCACGCCGGGCTCCTGGAAATAAAGCTGGTAGAACACCGCGTCCGCCGTGCGCGGCATCACGTCGGTCGGCCGCACGGCACCGCGCGGGCGGAACGGCACACTCAACCCGATCACGGCGCGAAACCGATCCGGCCGCAGCAGTGCCGCGTGCCAGGCCACCGGCGCCCCCCAGTCATGCCCGGCAATCACCGCGGTCTCCGCCCCCAGCGCGTCCAGCACGCCCACCATGTCGCCCACCAGGTGCAGCAGCGAGTACTGGTCCACTGCCTCCGGCGCCTCGGTGCCGCCATAGCCGCGCATGTCCGGCGCCACCGCACGGAACCCCGCCGCGGCCAGGGCCGCCAGCTGATGCCGCCAGGAATACCAGGATTCCGGAAACCCATGGCACAGCAGCACCAACGGCCCCTCGCCCTGCTCGGCAATGCCCATCCGCAAGCCATTGGCCTCGATCACCCGATGCGTGATGCCGCCCATCCCACTCTCCCCGTGCCGCAGACCCAGCGCTGCAATGCCACCTTCGGCATCGCACCGTCCAGCATCAGGACGACCGCAGAAAAAATTCCAGAAAAAAGTCCTTGCACACCGACCGACATTCGGTTAGATATCACGAATGACCCATTCCCCCTGGCCGACGAGTTCGCCAGCCTGCGCCGCGCCGTCCAGCGCGATGCCGCGGCTGCGCGCGCTGGCGTCGCCCAGGTGCTGGATGCGCTGCTCCTCACCCTGCTCGCCACCCTGCTGGGCCGGCTGGAGCGCATCGCCCGAACCTGGCACGAAGACGCCATCGCCCCCCTCGCCACCGAACACCCGGACTCCGTCCGCGATCACTCCCCCCTGCCCCTTTCCCTCCCGGCCCTGTGCGTGGCCCTCGGCCTGCTCCCGGGCTGGATCTTCCGCTGCTTCCCCGCCCGCGGCATGCGCCCGATCCCCGGCCGCAACCGCGCCCGCAGGCCGGTCCCGAACGGCCTCCCCACGCCCGCCCGTGCCCCGCCCCTCACCCTCCCGCCATTTTTCCGCACGCCCCACAAGGGGCCGCCAACGCACGCCCTAATTGTTGCGTTATCGTAATTTCAATCCTTCCCCGCCGCCGCGCCCCTGTTTCACCTTTTGCTAACCCCCTCCGCCCAAACTCCGGGCGTGACCACCACGGAAACCCTTCTCGCGCCGCAGCTCACCGCCCTGCGCTGCGCCTTCCTTCTCGCCCACCACCACGGCGTCCATTTGCCGCCGGAGGGGTTGCCGGCGATTGACCAAAGCGACATGTCCGCCCCCCTGCGCCGCGCGCTGGAACAGGCCGGCTTCCGCGTCCGCGTCCTCACCAACTGCACTTGGGCCCGCGCCGCCGCCCTCGGCACCGCCGCCCCCGCCCTCGCCCTGATGAAAGACGGCAGCTGGATCGTCCTGGTCCACGCTGGCCCCGCCGAAGGCGGAGACGCCGCCGCCATCCTCGATCCCCAGCGCGAAGCCCAGGGCGTCCACGCCCTCCCCCGCGCCGCCTTCCTCGCCAAATGGTCCGGCACCCTGCTCCTGGCCCGCAAGGCCCCCCGCCTTACCGACGAGAACCAGCCCTTCGGCCTGCGCTGGTTCATCCCCGAACTCCTCAAGCAGCGCTCCCTCCTGGCCGGAGTCGGCCTCGCCGCCATCGTCTCCAACCTGATCGCCATCGCCTTCCCGCTGCTGCTC
Organism: Acetobacteraceae bacterium; assembly: GCA_044358135.1. GTDB lineage: Bacteria > Pseudomonadota > Alphaproteobacteria > Acetobacterales > Acetobacteraceae > CAMDGX01. The sequence goes on along the minus strand of JBIKOJ010000045.1, from coordinate 6,152 downwards.
CAGGTGCTGATCGACCGCGTCGTCGCCCACCAGGCCCGCAACACGCTCGCCGTCGTCGTCGCCACCTTCGTCCTGCTGGCCCTGTTCGACGCCGCCTTCCAGTTCGTCCGCCAACGCCTGATGCTGATCGCCGGCGGCAAGATCGATGCCCGCCTCGGCGCCCGCAGCTTCGCCCACCTGCTCTCCCTGCCGCTCCCGGTCTTCGAAACCAACGCCGCCGGCGTGCTCGCCCGCCACATGCAGCAAACCGAAAAGCTGCGCCATTTCCTCACCGGCCGCCTGTTCCAGACCATGCTCGATGCGGCGCTGCTGCCCATCCTGCTCGTGTTGCTGGTGCTCTATTCCGGCGTCCTCACCGCCGTCGTCCTCGGCTTCGCCGCCGCCATCGCCTGCGTCATCGCCGCCCTCGTCCCCCTCTTCCGCTCCCGCCTCAACGCCCTCTACGCCGCGGAAGCCGAACGCCAGGCCCAGCTGGTCGAAACCCTGCACAACATGCGCGCGGTAAAGGCGCTCGTGCTGGAACGCACCCGCCAGCGCGCCTGGGACAGCAGCCTGGCCGCCTCCGTCCGCCGCCAATGGTCCGTCGGCACCATCGCCGCCATCGCCAACGCCAGCACCGGCCTGCTCGAAAAGCTGATGCAGGTCACCATCCTCGCCCTCGGCGCCATCCTCGCCTTCGATGGCGCCCTCAGCCTCGGCGCCCTGGTTGCCTTCTCCATGCTCGCCGGCCGCGTCAGCGGCCCACTGGTCCAGATCGTCACCCTGGTCAGCGAATACCAGGAAGCCGCCCTCTCGGTGCGCATGCTCGCCCACATCATGGACAAGCCCTCCGAACGCGCCGTCCAGGCCCGCCCCGCCCGCCCCGCCATCACCGGCAGCCTGCGCTTCGAGAATGTCCGCTTCGCCTATCCCGGCAGCCTCGCCCCGGCGCTGGACGGCATTTCCTTCACCGTGGAGCCCGGCCAGGTCATCGGCATCGTCGGCCGTTCCGGCTCCGGCAAGACCACCCTCACCCGCCTCATCCAGGGCATCGAGCCCCCCCAGGCCGGCGTGATCCTGGTCGACGGCATCGACATCCGCCACATCGACCTCGGCCATCTCCGCCGCAGCATCGGCGTGGTCCTGCAAGACAACCTGCTCTTCCGCGGCTCCATCCGCGACAACATCGCCGCCGCCCGCCCCGAAGCCAGCCTGGAGGAAGTCGTCGCCGCCGCCCGCCTCGCCGGCGCCGAAGACTTCATCCGCCGCCTGCCGATGTCCTACGAAACCCAGGTGGAAGAAAACGGCGCCAACCTCTCCGGCGGCCAGCGCCAGCGCGTCGCCATCGCCCGCGCCCTGCTTACCGCCCCGAAGCTGCTGGTCTTCGATGAAGCCACCAGCGCGCTGGATCCGGAAAGCGAAGCCCTGGTCAACCGCAACCTCGCCGCCATGGCCAGCGGCCGCACCATGCTCATCGTCTCCCACCGCCTCTCCACCCTGGTCCGCTCCGATGCCATCCTGGTACTGGACCAGGGCCGCATCGTCGATTTCGCCCCCCACCACACCCTGCTCGACCGCTGCGACATCTACCGCTCCCTGTGGATGCAACAGACGGAGCACATGGCATGAGGCGGACTTCGCCCCGCCTGCGCCGCTTCGCCCGCGCCCCCAGGCCCGACCGCGCCATCCTGCCCTTCCAGGATGACCTCGACGCGCTGCTCGCCGAGCCCACGCCCACCCTGCTGCGCTGGTGGCCCGCACTCGGCGCCGTCCTGCTCGCCGCCCTCGTCACCATCGCCGCAGTGGCCAAGGTGGATGTCGTCGTCACCGCCGCCGGCCGCCTCGCCTCCGAAGCCCCGCCCGTCGTCCTCGCCCCCATCGACCGCGCCGTGCTGCGCGATCTCCTGGTCCGCCCCGGCGAACGCGTCCGCGCCGGCCAGGTCGTCGCCGTGCTCGACAGCACCTTCACCGCGGCGGACCGCGACGCCCTGCTCGCCCAACGCCGCAGCCTCGCCGCCCAGCGCGACCGGTTCGAGGCCGAACTGGCAGGAACTTTTCCTGTTGCAGCGGATGCGGAATCCAGGCTTCAAGGGGAGGTGCTGGTACAGCGCAGCGCCACGCTTGCCGCGCGCCTCGCCGCCCTCGATGCCGAACTCTCGGCCCTGCGCGCCGCCCACGACTCCGAACGCCGCACCGGCGCCGGCCTGTCCGCCCAGCTCGCCATCGCTGCCGAGGTGGAATCCATGCGCTCCCGCCTGGTGGAATCCCAGGTCGGCTCGCGCATCTCGCTCCTCGGCGCCCGCTCCGCCCGCCTGGAAGCGGAACGCGAAATCGAACGCCACCAGGCCCGCCTGCAGGAACTCGACCTCCGCCTCGCCGCCCGCACCGCAGACCGCGAAGCCTTCCAGCGCGACTGGCGCCGCCAGCTCATCGAAGACCTCGCCCGCCTGCGCCCCGAACTCAACCGCGTGGACGAACAGCTCGCCAAGGCCGACCGCCTCGATGCCCTCACCCTGCTCCGCGCCCCCGCCGACGCCGTGGTGCTCGAAGTCGCCCGCCGCTCGCCCGGCTCCCTGATGCGCGAGGGCGAAGCCGTCGCCACGCTGGTCCCGGCCGATGGCCCACTGGTCGCCGAACTCGTCCTGCGCTCCGCTGAAACCGGCCGCCTCTACGAAGGGGCGCCGGCCACGCTCAAGATCGATGCCTTCCCCTGGCGCCAGCACGGCACCCTCGCCGGCACGCTGCGCGCCGTCAGCCGCGAATCCTACCCCGACCAGGCCAGCGGCGCCGCCCTGCACCGCGGCCACGTCGCCATCGCAGCACCCCACGTCGCCAACCTGTCCGACGGCGCCGCCCTGCTGCCGGGCATGACGCTTTCCGCCGAGATCAAGGTCGGCACCCGCCGCATCCTCGATCTCTTCCTCGACCCCCTCCTGCGCGGGCTCAGCGAGAGCCTGCGCGAACCGTAAAGGACCGCGCACCATGAACGATGCGATGCTTGCCGAGCGCCCCGCCGCCGAAACGGCAGCCGAACCCGCCGCCGCCCTGCGCACCGTCCTGCATGTCGGCTGCGGCGCCCCCAGCCCCGACAAGATCCCCGCCGCCTTCTTCGCCCCCGGGGAATGGCAGGAGCTGCGGCTGGACATCGACCCAGACGTGGCGCCCGACATCCAGGCCTCCATCACCGACATGCACATGGTGGCCGATGCCTCGGTGGATGCCGTCTGGTCCGCCCACAACCTGGAACACCTGCTGCCGCACGAGGTGCCGGTGGCGCTGGCCGAGTTCCACCGCGTCGTCCGCCCCGGCGGCTTCGTCGCCGTCACCCTGCCGGACCTGCAGCAGATCGCCGAGCTGGTGGCGCAGGACAAGCTGGAGGATGCCGCCTACGTCTCGATGATGGGCCCGATCACGCCGCTCGACATGCTCTACGGCCTGCGCTCGGCGCTGGCCGCCGGCAACCTCTTCATGGCCCACCGCATGGGCTACACCGCCACCACGCTGGAAGCCTACTTCACCCGCGCCGGATTCACCCCGGTCCGCGTGATCCGCGACGGCCACTTCGCCCTCTGGGCCACGGCCGTCAAGCCGGCCTGATCCAGTCTGCCCAAATGCAGTAAGAGGCCGGGTGGCAACACCCGGCCTCTTTTGTTTGTGTTCAGGGAAGAAAGTGCGAACCGCCAAGACGCCAAGGGCGCCAAGGAAGTCGCCAAGAAGCAAGAACAGCCTTGGCGTTCTTCTTGGCGTCCCTTGGCGCCTTGGCGGTTAGCCTTGCTTTCGAATCTTTCGGTAAGCCGCTTCGAGCCGCCGCGTGAACCCGGCCGCATCGCCCAGCGTCCGCGCCCAGGCATCGCCAGCCAGATGCGCCCGCAGCCCGGCCATCGCCGCCGGATCCTGCGCCAAGGCTACCGCCTTCGCGGCATAGGCCTCCAGGTCCTGAACCGCCATGTCCGGCAGCCCTACGGCATGCAGCAGGCTGGTCGCCATGCGCGCGGCAAAGGCGCGGCCTTCCAGCGCCAGCAACGGCAAGCCCATGCGCAACGCGTCGGAGGCAATGGTGCCGGCATTGTACGGCGAGGTATCCAGGAACAGGTCCGCCAGCGCCAGCCGCGCCCGGTAGCGCGCGGGGTCGACACGCGGCGCGAACACCAACCGTTCCGCCCCCAGCCCCGCCGCCTGCCAGCGCGCCAGCAGGTTGCGCCGGCTCGCCGCCCCGTCATCCACCAGCCACAGCACGCTGCCGGGCACGTCGCGCACAATGCGCATCCAGGTGGCGAACAGCTCCGGCGTGATCTTGTAGTGGTGGGAGTGGCAGCAGAACACGAAGGCCTCGGCCGGAAGAGTCTCCTCCGCCCGCGTCACCGCCGGCAGCTCCAGCGGCCGGCTGTCATTGGCCTGGTAGCAGCCCTCGATCGCCAGCGGCGCCGGCACATACTGCCCGGCCAGGTCGTCGGGGATGGCGATGCGGTCGCAGATCAGCCAGTCCAGCTCGGGCAGCGGCACCGGCCCGATATAGCCGAGATAGGTCGCCTGCACCGGCGCCGGCTTCCAGCGCAGCACACCGAGGCGCGCCCCGCGCGTCAGACCGTTCAGGTCCACCAGGATATCGATCTCATCCGCCCGGATGCGCCGCGCCGCCAGCTCGTCGCTCAGCGCCCCGATCGGCACGTGATGGTCGAACGCCGCCAGCACCCGCGCGCGCAGGTCGCTGCCGTCCTCCGGCGAGGCGTCGTAGCCGAACACCTCGAAGGTGGAACGGTCATGCCGCTCCAGCACCTCGGCGATCAGGAAGCTCATCGCATGGCGACAGAAATCGCTGGAGAGATAGCCGATGCGAATTCGCTCGTGCCGATAGCCGCCCTCCGGCGCCAGCCGTTCTGCCGCCGCCGGCACCTTGCGCGCGATCCACGCCGCACCCACCTCGCGCTGCGCCACCGGGTCGTCGAACAGCGCCAGCGCCCCCAACGGCCCGGCATGGCGTCGCAACTGCGGCTCGGGCACCAGGCAGGTGCCGGGGTCGATCACCGGCCAGGCCGCAGTGCGCTGGCGCAGATGCACGAAATGCTGGATCACGTCGGGCTGGTCAGGATCGATCAGCAGGCTGGCGCGCAACTCGGACGCTGCATCTTCCAGCGCCCCGTCCTCCTCCAGCCGGCGGCCGAGATGCATGTGCAGCACCCGGCGCGTGGCATCCTCCGGCAGGGCGCGGCGCCAGGTGGCCAGCGCCTCAGACGGCTTGCCCTGCATCTCCAGCGCCAGGCCGAGATTGATGGTGGCCTCATGCAGGTCGGGCTTCAGCGCCAACGCATTGCGATAGGCGGTGGCAGCCCCCACGGCATCGCGCGCCTGCAGCAGCGCCACGCCGAGATTGAACCACACGGCAAACGCCTCCGGCGACGAGGGGTGGGCCCCCAGCCACAGCTGGGCAAGCGCCACGGCGCTGGTGGGATGGCGGCCCACCAGGTCCACCAGCTGCAATGCCGGCACGGCGCCCACGGTGCGCGCCAGCCGCGGCATCTGCGCCGGCGGCACGGCGGCGAGCCCGCCGGGGGCCGCAAGCCGGTCCTCCAACCATGCTTCATCCCCAGGCAATGGCAGGGGCACAGGAAAGACGGCCATGTTCATGCGGCTGCTCCGTATTGGCGCGATCGCAGGAGAATGGCAGCCAACAGGTGAAGGAAACGTATGCCGCACGAATTCCCTCCGCACTTCTCAATCTCCGTGCCGCGTTAAGCGCACGGTAATCGAAGCGTCGGTAGATGCGGCGTCCCTGGGAAACAAAACGGTTTTCCGCAGTGGCACCAGCAGCCCGTAGCGGGCGGATTCGCTGGTGCGCGCCTACCATGCGGAGCCATCGCCATGACGCTCGTTTCAGTCCTGACCACCGACCAGATCCAGTCGCTGAGCACCGCCACGCTTGCGGGGCTGACGACGGATGAGGTGAAGGACTTCACCACGGCGCAGATCGTGGCGCTCACCACCGCACAATGGCGCGCCTTCACCACCTCCCAGATGCCGGTCTTCACCACCGCGCAGGTTGCGGCGATGGAAACGGCCGACACCGCCGCGCTGGCCACCACGCAACTGCGGGCACTCACCTCCGGCCAGGTCGCGGCGATGACCACCGCCCAGGTGGCCAATCTCGGCACCGCCCAGCTGACCGGCCTGTCCTC
>JBIKOJ010000044.1:0-28931 GCA_044358135.1 Acetobacteraceae bacterium | reverse complement strand
CAGCAGCGGCGCGTGCTCGGCCGAGCGGAACACCGCCTGGCTGAGCGGGGCTGCCAGCAGGATGGCCACGGCCGCGATCAGCGCGCTGAGCAGGGCGGATGAGACCACGCCGGTGGAGACCACCTCACGCTGCCTCTCCAGCGTTCCCTGGTCATGAAACAGGCGGGTCATGGCCGGCCCGATGCTCTGCAGGCCAAACGCAATTGCAACCAACTGGGTGCTCAGTTCGATCAGCTCGATGAGGCCGTACTCGGCGGGGCTGAGGAAGCGCGAGTAGAACGGGATGGCCAGGAACCCCACCGCGCGGCTGGCCACATTGGCCAGCATGTAGAGCGAGGATGCCCGCAGCAGCCGTATCATCATAACGCGCCCCCCCGTAGCGGGCTCGGGCGGCTGTTGTGCTGGGGTGGACATCTGGTACTCCAGGCCGGGCAGGCGACCCCAGTGTGCTGCCTCAGCACCGATTGAAGCGCATCACGTCTTAAAGCCACCCTAATTGTAGCTGCTTATACTTCTTTGCGGCCGGCTACCATTTATCAGTTTGAGCCAGCTTGCGCTGGTTGATGGTGTCTCAACCTGAAGTTAGCAACTCATTCTGCCTACCATTGTGACTGCCGACGCAGCCGATGTGGTGAAGGATGCGTGCAACACTTAGCTGCAAAGAAGGTGTCGGCCAGAAAACCTCACAATTTCATATACTTGACTTACCTTCGTGATCTCGTCAAGCCTCGCGTGACCAGACCGATGCACGAGCAGATATTTCCGGCAGGCTGCTACCATTCTACTCTACACCGTCTACCCTTATACCCCTGGTTGCAGGCGTTTGCAATCTAACCCACTCGGCGCGTATCTCGGCCGCGGCCTTGCAGTATCCCTCGAACTTCGTCTCGTCCCGACGCGACGGCACGTCCGAACGGCCGGTGGTCAGTGATCTCCACTGGCGCGGCAGGCCATACCTCCTGACCGCTTGCCGGGATCATTGTCCCCCGCTTGCCCTTGCGGATGCCCCCGACGTGGCCCCCGTCCATCTCCACGTCGCCCGCCAGTTGCTGTGGCGCTGAGGCCACAAAGCGTTCGGCATTCACTTCGCGCAGCTTGTGGAAGGTCAGCGTGGCCATATGCTGATAGACGCCGACCCACTCCGCCGCCGCGCGAGCGGCCGCGCCGGCGACAAAGTGGCCAAGTAAGGCCTCCTGAACAGAGGCAAGAAGACGGCTCCGTCAAACAATCATAACCTACCTAGGGTTTTCACCTTAGGTAGGTCAGCAAAAATGCCTAAGCCCAGTACACTAGCACTTACATTAAATCCCCAAAAACACATCTCATTCTATAAATTAGCACCTCCTCAGTAAACTTATTGCGAAGACCTCAAAAGCCCAAACTACAGGACGGCTTCGGCGACGGTGCGGATGGCTTCGCGGTTGGCGCCAGTGAGGATCATGGTGCCGACCTTGTTCTGGGCGGCGGCTTCCTTCCAGGCGGCCAGGCGGTCGCGGATGCGTTCCTTGGGGCCGATGAGGGCGAGCTCGTCCACCAGCTTGTCGGGGACCAGGGCGGCGGCGGCGTCTTTCTTGCCGTCGAGGTAGAGGTCCTGGATCTGGACGGCTTCGGCTTCGTAGCCCAGGCGCTTGGCGTAGTCGTTGTAGTAGTTCTTGCCCCTTGCACCCATGCCGCCGATGTAGAGGGCGAATTCGGGCTTGCAGCTTTCACGCAGGGCCTGGATGTCGTCGCCGACGCGGATCTTCACGTGCGGGGCGACGTCGAAGTTATGCAATGTGACGGGGCGGCCGGCCTTGGCCATGCCGTCCAGCACCGTCTTGCACATGAGGTCGGCTTTTTCGGGCGACATGAAGATGGGGATGTTGCCGTCGGCCACCTCACCGGACACGCGCAGGCCGCCGGGGGTGATGGAGGCGGTGTAGAACTTCATGTCCGGGTTGCCGTGGGTCATGGAGCGGAGCGGCTTGGCGAGGCCGGAGGCGCCGGGGCCCTGGTAGGGGATCTGATAGTATTCGCCGTCGTGGGTGAGGGGTTTTTCGCGGGCCAGGATCTTGCGGATGATGGCGACGTATTCGCGGGTACGGTCGACCGGCTTGCCAAAGGGCTGGCCGTGCCAGCCTTCGATCACCTGGGGGCCGGAGGGGCCGACGCCGCAGAGGAAGCGGTTGCCGGAGAGGGCCTGGAGCGTCATCGCCGTCATGGCCGCGCAGGTGGGGGTGCGGGCGGACATCTGCATGATGCCGGTGCCGGCCTTGATCTTGGTGGTGCGGGAGAGGACCCAGGCGGCGGGGGTGACGGCGTCGGTGCCGTAGGCTTCGCCGGTCCAGACGCTGTCGAAGCCGAGGGATTCGGCTTCGAGGATCAGGTCCATGTCGATGCGCGGGCTGGGGCCGCCGACGGACAGGGTGAGGCCTAGTTTCATTTTGGCGTTTCCTTTTGGGCGGGGCTCGGGGGCGGCTTGGTGTGGTGGAGAGAAAGCAAGCAAGGGGCCACAGAGACACAGAGGCACAGAGGAGCAAGGCAAGGGAGAAGGAAGGTGGCGGAGCCGCTTCGCGTTTCCGCCCTATGAGTGCGGAGGTTTGCTTCTCCCTTGGCTTGTTTCTCTGTGTCTCTGTGTCTCTGTGGCCACTTTCTTTCTTCTTGGATTTGGTCGGTGGCGGGGTGTGGCGTGGACTAGATCTTGGCCAGGACGTCCGCTCGGAAGGATTGCATGGCGGCGAGGACTTCCTGGGGGGTGGTGCCGGGGAAGCCGAAGTCGATGCTGGTGACGCCGACGTCGCGGAGCGCACGGATGTCGGCGGCGGTTTGGGGGGCGTCGCCGCTGAAGAGGCGGGGTTGGCCATCCGACGCGTTGGCCGGGCCGGGGGTGGCCCAGCCGGAGACGCGGTAGATGAGCTGGATGGTCTTGGGGTCGCGGCCGATGGCGTCGGCGGTCTTGTGGAGTTTCGCCACGCCGGCCTTGAAGCGGGCTAGGCTGTCGAGCGGGAAGGCGGGATTGGTGCCGATGGGGTACCAGCCATCGGCCATGCGGGCGGTGCGGCGCAGCGCTGGGCCGGATTCGCCGCCGACCCAGATGGGGATGGTGTTCTGCACCGGCTTGGGGTCGAGCAGGATGTTGTCGAACCGGGTGTATTTGCCGGCGAAGCGGGGTTCGGGCTGGGTCCAGAGCTCGCGGAAGACCTGGAGGTATTCGTCGGTGACCGCGCCGCGCTCGGCGAAGGGGGGGGCGCCGACGGCGACGAATTCCTCCTCCATCCAGCCGGCGCCGATGCCGAGCGTGAGGCGGCCGTTGGAGAGCACGTCGATGGTGGCGAGGATCTTGGCGGTGAGCACGGCGGGGCGGTGCGGGACGACCATGACCGAGGTGATGAGGCGCAGCCTGGAGGTTTTGGCGGCGACCCAGGCGATTTCGGTGAGCTGCTCGTGGCGCTCGGCCCGCGCGCCGGCGGGGAATTCGCCGGTGGAGGAATAGGGGTAGGTGCTGTCGATCTGGGTGGGGATGACGACATGGTCGGAGAAGGTGGCGTAGTCGAATCCCATGGCCTCGCCGCCCTGGCAGAGCTCGGCCAATGGGCCGGGGGCGGAGAGTGGGCCGGCGGTGGGGGCGTTGAAGCCGATTTTCATGACGTGTCCCTTCGGCGGGCGGCGATTGCGTCTGCCGCGGCGAGGGGACACGATGGAGCGTGATGCGCGAGTGGGCAAGCTTGCGTGGGGGAACGAGCGATGGACGCACGGGTGACGGATGGCGCGCTGGCGGATCGGCTTCTGGCCGCGCCGCTTGATGCGCTGATGGCGGAAGCGGCCGCGCTTCGCGATGGGGCGCATGGGCGGGTGGTTTCGTATTCCCGCAAGGTGTTCATCCCGCTGACCAAGCTGTGCCGGGATGTGTGCCACTACTGCACCTTCGCCGAGCGGCCGAAGAAGGGGCATGCGGCGTATCTGTCGCCCGAGGAGGTTGTGGCAATCGCGCGGGCCGGCGCGGCGGCAGGCTGCACCGAGGCGCTGTTCACGCTGGGGGACAAGCCGGAGCTTCGCTATGAGGCGGCGCGCGAAGGGCTGGCGGCGCTGGGGTATGCGACGACGGTTGAGTACCTGGTGGCGATGTGCGCGCTGGTGCTGAAGGAGACCGGGCTGCTGCCGCATGCCAATCCCGGGGTGATGACCAAGGAGGAGATCCTGGCGCTGCGGGCGGTTTCGGCCAGCCAGGGGATCATGCTGGAGAGTACGTCGGACCGGTTGTGCGAGCGGGGCGGGGTGCATTTCGGCTCGCCGGACAAGGTGCCGGCGGTGCGGCTGGAGACGATAAGGCTGGCGGGCGAGGCGCGCGTGCCGTTCACGACCGGCATTCTCATCGGCATTGGTGAGACGCGGGAAGAGCGGATCGAGGCGCTGGTGGCGATCCGGGATCTGCATGAGCGCTACGGGCACATCCAGGAAGTGATCGTGCAGAACTTCCGCGCCAAGCCGAAGACGAAGCGCGAGGCGGCGCCGGAGCCGGATCTGGACGATCTGCTGTGGACGGTGGCGGTGGCGCGGATTGTGCTGGGCGCCGGGATGAATTTGCAGGCGCCGCCGAATTTGTCGCCGGGGGTGTATCAGCGCCTGGTCGGGGCGGGGCTGAACGACTGGGGCGGGGTGTCTCCGGTGACGCCGGATCATGTGAACCCGGAGGCGCCCTGGCCGCATCTGGATGACCTCGCCCGGCGGACGGCGGAGGCGGGCAAGGTGCTGGTGGGGCGGCTGCCGGTGTATCCGGCCTATGTGCGCGCGGCCGGGGCGTGGATGGGCGCCCCGGTGGCGGCACAGGTGCGGCGGATGGCCGATGCCGAGGGGTTCGCGCGCGAGGATGACTGGGCACCGGGGCAGGTGACTCTGCCGAAGGCGCCGGAGGTGCTGCTGAGCGATGTGGACCGGCGGGTGTCGCGCGCGGTGGAGAAGGCGGCGGGGGGAACGCGGCTTGATCCGCCGGAGATCGAGCTGCTGTTCGCGGCACGGGATGCCGATTACGGGCACGTGACGCGGGCGGCGGATGCGCTGCGCAAGGCGGTGAGCGGCGACGTGATCCGGTATGTGGTGAACCGGAACATCAACTACACCAACATGTGCACCTATCGTTGCACGTTCTGCGCCTTCTCCAAGGGCAAGACGCATGAGGCGTTGCGTGGGCCGGCCTATGACCTGGAGATGGGCGAGATCGTGCGGCGGGCGGAGGAGGCCTGGGCGCGCGGGGCGACCGAGGTGTGCCTGCAGGGCGGCATCCATCCGGATTACACCGGCGAGACCTATGTGCGGATCTGCGAGGCGATCAAGGCGGCGGTGCCCGACATGCACATCCATGCGTTCTCGCCGCTGGAGGTGACGCAGGGGGCGGCGACGCTGGGGCTCTCGTTGTCCGCGTTTCTGGCGCGGTTGAAGGCGGCGGGGTTGGGGACGTTGCCGGGGACGGCGGCGGAAATTCTCGATGATGAGGTTCGGAAGATCATCTGCGCTGACAAGGTGAACACCGAGGAGTGGCTGGCCGTCGCGCGGGCGGCGCATGGGTTGGGGCTGCGGACGACCTCCACCATCATGTACGGGCATGTGGAGGCGCCGGTTTCCTGGGCGCGGCATCTGCTGGTGTTGCGCGATCTGCAGAGCGAGACCGGTGGGTTCACGGAGTTCGTGCCGTTGCCGTTCGTGCATATGGAGGCGCCGATGTACCTGAAGGGCCAGGCGCGGAAGGGGCCGACGTTGCGCGAGGCGGTGCTGATGCATTCCGTGGCGCGGCTGGTGCTGCATCCCGGGATTCCGAACATCCAGACCAGTTGGGTGAAGATGGGGCCGCATGGGGCGGCGCTGTGCCTGGAGGCCGGGGCGAATGATCTCGGGGGTACGCTGATGAATGAGAGCATCTCGCGCGCGGCCGGGACGGAGCATGGGCAGGAGTTCGCGCCGGAGCGGATGGAAGCGCTGATCCGCGGGATCTCGCGCGTGCCGCAGCAGCGGACGACGGCCTATGGCGTGCCGTCGCAGGAGCGGGTGGCGATGAGCTTCGAGGCGGCGGAGCTGGTGCCGGTGGTGCAGAACGCGCCCAGGAAGCGGGCGGCAGTGGAGTAAGGCAAGCGGTTCTTTTTTGAAAAAAAGAACCAAAAAACTTTTATCCGCTAGCGCGCGTGCCAGTGGGAAAAGTCTTTTTGCTTCTTTTTCTTCAGAAAAAGAAGATTCTTACTTGCTTTGCAGCTCCGCCAGGATCGGCCCGTTCAGTGCCGCTGCCATGGCGGTGATGGCGCGGGCGGCGTGGCCGCCATCCATGACGCGGTGGTCGACGGAGAGGTAGATGTCGGTGCCGCCATCGGGGTCGATCGGGCCGTAGTTGAGGAAGCTGGTCCAGACCGGGATGGTGTGGAGGATGGCGGCGCCGTGGGAGCCGAGGGGGGAGATGGCGAAGGTGCCGAAGTAGTTGGGCACCTGGCGGCCGAGGTTGAGCGCGAGCCAGAGGCCGGCGCGGCGGATGGGCAGCGGCAGGCCGGCGAGCATGAGGATGCGGCGGAAATCGGCGATACTGTCGATCGGCGCGGTTTTGTGGTGGCGCATGGTGGCGGCGAGGTCGGGCAGCGGGGTTGCGGCGGGGTCTTTGAGGCGGCCGAGGAAGAGGGCCTTTTCGGTGGGGGCGGCTTCAGGCCAGTCGCGTTCGATGATGATGCTGCCGACGCTGGTGGGCAGCTCGTAGAAATGCGGCCAGGGGAGCTTGGCGTAGACGCGGCGCAGGTGGGGCATGTCTTGCGCGACGAGGGCGAAGGCCTTGGCGAAGAGGATGGGCCAGGGGATGCGGGCGCCGCGCGGGGCGGCTTCGCGCGGGGCGATGAGGCCGGGGATGTGGATGCGGGTGCGCAGCGTAGCGCGGGGGAACGCGAGCGAGGCGTGCGAGAGATCGGTGAGGATGCGACGCGGGCGCGAGAGGGGGATGCGGCGGCCTTTCACGGGCGCAGCTCCAGCCCGCCATCGACGGTGATGGTGCTGCCGGTGACGTAGGCGGCGCCGTCGCTGGCCAGGAACAGGGCGGCGGCGGCGATGTCGTCCGGGCGGCCGATGCGGGCCATGGGGATGAGGGCGAGTTTCTGGGTGCGCCAGTCGGGGTCGGCCAGCGCAGTGCGGTTGAGATCGGTTTCGATCGTGCCGGGGGCGATGAGGTTCACGGTGACGCCGGTGGGGGCGAGTTCGAGGGCGAGGGTGCGGGCCATCTGCATCATGCCGGCCTTGCTGGCGGCGTAGGCGATGAGGCCGGGGTTGGGGGTGAACTGGTTGACCGAGGAGACCAGGATGATGCGGCCATGGCCGCGGGGGGTCATGTCGCGGGCGGCTTCCTGGGCGAGGGCGAAGCTCGCGTGCAGGTTGATGGTGTGCAGGCGGGACCAGTCGGCATCGGTGGTTTCCAGCGCGGGTTTGCGCAGGAGCATGGCGGCGGCGCAGACGAGGATGTCCAGCCCGCCGAGCGCCTGGATGGCCTGGTGGGCGGTGGCGCGTGCGGCGGCGATGTCGCTGAAATCGGCCTCGATGGCCAGGGCGCGGCGGCCGAGGGACTGGAACTCGGCGACGAGGGCTTCGGCCTCGGCCGCCTGGTGCAGGTGATGCAGCGCGATGTCGGCGCCCTCGCGGGCCAGGGCGCGGGCGATGGCGCGGCCGATGCCGTCGCTGCCGGCGCCGGTGACGAGGGCGCGCTTTCCCGTGAAGCTCATGTCCACCATTCCTTGGGCGATCCGATTGGGGGCAGGGCCTGCTCGATGGCGGTTGCGATGGCGAGCAGGCGGGCGTCGTCGCCATGGCGGCCGACGAGTTGCAGGCCGAGGGGGAGGCCGCGCGGGCCGAGGGCGCAGGGGATGGAGATGGCGGGCACACCGGCGAGGCTGAAGGGGCGGGTGTAGGGCGCGGTATCCGGGCGGCTGAAGGCTGTGGTGAAATCGAGGTCGGCGGCTTCGTCGGGGGTGGTGGGGAGGATCAGGGCGTCGGCGTTGGCGAAGGCGGCTTCGAGTTCGGCGCAAAGGGTGGTGCGCAGGCGGGTGGCGTTCGCGAGGGCTTCGGGGGGGATCATGGCGCCGATGGCGAAGCTGCGGCGGGTGAGGGGGTTGAGCTTTTCGGGCGTGGCGGCCAGCGCGTGGCGCCACAGGCCGAAGGCTTCGCTGCGGGCGATGAGGAAGTAGCAGGCGTTGAAGAGATGCGCGGAGGGCAGCGGGGCTTCTGCGATGCTGGCGCCGTGGCGTTCGAGCGTGGCGCAGGCTTCGGCCAGGGCCTGGGCCATGGCGGCGGTGAGGGGGCTGTGTCGCAGCAGGGCGTGGGGAATGGCCAGGCGCAGGCCGCGCAGGGGGATGGGCGGGTGCGCAGGCTCGGCGGCCATGATGGCGTGGAGCAGGGCGCAGTCGGCGGCGGTGCGGGCGATGGGGCCGATGACGTCCAGGCTTTCGGCGAAGGGGATGGCGCCCTGGAGCGGGATCTTGCCGTGGGTGGGCTTGAAGCCGGCGAGGCCGCAGAACGAAGCCGGCAAGCGGATGGAGCCGCCGGTGTCGCCGCCCAGGGCCGCCATCGCCATGCCGGAGGCGACGGCCACCGCGCTGCCGTTGGAGGAGCCGCCGGGGTCGGCGCCGGAGGCCCAGGGGTTGATGGCGGGGGGCTGGGGCGAATCTTGGCTGGGGCCGCCCACGGACATTTCCCAGCAGGTGGCCTTGCCGAGGCCAATCGCGCCGGCCTGGCGGAGGCGAGCCACGGCGGGCGTGTCCTGCGTGGCAGGGGCAGCGTTGGCGTAGAGGCGGGCGTTGGCGGTGGTGGGCAGGCCCGCCGCATCGAACGCGTCCTTCACCGCGATGGGGATGCCGGCGAGCGGAAGAGTTTTGCCGCGGACGGCTTCGGCCTGGGACAGCGCCGTTGGGTCCAGCCTGGCCATGGCGTGCAGGGCGGGGTTGGCCTGCGCGATGCGGGCGAGGTGGGCGCGGGCGTGGGCCACCGGATCGAGCCGGCCGGCGGCGATGGCGGCGGCGGTTTCGGCGATGGTCATTTCGTGGCTGCCTGCGCGACGGCTGCGATGGTGCGGGCCAGCATCTCCTGCTGGGCGGCGAGGAAGGCGATGTCTTCCGGGGGCAGGGTGATGCCGGCGGCGGCAAGCGCGGCGCGGACCGGGTCTGTGGGGGTGTGCGACTCCATCGTGCGATGTTGCCCGGCGCCGCCGCCTAAGCCTAGCCTTCGTGCAAATGGGGGAACGAACCATGGCCGAGACTCAGCAGGACTATATCGTTGTCGGCGCCGGGTCGGCCGGGGCGGCGCTGGCGGCGCGGTTGAGCGAGGACCCGAAGACGCGGGTGCTGCTGGTGGAGGCCGGCCGCGCCAGCCATCCGGTCTCGCGCTTTCCGATCAGCTTCGGGCTGCTGATCGACAATCCGGCGGCCAACTGGCGCTATTTTTCCGAACCGGAGCCGAACACCAACAACCGGGCGATCCCGGTGCCGCGCGGCAAGCTGCTGGGCGGGTCATCGAGCATCAACGGCCTGGTCTATGTGCGCGGGCAGCCGCTGGATTTCGACACCTGGGCGCAGATGGGCTGCCGGGGCTGGTCCTATCGCGACGTGGCGCCGGTGTTCCAGCGGATGGAAAGCTACGTAAAGGGCGGCGACGAGGTGCGCGGTGCCGGCGGGCCGCTGCGGGTGGGCGAGGTGCCGGACGAGAACCCGATCTTCGATGCGCTGTTCGCGGCGGCGGGGCATCTGGGGATCAAGCGCAACCCCGATTACAACGGGCCGGACCAGGAAGGGATCGTGAAGACGCAGACCACGATCCATAACGGCCGGCGGATGAGCACGGCGCATTGCTACCTGGACCCGGCCCGCGGGCGGCCGAATTTGCGGATCGTGACCGAGGCGCACACCACGAAGGTGCTGCTGGAAGGCACGCGCTGCGTGGGCATCGAATACGAGCAGGCCGGCAAGCGCGTGAAGGCGTTGGCGGGGCGGGAGGTGATCCTGTGCGCCGGCGCCGTGGCAACGCCGCAGTTGCTGGAACTCTCGGGGATCGGGCAGCCGGAGCTGCTGTCCTCGCTGGGGATCGAGGTGAAGCATGCGCTGCCCGGCGTGGGGGAGAATTTCCGCGACCACCTGAATGCCCGCATCGTCTGGCGGGTGAAGGTGCCCGGCCTGTCCTACAACACGCGGGCGCGCGGGCTGGGGTTGCTGAAGGAGGCGCTGATCTACGCGACCTCCCGCACCGGGTTCTACAGCCTGCCCTCGGCGCCGATGCTGGCCTTCCTGAAGACGCGGCCGGAGCTGGAGACGCCGGATGTGCAGATGCACCTGGTGCCCTATGCGGTGAAGAACCCGAAGAAGCGCCAGCTGCACGAATGGCCCGGCATGACGATCTCTGTCTATCAGCTGCGGCCGGAGAGCCTGGGCAGCATCCATATCCGTTCCGGCAACCCGCACGACCAGCCGGCGATCAAATTCAACTTCCTGGCCGACCCGATCGACCAGCGCACGATGGTGGATGGGTTCCGGCTGGTGCGCAGCATCGCCAACGCGCCGCCGATGGAGGCGTTCCGGGGCGAGGAACACTCGCCGGGCGTGGAGGTGGCGAGCGACGAGCAGATCCTGGATTGGATCCGGCGCAATTCGGAGACCGCCTACCACCCGATCGGCACCTGCCGGATGGGGCCGCAGGCAAATTGCGTGGTGGACGACCAGCTGCGGGTGCACGGGATCGCGGGGCTGCGGATCGCCGATGCCTCGATCTTCCCGACCATGCCGAGCGGCAACACCAATGCGCCGAGCATCATGGTGGGGGAGAAATGCGCCGACCTGATCCGGCAGGGGGCGATGGCGCAGGCGGCTTGAAGCGAAACCCTTCGGCGCGCTGCAAGCAAGGCTGGGCTCTGCCCAGGCCCGCCTGGTCCGTTGCGCGTCTTCGCGCGACGGGCCGAGCCCCTGGACCTTATGAATGGGATCAAAGGGCCGCCGGCCCTTTGCGGGTCCAGGGCAGCGCCCTGGCCTTGCCTTAAGCCGCATCGAATTTCGGCAATTAGTATTGCGAATGAGTCGCAATTGCAGTATCAAGGATGTCCCACATCCGCCGAGTCCGCCAGGCCGCCCATGCGGCCCCAGCCAGCCAGGCCCCCTGACCCGAAGGTCTTCCCGGCATGGCATTCCTGCGACTCAACGCCCTTGTCCTCCTGGCCACCTCGTCGCTGTGCGGCATCGCGGCCGCCCAGCCGGTGGAGCCGACGCCGCTGCCGCCGGTATCGGTCACCGCCACGCGCGGGGCGAAACCGACGGACCAGGTGCCCGCCACCGTATCCGTGATCGAGGCGCAGGAGCTGGAGCGGCGCAGCGCGCTGAAGCCGGCCGACGTGGTGCGCTACGAGCCCGGCGTGAGCGTGGGCAACCAGCCCGGCCGGACCGGGCAGACCAACTACGTGATCCGTGGCATCGGCGGGAACCGCGTGCTGGTGCTGCAGGACGGGCTGCGGTTGCAGGATTTCCCCGGTTCCAACCTCGGCGCCGGAACCTACACGCGCGACTACATCGACCTCGACTCCGTGCGGCGGGTGGAGATCGTGCGCGGGCCGGCGAGCGCGCTGTACGGGTCGGATGCGCTGGGCGGGGTGGTGAACTACATCCTGAAGGATCCCGGCGACTACCTCGATGGCACCGGGCGCGATGTCCATGCCAGCGGCAAGCTGGGCTACAGCGGGGCCGACCGCTCCGTGTATCTCACCACCACCGCCGCAGTGCGGACGGGGCGGACGGACCTGCTGCTGCTGTACACGCGGCGCGACGGGCACGAGACCGACGCGAACGGGCGCATCCGGCCGAACCCGCAGGTGTCGCAGACCAACGCGCTGCTGGCGCGCGGGGTGGTGCGGCTGACGGATGTGGATACGCTGCGCATCACGGCCGAGTATTCCGGGCGCGCGACGACCTCCGAGCTGCGGACCGAGCAGGTGAACACCCGGCCCTCCGGCTTCATTCCCGGCAGCAATGTGCTGTCGTCCCACGGGCGGGACACCACGCAGCGCGGCGGGCTCGCGGTGCAGTGGGCGCATGACGCGCCGTTCCTGTTCATCGATTCGATCACCGCACGCGTGGCCTTCTCGCGCCTGGAGCGGCGCGAGCAGACCGATCTGTACCGCGCCGCCTATTCCGGGGCGGTGGTGCCGACCACGGCGAACCGGCGGCGGCTGTCGGATTTCCGTTTCGACCAGAACCTGTACATCGGCGAGGTGCAGGCAAACAGCACGGCCGGCTGGTTCGGCGTGCCGCACCGGCTGACCTATGGCGGTTCGGTGGAGGTGACCGAGA
This sequence comes from Acetobacteraceae bacterium, assembly GCA_044358135.1. Taxonomy (GTDB): domain Bacteria; phylum Pseudomonadota; class Alphaproteobacteria; order Acetobacterales; family Acetobacteraceae; genus CAMDGX01. The sequence continues at coordinate 16,620 of JBIKOJ010000044.1, read as the reverse complement.
CGACGCGGCCGCGCGACCGGCTGGAGGTGAACCTGGCCACCCGCGCCACCACCGCCACGATCGGCGGTGAGACCTTCCCCAACAAGAACTTCCCCGACACGGTGGGCACGCAGGCCGGGCTGTTCGTGCAGGACGAGATCACGATCGGGCGGCTGGAGCTCACCCCCGCGGTGCGGCTGACCCATTACGGCCTGTCGCCGCAGACCGACGCGGCCTCCAACCGCGCCAGCGGCGGGCTGGTGGTGAAGCCGATCAGCGACTTCGCCATCACGCCGAAGCTCGGGGCGGTGTACAAGCTGGACGAGGCGCATTCGGTGTTCGGCCAGTATGCCCGCGGCTTCCGCGCGCCGCCCTACGACAGCACGAATTTCGGCTTCACCAACCCGCAATCCGGCTACCAGATCCTGCCGAACGCCAACCTGCACAGCGAGACCTCGGACGGGTTCGAGCTGGGGCTGCGCGGGCGCTATGGCGCCGCCTCCTGGCAGGTGAGCGGCTTCTTCAACCAGTACGACAATTTCATCGACACGCGGGTGGTGGGCGTGGCGGCCGGCCTGACACAGTACCAGTACCGCAACGTCCCCTCGGTGCGGATCTGGGGGGCGGAGGCGCGCGGGGACTGGCGGTTCGCACCGGGCTGGGCGCTGCGCGGGGCGCTGGCCTGGGCGCGCGGCGAGGATGCCAGCACGCACAAGCCGGTTGATTCGATCGATCCGGTGAAGCTGACGACGGGGCTGTCGTACCAGCATGCCTCCGGCTTCGGGGCGCAGGCGGTGGTGGTGGCCGCGATGCGGCAGGAGCGGGTGAGCAGTGCGACGTATTTCCGCGCGCCGGCCTACGCGACGCTGGACCTGATGGCGCATTACGACCTGAACGAGCGCGTGACGCTGAACGCCGGGTTGTTCAACGTCACCAACACGAAATACTTCGCCACGCAAGACGTGGTGGGCCTGTCGCGCACCAGCGCGATGCGCGACCTGTATGCGCAGACCGGGCGGTATCTTGCCGCCAATGCGACGGTGCGCTGGTAGCGCGCGATGGGGGCGGCGGCCGTGCGGGGCGAGCGAAGGGCGGCATGGCTGGCGCCGCGCTGCGCCATCGCCTCCGTGTTGCTGCATGGCGCGGCGGCCATGGCGTTCCTGCTGCCACCGATGCGGGCGCCGCGGCCGGGGGGGCAGGAAATCGCGGTCGGCCTGGCGTTCGCGCCCGTGGCGGCAGCGGAGCACGCGGCGGTGGTGGAGCCAGACGCGGCGGTGCCGGTGGAGGCGCCGGAGCCTGTGGCGGCGCCCGCCCCCGAGCCGCCGGTGGCCATGGCCGACGCCGTGCCCGTGCCGGATGTGCCGATGGAGGATGCGCGCGTGGACGATGCCACGGAGCCGGTGCTGGCGGAATCGGCGCCACCGTCGGTGCCCGACGCCGCTGTCCCGGCGCCCGTAACCCCTTCCATCGCCGTGCCTTCCCCACTGCCGCCTGCCCCTGCGCCGCCTGTTGCAGCGGCCTCTGTTCCCGCGCCGCCTGTTCCGGCGGCGACGCCGGTGCGCCCCGTGGCCCGGCCCGCGCCAAGCCGAGGCCCGGCCGCGCGCGCCTCCCTGGCGACCACCGCATCCGCCACCCCTGCCGCGCCGGCGCCGCCTGCCGTGGCGCGCGACGAAGGGCCGGTGCTGATCACCACCCCGCGTTTCCGCCAGCCCCCCGCGCCGCCCGCCTATCCCGCCCGTGCGCGCGAACTCGGCCAGGAGGGCGAGGTGCTGCTGGACGCGCGCCTCGACCCCGAGGGCATCCCGCAGGAGGTGGTGGTGAGGCGCTCCTCCGGCTTCGAGATGCTCGACCGCGCCGCCATCGCCGCCGTCCGCCGCTGGCTGTTCGAGCCCGGCCGGCGCGGCGGCACCCCCGTCGCCGCCTGGGTCCAGGTGCCCGTGCGCTTTGCCCTTCGTTGAACAGGAGCCGTTTCATGACCGTCGCCCATCCGCTTTCCCTGGCCCGCCGGCGGGCCGACCTGGCCGCCGCGGAGCCGCGGCTCTACCCGCGCGACATCGCCGCCCGGCTGGGCGTGACCGAGGCCGAGATCGTGGCGCTGGACGAAGGTGGGCTGGCCACGCGGCTGCGGCCGGACTGGACCGGCATTCTCGGCGGCATCGGCGCGTTGGGCGAGGTGATGGCGCTGACCCGCAATGCAGATGCGGTGCACGAGAAGATCGGCACCTATGGCGCGCTGGAAGGGGAGGGTGGGGTCGGCCTGTTCGTGGGCGAGGCGATCGACCTGCGGCTGTTCCTGTCGCACTGGGCCTTCGCCTGGGCGCTGGCCCCGGCGGCGCCCGAGGGCCGGCGCAGCCTGCAGTTCTTCGGCGCCGATGGCGCGGCCGTGCACAAGATCTTCAGCCGGCCGGAAACCGACCTTGCCGCGTGGGATGCGCTGGTGGCCGGCTTCGCCGCCGCGCTGCCGCCGCCCGTGATCGCGCCGGCAGCAGCGCCCGCAGCCCCCCGGCCGGATGCGGAGATCGACCGCGACGGGCTGTTCGCGGCGTGGGATGGGCTGCGCGACACGCATCACTTCTTCCCTCTGCTGCGCCGTTTCGGGGTGGCGCGCACGCAGGCGTTTCGCCTGGCCGGGCCGGTGCGCGCCCGGCCGGTGGCGTGCGGCAGCCTGCGCACGCTGCTGGCCTGGGCCGCGGAGGCGGGCACGCCGATCATGGTGTTCGTGGGCAATCGCGGCTGCATCCAGATCCATACCGGGCCGGTGCAGGCGCTGCGCCCGGCCGGGCCGTGGTTCAACGTGCTGGACCCCGGGTTCAACCTGCATCTGCGCGAAACCGCGATTGACACCGCCTGGGTGGTGCGCAAGCCGACCGATGACGGGGTGGTGACCTCGCTGGAGCTGTTCGACGCGGCGGGCGAGGCGATCGCGACGCTGTTCGGCAAGCGCAAGCCCGGCCAGCCCGAGGACCGCGCCTGGCGCGCGCTGTGCGCCGGGCTCGTCGACGCATGATGCGCCGCCGTGGCCTGATGGCCCTGGGGGCGCTCGCGCTGGGCCTGCACCCGGCCGGCGCGGCGCCCCGCCGTATCGTCACGCTCGGCGGGGCGGTGACGGAGACGGTGTTCGCGCTGGGGGCCGGGGCGGAGGTGGTGGGCACCGACCTCACCAGCCGGTTCCCGGAGGCGGCGGCCGCCCTGCCGCGGCTGGGGTATGTGCGCCAGCTGGGCGCGGAGGGCGTGCTGTCGCTGCGGCCGGACCTGGTGCTGGCCACCGCCGATGCCGGCCCGCCGGCCGCGATCGCTCAGATCGAGGCGGCAGGGGTGGCGGTGGTGCGGCTGGAGGAGGCGCACGGCCTGGCACCGGCGCTGGTCCGCATCCGTGCCGTGGGCGCGGCGATCGGCCGGGCCGAGGCCGGCGCGGCACTGGCGGCGGCGATCGGCGCGGAGGTGGCCGCCATCGCCGCCGGGTTGCCGCCAGGGGGGGCGCCGCGCGTGCTGTTCCTGCTCTCTGCCGGGCGCGGCGCGCCGATGGCGGCGGGCAGCGGGACGGCAGCCGAGGCGATGATCTCCCTCGCTGGCGGGCGCAACGCGGTCGAGGGGCTGCGGCAATACCGGGCGCTGTCGGCCGAGGCGATGCTGGCAGCCGCGCCCGATGTGATCGTGACCACGACCGACACGCTGGAGGGCGTGGGCGGGCGCCGCCGGCTACTGGCGCTGGCGGGGATCGATGGCACGCCGGCGGCGGGGGCCGGGCGGCTGGCGGCCTTCGACGCGCTGGCGCTGCTGGGCTTCGGGCCGCGGCTGGCCGAGGCGCTGCACGGGCTGGCCCGCGTGCTGCATCCCGGGGCGGTGTTGCCGGTCATGGCCCGGCGGTGAGGCTTTCCGTGGCGATGCTGCTGGCGCTGGTGCTGGCGGCGGGGCTGGGGCTGGCCCTGGCTGTGGGGGCGGTGCGGCTGGCGCCGGGCCGCATCCTGGACCTGCTGGCCGGGGCGCCGGCCGATCCGCGCGAGGCGGCGGTGCTGTTCGGCATCCGCCTGCCGCGGGCGCTGCTGGCGGTGGCGGTGGGGGCGGCGCTGGGCATGGCCGGGGCGGCGCAGCAGGGGCTGTTCCGCAACCCGCTGGCCGATCCGGCGCTGGTGGGGGTGTCCGCCGGGGCGGCGCTGGGGGCGGTGGCGGCGATCGTGATGGGGCACCTCGCGCCCGCCGGGATTCAGCCCGCGCTGGTGCCGCTCGCGGCGTTCGGCGGCGGGATCGCGGCCACGGTGCTGGCGCTGCACCTGGCCCAGGCGGGCGGCGGGGCCGGTACCGGGGGCCTGCTGCTGGCGGGGATCGCGGTGAATGCGGTGTGCGCGGCAGGCACCGGGCTGTTCGTGACCATCAGCGACGACCGGCAGCTGCGCGACATCACCTTCTGGACCATGGGAAGCCTGGCCGCCGGCGGCTGGGGCGGGGCGGCGGTGGCGCTGGCGGCCTGTGCCGTCGCGGCGCTGCTGCTGCTGCCGCGGGCGCGGGCGCTGGATGCGCTGCTGCTGGGCGAGCGCGAGGCGGGCTCGCTGGGCGTGGACGTGCCGGCGCTGCGCCGTGCCGTGGTGGCGGCAACGGCGCTGGCGGTGGGCGGCGCCGTGGCGGCGGTGGGGATCGTCGGGTTCGTGGGCCTGGTGGTGCCGCATCTGCTGCGGCTGGGCGGAACGGTGCGGCACCGCTTCCTGCTGCCCGGGGCGGCGGTGGCGGGGGCGGGGCTGCTGCTGCTCGCCGATGCCGCCGCGCGCACGCTGGCCGCGCCGGCGGAACTGCCAATCGGGCTGGTGACCTCGGCGATCGGCGGGCCGTTCTTCATCCTGCTGCTGCTGCGCCGGCGGGGGGCACCATGATCGTCGCCGAGGGGCTGGGCGTGCGCGCAGGTGGGCGCATGCTGCTGCAGGGCGTGGGGCTGTGCCTGGCGCCCGGCAGTTTCACCGCGGTGCTGGGGCCGAACGGCGCCGGCAAGACAACGCTGCTGCGCGCGCTGTCCGGCGAGCAGGCGGCGGATGCCGGGCGCGTGGCGTTCGCCGGGCGGCAGGTGCGGGAGTGGGGAACGCTGGCGCTGGCGCGGCGGCGGGCGGTGCTGGCGCAGCATTCCGATCTCGCCTTCGGGCTGGCGGTGGGCGACGTGGTGGCGCTGGGGCGGCTGCCGCATGCCGGAACGCCGGCGGCGCGCGACGACGGCGATGCGTGCCGGGCGGCATGCGCGGTGTTCGGGCTCGGGCCGCTATGGACCCGGGCCTTCCCGACGCTGTCCGGCGGCGAACGCCAGCGCGTGCAGATCGCCCGTGCCGCCGTGCAGCTGTGGCGGCGCGACGGGGACCATGCCGGCCAGGCACTGTTCCTGGACGAACCCGCCGCCGCGCTGGACCTGGCCCGCCAGCAGGAGGCGATCCGCTTCGCCCACGCCATGGCCCGCGCAGGCGCCACGGTGCTTGCCGTGCTGCACGAGCCGAACCTGGCCGTGGGCGCCGACCGGGTGGTGCTGATGCGCGACGGGCGGGTGATGGCGGCGGGGCCGGCGGCGGACGTGCTCACGGCCGGGTGGCTGCGGGAGTGCCTGGGGGTGGAGGTGGAGGCGGTGGCCCGGCGCGCCGGGGGCACCGGGTTCCTGGTGGGCTAGATCGGCACCAGCACCGTGGCCACGGCCTGGGCGGCGATGCCCTCCATGCGGCCGGTGAAGCCGAGCTTCTCCGTGGTGGTGGCCTTCACGCTGACGCGGCCCGGTTCGATGCCCAGCAGGTCGGCGAGGCGGGCCATCATGGCGGCGGCGTGGGGGGCGATCTTGGGGCGTTCGCAGATCAGCGTCACGTCGACATTGGCGATGGTGCCGCCCTTGGCCCGCACGAGGTCGCCGGCGTGGCGCAGGAAGATGGCGCTGTCCATGTCCTTGTAGGTCATGTCGCTGGGGGGGAAGTGGCGGCCGATATCGCCTTCCGCCAACGCGCCGTAGATCGCGTCGCACAGGGCGTGGATGCCGACATCGGCATCGGAATGGCCGGCGAGGCCGCGCTCGTGCGGGACCTCGATGCCGCAGAGGATCAGCTTGCGGTTTTCGGCGAGGATATGAACGTCGTAGCCGGTGCCGACGCGCGGCAGGAGCGTGGGGGTCAGGATGCGCTCCATGCGGGTGAGGTCCTCGGGCCAGGTGATCTTGATGTTGTCCTCGTGGCCGGGAACCAAGGCAACGCCGTGGCCGGCGGCTTCGAGGAGGGCGGCATCGTCGGTGGCACCTTCGGCGGCGGTGCGGTGCAGGGCGAGCAGCAGGGGGTACCGAAAGGCCTGGGGGGTTTGGGCGCGGAACAGGCCGGTGCGGTCCACGGTGGCGGCGATGGTGCCGCCTTCGCCGCGCTTGAGGGTGTCGGCAACCGGCACGGCGGGGATAGCGCCGGGGTTTGTGGCCAGCGCCACAGCGAGGACTTCGAGCGTGCCGAGGGGGATGAAGGGGCGGGCGGCGTCGTGGACCAGCACGATGTCCGGCGCCTCGGACGCCAGGGCTTCGAGCCCGGCGCGGACGCTGGCCTGGCGGGTGGCGCCGCCGGGGACGGCGGGGCGGTGCGGCAGGCCGTAGAGGGTAGCTGCGATCGGCGAGGCCTCGCCGACCGGCTGGATCAGGATGCCGGCGCGGGCGAGCGCCTCCGCGGCATGGCGGATCACCGGCCGGCCGGCGCAGGTCAGGAACTGTTTCGGCGTGTCGGCGCCGAAGCGCTGGCCGCTGCCGGCGGCGACGAGCACGCAGGCGATCCGGGGGGCGGCGGGGAGCGGGGGCAGGGTGGTCATGGCGCAGACTCGCCCTGCGCTTCGATGGCGTCAACGGGGCGCAAATCGCCCAAGGAATACGTTGCGTGACACCGATGCACCCACTAGTTTGCCCAAATCATGGGCATTCCCGACTCCTTACCGTCGCGTCTCCGTCCCATCGACCTGGGCGGCGGCGTGGTGATCGACACGCCGGTGATCCTGGCGCCGATGTCTGGCGTCACGGATCTGCCGTTCCGCCGGCTGGCGCGCGAGCTGGGCGCAGGGCTGGTGGTGTCCGAAATGATCGCCTCCTGGGCGATGGTGCGCGAGAACAAGGCAACGCTGCGCATGGCGGCGATGGACGGCAAGCCGACCTCGATCCAGCTCGCCGGCTGCGACCCGGAGGCGATGGCGGAGGCGGCGCGGATCGCCGTGGCCAAGGGTGCCGATATCGTCGACATCAATTTCGGCTGCCCGGTGAAGAAGGTGGCGGTGGGCCAGATGGCCGGCAGCGCGCTGATGCGCGACGAGATCGGGGCGGCGCGCATCCTGGAAGCCACCGTGAAGGCGGTGAACGTCCCCGTCACGCTGAAGATGCGCATGGGCTGGGATCACAACAGCCTCAATGCGCCACGGCTGGCCAGGATAGCCGAGGAATGCGGCATCCGGCTGGTGACGGTGCACGGCCGCACGCGGCAGATGTTCTACACCGGCACGGCGGATTGGGATTTCATCGCCAGCGTGAAGGCGGCGACCAACCTGCCGCTGATCGCCAATGGCGACATAACCAGCGAGGACGATGCCTCCGAGGCGCTGCGCCGCTCCGGCGCCGATGGGGTGATGGTCGGGCGCGGCTGCTATGGCCGGCCCTGGTTCCCCGCCCAGGTCGCGCAGTACCTGCAGACCGGGGAGCGCATTCCGGAGCCGGACCTCGCCGCACAGAAAGACATCATGCTGCGCCACTACGCGGCGATGCAGCAGCATTTCGGCACCGAGCCCGGCATGCGCCTGGCCCGCAAGCATCTGTCCTGGTACTCGCGCGGCCTGCGCGGATCGGCGGATTTCCGCGCCACCGTGATGCGCCTGCCGGATGTGCCCGCGGTACTGGAGGCGATCGACCGGTTCTACGACCCGCTGATCGAGCGCGGCGAGCAGCGGGTGCGCGAGAAGCTGCCCGACTCCGAGATGGCCGAAGCCGCATGAGGAACATGCTGCGCAGCGCGGTGCGGCTGGCGGAGCGGCGCCGGCCGGTGGCACCGCCCGATTCCACGGCGATGCTGGCGGCCCTTCCGGTGCCGGTGGTGGTGCTGGACCGGGAGAACCGGCTGCGCTTCCTGAACCATGCCGGTGAGCAGTTCCTGGGCATTTCCGCCTCGGCGGCCGCTCAGCTCTCCCTTTCGGATTTCCTGGCCGCGGACAATCCGCTGTTCCTGCTGGTGGACCAGGTGCGCCAGCACGATGCCCGCGTGGCCGACCACGACATGGCGCTGGAAGGCCCGCGGCTGAAGCGCATGAACATCGCCGTGCAGGGCGCGCCGTTGCCGGAGGAGCCCGGCGCGGTGGTGCTGGTGCTGCACGATGCCACCGCAGCCCGCGCGCTCGACCGCCAGCTGACGGTGCGCGGTGCTGCGCGCTCCGTCGCCGGGCTCGCAGCCACGCTGGCGCATGAGGTGAAGAACCCGCTTTCCGGCATCCGCGGGGCCGCGCAGCTGCTGGAAGCCAGCGTCGCCGAGGCCGACCGGGAGCTGACCGTGCTGATCCGCGACGAGGCGGACCGCATCCGCGACCTGGTGGACCGGATGGAGGCGTTCGGCGAGAAGCCGGTGCAGTACGGCCCGGTGAACATCCATCGCGTGCTGGAGCATGTGCGGCGGCTGGCGCAATCGGGCTTCGCCGCCTCGATCCGCTTCACGGAGCTGTACGACCCGTCGCTCCCGCCGGTGCACGGCAACCGCGACCAGCTGGTGCAGGTGATCCTGAACCTGGTGAAGAACGCGGCCGAGGCGATCGTGCAGGGCGACGTGATGCATGGCGAGATCCACCTGATCACCGGTTTCCAGCACGGGGTGCGGCTGGCCGCGCCGGGCAGCGACGCGCGGCGGCATTTGCCGCTGTTCGTGATCGTGCGCGACAACGGCCCGGGCATTCCGGACGATATCCGCCCGCATCTGTTCGACCCGTTCGTCAGCGGCAAGCCCTCCGGCAGCGGGCTTGGGCTGGCGCTGGTGGCCAAGATCGTCAGCGACCATGGCGGCCTGGTGGAGGTGGAGAGCCGCGGCGGGCGGACCGAGTTCCGCCTGATGCTGCCGATGGTCGACGAAGAGAGCCAGAACTGAGGCCGGCGTCACTGAAAGATCGCGTGCCATGAGTGCCACCCCGCCCACCATCCTTGTTGCCGACGACGACCGGTCGATCCGCACCGTTCTGACGCAGGCGCTCGGCCGATCCGGCTACCAGGTGCGCAGCACCGGCACCGCCAGCATGCTGTGGCGCTGGGTGGAGGAAGGCGAGGGCGACCTCGTCATCACCGACGTGATGATGCCGGACGGCAACGGGCTCGACCTCATCCCGCGCATCCGCCGGCTGCGGCCGGAGCTGCGGATCATCGTGATGTCCGCCCAATCCACGCTGATGACGGCGGTGAAGGCCACCCAGCGCGGCGCGTTCGAATACCTGCCCAAGCCGTTCGACCTGACCGAGCTGCTGTCGGTGGTCGGCCGCGCGCTGGTGGCCCCCTCCGGCGAGGCACCGCATGTGCCGGCCGCTTCGCGCGACGGCGACGAGAAGCTGCCGCTGATCGGCCGCTCGGCGGCGATGCAGGAGATCTACCGCACCATCGCCCGGCTCACCACGGCGGACCTCACCGTGATGATCAACGGCGAGAGCGGCACCGGCAAGGAGCTGGTGGCGCGCGCGCTGCACGATTACGGCCGGCGCCGGGCCGGCCCATTCGTGGCGATCAACATGGCCGCGATCCCGCGCGAGCTGATCGAGAGCGAACTGTTCGGCCATGAGCGCGGGGCCTTCACCGGGGCCACCAACCGCGCGCCGGGGCGCTTCGAGCAGGCCACTGGCGGCACGCTTTTCCTGGACGAGATCGGCGACATGCCGTCCGAGGCACAGACGCGTCTGCTGCGGGTGCTGCAGGAAGGCGAGTTCACCTCCGTGGGCGGGCGCACGCCGATCCGCGCCAATGTCCGCATCATCGCCGCCACGCATCGGGATCTGCGCTCTGCCATCCGCCAGGGGCAGTTCCGCGAGGATCTCTACTACCGCCTGAACGTGGTGCCGATCCGCCTGCCGCCGCTGCGCGAGCGCACGGAGGACATCCCCGATCTCGCCCGGCATTTCCTGGAACGCGCGCGCGAGGGCGGGCTGCCAGGCAAGATGCTGGACCAGGGCGCCATCGAGGCGCTGCAGGGCCATCGCTGGCCCGGCAATGTGCGCGAGCTGGAAAACCTGATGCACCGGCTGGCCGCGCTGTGCCCAGACGAGGTGGTGGGCTCCGGCGCGGTGCAGGGCGAGCTGCGCGAGATCGACTACGGCGGCGCGCCCGAACGCCCCGGCGAGGTGGATGTGGTGCAGGAGCCGCTGGCCCGCGCGGTGGAACGGCATATCCGCCAGTTCCTGGCCGCCCATGGCGACGCGATGGGACCTTCGGACATCTACGACCGCGTGCTGGCCGAGGTGGAACGTCCGCTGATCCGCATGACCCTGGCGGCCACGCGCGGCAACCAGATCAAGGCCGCGGCAATGCTCGGCCTCAACCGCAACACGCTGCGCAAGAAGATCCGCGACCTCGACATCCCGGTCATCCGCGGCGTGGCCTGATCGTCGATGGATGCCGGGCCCATGCTGCAGGCGGTGCCGGAGGCGGAGCAGGGCCCGCCGCGGCGGGATGGGCTGCGGGCGAAGCTGTCGCGGCTGGCGGAGCTGCTGATCGGGCGTGTCTCCACCCTGGTGCTGGCGGCGGTGGCGCTGGCGCTGGGGGTGGCGACCTTCGTGTTCCTGGCCACCGGGGTGCAGCGGCCGAACCAGCTCTTCGCGCTGATCCTGGCCAACCTGGTGGTGGTGCTGCTGCTGGTCGCCCTGCTGTCGGTGCGGCTGACGCGGGTGTGGATGGAGCGCAGGCGGGCGGCGGCCGGGGCGCGGCTGCATGTGCGCCTGGTGCTGCTGTTCAGCGTGGTGGCCGTCACCCCCGCGATCGTGGTGGCGGTGTTCTCCACCATCTTCTTCAACTACGGCATCCAGGCCTGGTTCGCCGACCCGGTGCGCACCGCGCTCAACCAGAGCCTGTCGGCCGCGCGCGGCTATGCCGAGGAGCACCGCAACAACATCCGCGCCGATGCGCTGGGCATGGCCGCCGACCTGGTGCGCGGCGGGCTGCGGCTGATGAGCACGGACCCGAACGGGTTCCTGAACTTCCTGGCGACGCAAACCGGGCTGCGGGGGCTGACCGAATCCGCGATCTACGAACCGGTCACGGGGCAGGTGATCGCCTCGGCCGGCAGCATGACGGGGTTCGAAAGCGTGGTGCCGCCGGAATGGGCCACCGAGATGGCCCGCACCGGCGACGTGGCGGTGCTGGGCAGCGAAGACCAGACCAAGGTCCGCGGCGTGGTGCTGCTGGAGACCACGCCGAACCTGATGCTGGTGATCGGCCGGCTGGTGGACCCCTCCATCCTGGATCACATCGTGCGCACCGAAAAGGCGGTGGAGCTCTACGACCGGCTGGACCAGAACCGCACCGGCTTGCAGGTGGCCTTCGCGGTGGTGTTCGCGCTGGTGGCGCTGGCCGTGCTGGCCGCCGCGGTGCTGATCGGCCTGGTGCTGGCCAACCAGATCGCGCGACCGGTCGGCGGGCTGATCACGGCCGCCGAACGGGTGCGCGCGGGCGACCTTTCGGTGCGGGTGGCGGAGGTGGATACCGGGGACGACATCGCCGGCCTGTCGCGCGCCTTCAACCGCATGACCGGCCAGCTCGCCGCCCAGCGCAGCGAGCTGATGGAGGCCTACAGCCAGATCGACGAGCGGCGCCGCTTCACCGAGACGGTGCTCTCCGGCGTGTCGGCCGGGGTGATTGGGCTGGACCCCGAGGGCCGCGTGGAACTGCCGAACCGCGCGGCGGGCGGGTTGCTGGGGCGCGACCTGTGGCGCGATGTGGGCCGAAGGCTGGAGGAGGTGGTGCCGGAATTCGCCCCGCTGCTGCACGCGGCCATGGCGGCACCGGCGCAGGTGCATACCGCGGAGGTGCACCTGGGCCCGCCGCGCGAGGGCACAGGCGGGCAGCGCCGCACCCTGCTGGCGCGCATCGGCGCCGACCTCACCGCGCAGCCGCCGGATCCCGACGGCAACGAGCAGCCGGACCGGATCGCCAATTTCGTGGTGACCTTCGACGACATCACGGAACTGCAATCGGCCCAGCGCAAGGCGGCCTGGGCGGATGTGGCGCGGCGCATCGCGCACGAGATCAAGAACCCGCTGACGCCGATCCAGCTCTCCGCCGAACGCCTCAAGCGCCGCTTCGCCCGTGAGATCACCTCCGACCCCGAGACCTTCATCCAGTGCGCCGACACCATCGTGCGCCACGTGGGCGATATCGGCCGGATGGTGGACGAATTCAGCCGCTTCGCCCGCATGCCGCAGCCGGTGATCAAGCCGGAGGATATCGGCCGCGTGGTGCGCGAGGCGATGGTGCTGCAGCGCCAGGCGCGGCCAGACGTCGTGTTCACCACCGACATCCCGGATCGCGGGCCGGAGGCGGCGTGCGACCGGCGGCTGCTGGGCCAGGCGGTGACCAACCTGCTGCAGAACGCCGCCGATGCGCTGGCGATGCGGCCGGAGGGCTCGGGCCCCGGGCACATCGCCGTCGGCGTGGGGCTGCATGGCGACGAGGTGGTGATCGTGGTGGCCGATGACGGAATCGGGCTGCCGGGGCAGGATCGCGATCGGCTCACCGAGCCGTATGTCACCCACAAGCCGAAAGGCACCGGACTTGGCCTGGCGATCGTCAAGAAGATCATGGAGGACCACGGCGGGCGGGTTACGCTCGACGACCGCGTGCCGGAGCCGGACTGGCCCGGAACCGGCGCGGTGGTGTGCCTGTTCCTGCCGCCCAGGCCGGCGGCCTGACCGGGTGCGGGGGAACCAGCATGGCGCATGACATCCTGATCGTGGACGACGAGCCGGATATCCGGCTGCTGGTGCAGGGGCTGCTGGAGGACGAGGGCTATGCCACCCGGCTGGCCGGCGATTCCGATGCCGCGGTGGCCGCGTTCCGGGCGCGCCGCCCCTCCCTGGTGATCCTGGACGTGTGGCTGCAGGGCTCGGCCCTCGATGGGCTCGGCATCCTGGAGGCGATGCAGGCGGAGGAGCCCGCAGTGCCGGTGGTGATGATGTCCGGCCACGGCAACATCGAGACCGCGGTCACGGCGATCCAGCACGGCGCCTACGACTTCATTGAAAAGCCGTTCCAGACCGACCGGCTGCTGCTGGTGTGCCGGCGCGCGATCGAGGCGGCCCGGCTGGCGCGCGAGAACGCGGAGCTGCGCCTTCGCGCGGGGGCCGAGACGGAGCTGACCGGCGAAAGTGCCGCGATCGCGGCCATTCGCGGCGCGGTGGAAAAGGTGGCGCCCACCGGCTCGCGCGTGCTGATCACGGGGCCGGCGGGCTCCGGCAAGGAGGTGGTGGCGCGCATGATCCACGCCCGCTCCCGCCGGGCAGACGGGCCGTTCATCGCGCTGAACTGCGCCACCCTGGCCCCCTCGCGCTTCGAGGAGGAGCTGTTCGGGGTGGAGGGCGGCACCGACTCGCTCGCCCAGCCGCGCCGCGCCGGGATGCTGGAGCGGGCCCATGGCGGCACGCTGCTGCTGGACGAAGTGAGCGACATGCCGCTGGAAACCCAGGGCAAGATCGTGCGCGCGCTGCAGGACCAGAGCTTCGAGCGGCTCGGCGGCTCGCAGCGCGTGAAGGTGGATATCCGCGTGCTGGCGATCACCAACCGGGATCTACAGGCGGAGATCGCCGCCGGGCGCTTCCGCGAGGATCTGTTCTACCGCCTGGCCGTTGTGCCGCTGCGCATGCCGGCGCTGCGCGAACGGCGGGAGGATATCCCGGTGCTGGCGCGGCATTTCCTCGCACGTTCGGCGGAGAATTCCGGCATGGCCCCGCGCGAACTCTCAACAGACGCGCTGACGGCACTGCAGGCCTACGACTGGCCGGGCAATGTGCGCCAGCTGCGCAACCTGATGGACTGGCTGCTGATCATGGCGCCGGGCGGGCCGGGCGATGCGATCCGCGCCGAGATGCTGCCGCCGGAGATCGGCTCCGGCGCACCCGCACTGTTCAACAGCGATCCCTCGGCCGACATCATGGCCCTGCCGCTGCGCGAGGCGCGCGACCTGTTCGAGACGCAGTACCTCCAGGCGCAGCTGCTGCGCTTCGGCGGCAATATCAGCCGCACGGCCAGCTTCGTCGGCATGGAGCGCAGCGCGCTGCACCGCAAGCTGAAGCAGCTGGGCGTGGGCGGCGACGACAAAACGGCCTGACGGCCCGGGAGAGACGCGACGTGATCATGACGAAGATGGCCCGGGCGCTGCCGTGCGGCCTGGGGCTGCTGCTGCTGTCCGGCGGCGCAAGGGCGCAGGCGCCGCAGCCGGCGGTGGACCTGAAGATGTTCAGCACCGAGGAAGCCGACCGCAGCAAGGGCTGCAGCGTGGCGCTGTGGCAGGCCGATCGCGACCCCGCGCGCGACAAATTCGCGGTGCTGTTCCACGAGGTGCTGATCGGGCAAACCCGGGCGCCGGCACGGATCAAGGTGGGCGACGCGGTCCTCACGCTGCAGCGCGTGGCCACGGGCGGGGCCACCTCCGGCTACGGCCTGGCCGCCTACCAGCTCTACCGCACCACCACGGGCGATGACTACGTGATCCTGAACCTGACCCTGGGCGCCGTGGAGGGCGAGGCGGTGTCGGTCGAGGGCGGCACCATGACGGTGGTGATGCGCGGCCGGCAGGTGTTCCGCGCTTCGGTGAAGGGCGGCGCGGGCTGTGCGGCGGCGCCGGTGACCAAACCCGTGGCGGCGGCGCCGGCGGCCAAGCCTGTGGCGGCGGCCCCGCCCTCCCAGCCCGGCGGCGCGTTCCGGCAGTATCAGGTGCGGATGACCACCGTGCCGCCGGCCTTCCTGCAGGCGGTGGAGAAGAAATACGATTGCGACATGGATTTCATGAAGTCCGAGATCATCGGCTTCCAGCTTTCGGAGGAATCCGCGATCTGGCAGGTGCGCTGCATGCGCGCGGCCTACCAGACCACGGCGGTCTATGCGCTGGTCTACCTGCCGGCCCCCGCCACCAACCTCCGCTTCCTGGGCTTCCAGCAGCCGCCGGGGCACCGGCGCACCGGCGAGGCCGGCGTGCTGATCGACCCCGAGTGGAACGTGGCAACCCGGACCGTCACGAGCGTCGCGCTGGGCCGCGGTGCCGGCGATTGCGGCGTGCTGGAGCGCCACCGCGTCTCGGCGGACGGCACCTTCGCGCTGGTGGAATACCGCGAGAAGGACAAGTGTGACGGGCGCAGGATGGCGCCCGAGGCGTTCCCGAAAATCTACCCGCGTTAACCACACGGAGGTTGGGCATGGCGACGTTTCTGATCTGCCACGGCGCCTGGAGCGCGGGCTGGGCATGGAAAAAGGTGCGGCCCTTGCTGCGCGCGGCGGGGCATGAGGTGTTCACGCCCAGCTACACCGGCCTCGGCGAGCGGGCACACCTGGCGCATGCCATGGTGGACCTGGAAACCCACATCATCGACATGCTGGCGGTGATCCGCTGCGAGGACCTGAAGGACTTCGTGCTGGTCGGGCATTCCTACGGCGGCATGGTCGCCACCGGCGTGGCGGACCGCGCGCCGGAGCTGGTGCGGCGGCTGGTGTACCTCGATGCCTTCGTGCCGCAGCACGGCCAATCCCTGTCCGACCTGGTGCAGCGCGCGCCCACGGCCGCCCCGCTGGAGGGCTGGCTGGTGCCGCCCAACCCGCCGGCCCCGGATACCTCGGCCGAGGACCTCGCCTGGGTCACGCCGCTGCGCATGCACCACCCGTCGCGCTGCTTCTCCCAGAAGATCGCGCTGACGCACTCCAACCCGCCCTTCCCGCGCACCTACATCCATTGCTCCAGGAAGGTGGGGCCGGACGTGTTCGCCCAGTTCGCCGAGCGCTACCGCGCGGCGCCGGGCTGGGATTTCATGGACATGCCGGAAAGCCACAGCCCCAACATCACCGCGCCGGCGGCGCTGGCCGAGGTGCTGCTGCGGGCCGCTTGAGCCTATCAGGCGATCAGGGAACCAAGGCGGCGCGTCTCCGCGGTCGCGCGGTGGCGGCGCGCGGAGTGGTCTGGTGTGCAGGCACGCCGGTGGACCGGAGCAGTCGCGAACAGCGGGATAGGGTAGCCCCGGGAACGCCAGGGGTGCCATATGAAGCTGTATTCGGGGCCGCTGAGCCTGTTCGCGCGCAAGACGGAGATCGCGCTGAATGAGAAGGGGCTCGCCTTCGAGCGGGTCTTCGTCCCGTTCACGCAAACCGCGGGCTATGCCCCCAAGCACCCCGAGGTGCTGCGCATCCACCCGCTGGCCAAGGTCCCGGTGCTGGTGGATGGCGACCTGGAGCTGTTCGATTCCACCCTGATCTTCGAATACCTGGAAGACGCCTATCCCAAGCCGCCGCTCTATCCCAGGGACCCCAAGGGGCGGGCACGCTGCCGCATGGTGGAAGCCTTCGCCGACGAGGTGATGCTGGTGCCGCTCGCCAAGCTGATGCACCGGACGGAGCCGCCCTGGGCCGATACGGTGGCCCGCGCCCGCTGCGACGCCGCGGCGCTGGAGGCCGAGGGGCGG
>JBIKOJ010000379.1:0-2500 GCA_044358135.1 Acetobacteraceae bacterium | reverse complement strand
TGCTTGGCGTTCTTCTTGGCGGTCTTGGCGCCTTGGCGGTTTCCTTGCCTTGCTTCAGTTCGCGCCGAGGTCGCGGACGATGTCGGCGAAGAGGCGGGTGGGGAGGCCGCCGCCGGTGACGTTGTTCATGGGGCGGTTGTCGTCGTTGCCGAGCCAGATGCCGATCATTCTTCCGCCGCGGGGGCCTTCGGTCCAGCCGATGAACCAGGCGTCGCGGTTGTCTTGCGTGGTGCCGGTCTTGCCGGCGGTGGCGCGGCCGGGGAGGGCGGCGGCGCGGCCGCTGCCGCGGGTGACGACGGCGCCGAGCATGCGGGCCATCATGGCGGCGTGGTCCGGGTTGAGCGCGCGGAGTGGGGCCTGGCGGGTTTGGGCGATGGTGCGGCCTTCGGCGGTGAGTGACTCGATGCCGGTGGGGGTGATGCGCAGGCCGGTGTTGAAGAAGCTGGCATAGGCGGCGGTGAGTTCGAGCAGGCCGACTTCGGCGGTGCCGAGGGCGAGGGATTCGTTGTTGGGCAGGCGGTCGGCGATGCCGAGGCGGGCGGCGGCGGCGGCGACGGGGCGGGGGCCGCCGGCCTGGATCAGCAGGCGGACGGCGGCGGTGTTGGCGGAGTGGGCGAGGGCTTCCTCCAGGGTGATTTCGCCGCGGAATTTTCCGTCGAAGTTGCTGGGGGACCAGGTGCCGCGGCGGATGGGGGCGTCGAGCACGGTGTCGTCGGGCCGGGCGCCGGCTTCGAGGGCGGCGAGCCAGACGAAGGGCTTGAAGGCGGAGCCGGGCTGGCGGCGGGCGACGACGGCGCGGTTGAAGGGGCTGGCGCGGTAGTCCTTTCCGCCGACGAGGGCGCGGACATTGCCGGTTTGGGGATCGAGGACGACGATGGCGCCTTGGGTGACGTTGGCCTCGGCGCCGGGGCCATCCAGCAGGGATTTCAGGCGGGCTTCGACGGTGGCCTGGATGCGGGGGTCGAGCGTGGTGCGGATGGTGGCATCCGCGCCATCGGGCAGGAGGGGGTCGGCCTGTTCGGAGACCCAGTCGCTGAACCAGCCGGCGGCGCGAGAGGGGCGGGGGAAGGGGGTGATCTGGGCGGCGGCGGTGGCGGCCTGGTCCGGGCGCAGGGCGCCGGTTTCGGCCATGGCGTTGAGGACCTCGCGGGCGCGGGCGGCGGCGGCTTCGGGGTTGACGCGGGGGTTGATGCGGGAGGGGGCGCGGGGGAGGCCGGCGAGCATGGCGGCTTGCCAGACATTCACCTGGCGGGCGGAGGTGCCGAAATAGACGCGGGCGGCGGCGTCCATCCCGAAGGCGCCGGAGCCGAGATAGACGCGGTTGAGCCAGATCTCCAGGATCTCCTGCTTGGAGAACTGGCGTTCGAGCCAGAGGGTGAGCAGGAGCTCCTGCACCTTGCGGCGGAAGGTGCGGGCGTTGCTGAGGAACAGGTTCTTGGCGACCTGCTGGGTGATGGTGGAGCCGCCCTGGACGACGGCGCCGGCCTGGAGGTTGACCCAGGAGGCGCGGGCGATGCCGATGAGGTCCAGGCCCCAGTGGTTCCAGAAGCGGCGGTCCTCCACCGCCACGGCGGCGGCGGGGAGGGTGGGGGGCATGTCGCGCAGGCGCAGCGGGTCGCCGACCAGGTCGCCGTAGGTGGTGAGGATGCGGCCCTGGGCGTCGGTGAGGGTGACGCTGGGGCGGCGGGCGGCATCGAGCGCGGATTCCGGCCGGGGGAGGTCCCAGGCGAAGAAGAGCAGGACGCCGCCGGCCATGAGGGCTGACCAGATGGCGAGGACGATGGACCAGCGCAGGAAGAACAGTGCCCAGCTGCGGCGCCGGCGGCGGCGGGGGGGTGGGTCGGGCTCGTGCCGGGGGGGGCGGTAGTCTTCCGGGTCGAGCTGGAGGACGCGGCCGGCGGTCATGCTTGCCTGGTGCGGTGGGGGGCGGGCACGATCGGGGCTCCAACGAGCCGGAGAGTGACCCCATGCAGGGCCTGTTTGTCGACGCCACGGACGAGCTTGCCGATATCTTTCGCCGCGTGCTGCGGGCGGGGGACCCCGCGGTGGGGGTGAATATCCAGGAGGAGGTGCGGCCGGAGCAGCTGCCGGCGCTGCTGGCGGGGCAGGACTTCGTGCTGAACGACCGGACCTACATGCCGACCGAGTGGATGGCGAAGTGCACGGGGCTTAAGCACGTGATCTTCCTGGGCACCGGCGCGCGCAGCTACATGAACCCCGAGGAGCTCGCGGAACTCGGGATCACGGTGCACATCATCAAGGGCTACGGCGATACCGCGGTGGCCGAGCACGCGATCGCGCTGATGTGGGCGGGGACGCGGGGGTTGGCCTACATGGATCGCGGGGTGCGCAATGGGCAGTGGTTGCGCACCGAGGGGATGCAGCTGACCGGCAAGACGATCGGGCTGGTCGGGTTCGGGGGCATCGCCGCGGAAGTGGCGCGGATCGCCGGGGGCTCCGGCATGCGGGTGCTGGCGTGGAACCGGACGCCGAAGACGGC
>JBIKOJ010000042.1:0-29187 GCA_044358135.1 Acetobacteraceae bacterium | reverse complement strand
GAGGAAGGGGTCGCCGAGTTCGGCGAGGAAGCGGCGCGAGTCCTCCGGGCGGTCCTTGTAGGCGATGCCGATGACGCGAACCTTCTCCTGCCGGGCGAGGCGCAGCAGAACCGGATGTTCCACCCGGCAGGGGGCGCACCAGGAGGCGAAGAAGTTCACCACGGTCACCTGGCCGCGCAGGGACGCCGAGGAAAGGCGGCCTTCGGCGAGGCTGGGAAGGTCGAACTCCGGGGCGGGCTTGTCGATCAGGGCGGAGGGCAGTTCGCGCGGGTCCCGCCCCGAGAACAAGGCGGCGGCGAACCAGCCGGCGAGGCCGAGAAACAGGGCGAGCGGGACGAGGAAGACGAGGCGGCGCATGGGCTATTCCGCGGCGGCCGGCAGGGCGGCGGGCTTGCGGGCGGCCACGCCAACGCGCCAGCGGCGATCGGTGAGGCTGACCACGCCGCCCAGCGCCATCACCAGCGCGCCGAGCCAGATCCAGGAGACGATCGGCTTGTGCCAGGCGCGCACGACCCAGCCGACCTGGGCGTCGCCTTCGCCGAGGGCCAGGTAGAGATCGGCGGAGAGGCCGGTGCGGATGGCGGTCAGCGCGGTGGTCTGGCGCTGCACGGTGAAGGTGCGGCGCTGCGGGTGCATCTCGTCGATCACGGTGCCGCCGCGCTTCACTTCGATCACCGCTTCGTCGGCCACGTAGTTGGGGCCGGGAACGCGGCGGACCTCGCGCAGGGTGAGGGTGTAGCCGGCGATGTCGATGTGGTCGCCGGGGCGCAGGGACTCGATGCGTTCCTGCTCGAAGGCGGAGGCGGAGACGCCGGCGACCAGCACGGCGATGCCGAAATGCGCCAGTGACATGCCATAGGCGGCGCGCGGCAGGCCGGCGGCGCGGCGCCAGGAGTCGTGGAGGGGAGCGCGGAACAGGCGGATGCGCTCGCCCCATTCCGCCAGCACGCCGGCGGCGATCCAGGCGGCCAGCCCGAGGCCGAGGATGGCGAGCACGGCATGGAAGCCGGAGAGGTAGAGGCCGACCAGCACCACGATCAGGGCCGCGCCGAAGGCGACCCAGAGGCGCTGCAGGGCGGCGGTGAGATCGCCGCGCTTCCAGGCCAGCAGCGGGCCGACGGCCATGGCCACCAGCAGCGGCGTCATCAGCGGCAGGAAGGTGCGGTTGTAGAAGGGCGGGCCGACGGAGATCTTCAGCCCGAACGCGTCCATGAACAGCGGATACAGCGTGCCCAGCAGCACCGTGCCGGTGGCGGTGGCCAGCAGCAGGTTGTTCAGCACCAGCGCGCCCTCGCGCGAGATCGGCGCGAACAATCCGCCGCCCTGCATCGCCGGCGCGCGCCAGGCGTAGAGGGTGAAGGAGCCGCCGATGGCGATGATGAGCAGGCCGAGGATGAACACGCCGCGGGCGGGATCGACGGCGAAGGCGTGCACGGAGCTGAGCACGCCGGAGCGCACCAGGAAGGTGCCGACCAGGGCGAGGCCGAAGGTGAGCAGGGCGAGCAGGATGGTCCAGCTCTTCATCGTGTCGCGCCGTTCGACCACGATGGCCGAGTGGATCAGCGCGGTGCCGGACAGCCAAGGCAGCAGGGAGGCGTTCTCCACCGGGTCCCAGAACCACCAGCCGCCCCAGCCCAACGTGTAGTACGCCCACCAGGAGCCGAGCGCGATGCCGACGGTGAGCGCACACCACGAGACCAGCGCCCAGGGCCGCACCCAGCGCGCCCAGGCGGCATCGACGCGGCCTTCGATCAGCGCGGCCACCGCGAAGGCGAAGGCCACCGAGGAGCCGACATAGCCGAGGTAGAGAAACGGCGGGTGGAACGCCAATCCGGGGTCCTGCAGCACCGGGTTGAGCCCATGCCCGTCCGCCGGCGCGGGAATGACGCGGGTGAAGGGGTTCGACGTGGCCAGGATGAACAGCAGGAAGCCCGTGGCCACCATGCCCTGCACTGCCAGCACGCGGGCGCGCAGCTCCCGCGGCAGGTTGGACCCGAACAGCGCCACCGCGGCGCCGCAGAGCGACAGGATGAGGACCCAGAGCAGCATGGAGCCCTCGTGGTTCCCCCAGACGCCGCTGATCTTGTAGAGCATGGGCTTCGCGGAGTGGCTGTTCTCCACCACGTTGCTCACGCTGAAATCGCTGGTGACGTAGGCGTGGGTCAGCGCCGCGAAAGACAGCGCCACCATGGCGAACTGGCCCAGCGCCGCGCTGCGCCCCACCGCCATCCAGCCGGACAGGCGGCGCGCCGCACCGGCCAGCGGCACGATGGATTGGACGAGCGCCAGGCAGAGCGCCAACGCCAACGCGAAATGACCAAGCTCGATGAACATCCGTGCACCCGCGAACCCGCGACGATCTAGCGGAAGGTGGTGCCCAGGGGAAGGAAGACCAGGGGAAGGAAGGCCAGGGGCGCCGCCTCCTTCCGCCTCGTCACGCCGCCCTACCCCCGCACATCCCCCACTACCCGCGCCCGCACCCGCAGCGAATTGCCGGGCAGGTAGGCGATCGGAATGTCCTCCTGGTCCACCAGCGTCACTGTCGCCGGGTCCGCCCCGGCCCGCACGGCGCGGTCGGCGGCCACGCGCCGCGCCTGCTCCAGCGCCTCCTCGCGCGAGAGGCCCTGGAACACCTGGTCCACCTCCCCGCTCACCTGCGCGATCGCAGCGCCCAGCGCGTTGGCCACGCCCTGGTGCGCCACCCGCACCACCCGGGCGATCCCCGGCATTCCGTCCGGCACCAGGAACGCCGCCCCGCCCACGGCCACCAGCGGGCGCGGCGTGGCATCGGCGCGCATCCGGTCCACCGCATCGGCCGCCAGCGCATGGATGCGGGCCAGCGCCGCGCGCACGAAGCCGGCATCCAACCCGGCCACGTGGGCGGGCTCGCCGAGAGCGACGAGCCCGGCGGCGACCGCAATGTCGGTGCAGGTCAGGTCCGGCCCGCCGAACACCCGCGCCCGCTCCTTCAGCCGGAAGCCCACGCTTACCGGCCCCACGCGCGCGGGGTCGGCCAGATCTACCAGCGTGCCGCCGCCGAGCGCGATGCTGACGAGATCGGGCATGCGGAACAGGGTGCGCACCCCGCCCACCTCCACCACGTTGTTCGCCTCGCGCGGGAAGCCGGCCACCAGGCTGCCCACATCGGCCGTGGTGCCGCCGACATCCACCACCATGGCGTCCGCGAGGCCGGACAGGAACGCCGCGCCGCGCAGCGAATTGGTGGGGCCGGAGGCAAAGCTGCGCACCGGATAGCGCGCCGCCTCCTCTGCCGTGGCCACGGTGCCGTCGTTCTGGGTGATGTAGAGCGGCGCATCGATCCCGGCGCCGGCCAGCGCGGCGTGGAAGGCCGCCACGGTGCGCGCGGCCATCGGCACCAAGGCGGCGTTCAGCAGCGCCACGTTCTCCCGCGCCAGCAGCCCGATCCGCCCCAGCGCGTGCGACAGGGTGGCGGAAACGCCGGGCGCCTCCTCCGCCAGGATCGCCGCCGCGCGCTGCTCATCGGCGGCGTTCAGCGGCGCGAACACGGCGCAGATTCCCGCCGCCGCCACGCCGGAGGCCGCGACCTGCCGCGCCGCCGCGCGCATCGCATCCTCGTCGAACGGCACCAGCGCCCGGCCATCCACCTCATGCCCGCCGCGGATCATCGCCACCGGGCCTTGCACCTCGGCGCGCAGATCGGCCGGCCAATCGACGAAGGGCGGCAAGGTGGCCGCGGCCGGCAGCCCCACGCGCACGGCGGCAATGCGCGCCAGCCCGCGCCGCTGCACCACCGCGTTGGTGAAATGCGTGGTGCCGATCATCACCGCGCCGATGCGACCGGCGGCGATCCCGGCCCCCTGCAGCACCGCGGCCAGGGCGGCCAGGATGCCGCCGGTGACATCCTCGGTGGTGCCGGCCTTGGCGGCGTGCAGCACGGTGGAGCCGTCCAGCAGCACCGCATCGGTATTGGTGCCGCCGACATCGATGCCGACGCGGATCATGGCGCGGCCCCGAACAGCGGCCGGAAATCGAGGTCGTAGCCGAAGGCCCTCGGCCCCACGTGCGCCAGCCCCTTCGGCGTCGTCAGCACCGGCGGCGCCGCCAGCGCGATCACCGCAACGCGCTGGCCGAAGCGCACCGTCTCCGTCCCGATCGCCTCGCCCGACGCGCTGTCGAGCAGGATCACGAGATCGGGCACGGTGGCCACCACCGCCCCATCGCGCCACGCCACCGACCACTCGTTCTGGAAATCGATCCGCATGGCGTGGCCGGTATCCCCGTCCAGTCCCTCCAGCTCCACCGTTCCCCGCAACCATCCCTCGGTGGCCCGGCGCATCACATCGGCCACCTTGCCGCGGAACAGCACCAGCCCGCCCTCGCTTTCCACCACCGCCGCCACCGCATCCGAATGCGCCGCCCGCGCCGCGCGCACCGTGCGGCCGATGCGCAGCGCCCAGCTCAGCGTGTGCAGGCAACTGGCCCGCTTCACCTCCGCCCCCGTGCGCGGCGCCTTGCAGGTGGCCGCGGTGGAGCCGAGCACCACGCACATGCGCCGCGTCATCCGCTCCATCCAGGCCCAGTCCACCGCCTCGGTGAAGATCAGTGAATTCTGCCGGATATCCACCATCGTCCAGGGCGCGGCACTCAGATCGGCAATCGCGAAGCTGGTCATGTCCGCCTGCGGAAAGGCGCGGCCCATGGCATCGGCATCCACCACCGGCAGGCCAAGAAGCTGGGCGGCCAGGATCGACTGGAAGCCGTTGTTGCCGCCGATCTCCCACAGCATCAGCGCATCGAAGCGCCGGCCGAGATGCGCCTCCATCATCGTCACCGTGCGGGCGATCACCGGCCCGTCGCACATGCGCTCCTGCATGGCCAGCGGCGCGCCCATCTGGCCGACGCAGCCGATCATCGCATCATCGGGCAGCCCCAGCGGATCGATCACCCGCACGCCCTTGCCGGCGGCCAGGTGGAGCTTGGCCTCCAGCAGCGAGAAATACGGATCGCCGCCGCCCCCCGTGCCCAGAATCCAGGCGCCGGTGGCGAGATCCTCAAGGTCGGTCAGGGTGAGGTCGAAGGAGGGGTTCGGCATGGCGAGAGGCTGGGGCCAGGGTGGGGTGGGTGTCCAGGGGGGGAGGAAGAGTCTTCTTTTTCTGAAGAAAAAGAAGCAAAAAGACTTTTATTCATTGATGCGGAGAAGCCTCGCTTCGGTGGTGTGACGCCCCGGGTGCCATCGACAAAAGTTTTTTGGTTCTTTTTTTCAAAAAAGAACACGCTTTCTAACTGGCTTCACACAGGAACGGCCGCAGCTTTCCAGCCGGGGTGCGCGGGATCGTATCCATGACGCGCAGCTCGTAGTGGAAGCCGTCGCCGAAGGATTTCACCAGCGCGGCGCGCACTTCGGCCAATTCCGCGGCCTCCAACGGGCGGGCCACCACCATGCGCATCTCGATCGCCTCGCGGCTGGTCTGCACCATCTGGAACTCGCGCAGGGGGGCGATGCGCGAGAGGTCGTAATGCTGCACGCTGGGCCGCTTGCGGGTGCCGTCGGGCAGGATCAGGTGGTCCAGGATGCGGCCATGGATCCGGTCCAGCACCGGCAGGGTGCGCCCGCACGGGCAGCCTTCGGCCAGGCAGGCCTCGTCGCCGATTTCGTAGCGCAGCAGCGGCATGGCGAAGTTGTGCAGCGGCGTGACCAGCACGCGCCCGGTGGCGCCGGGCGGGCACGGGGCGCCGTGTTCGTCCACCACCTCCAGCAGCACCGTCTCGGCCATCACGTGATAGGCGTCGCTGGCCGGGCATTGCAGGGCGATGTAGCCGGTCTCGGCGGAAGAGTAGTTGTCCACGATCCGCACCCCCAGCACCTCCCGGCACAGGGCGCGCAGCTCGGGCTCCACCGCCTCCGACAGCGTCCAGACGCTGCGCAGCGCGGGGAAGCGGATGGCGTGGTCGCGGCAATGGGCGAGCAGCACGCGCAGGCTGGAGGGGAACATGAACAGGTAGTCCGGCTCCAGCCGGGCCACGTAGTCCGCCTGCATCGCCACCGGCAGCTGGCTGTCCATCAGCGCCACCGGGCCGGTCTGCCACAGCAGGGTGGCCGGCGGCCCCCAGTCCGGCAGCAGCAGCCCCTCGGCGGAGCGCGCCTGGGCGACCAGGTCCGGGGCCAGGCCGGGCGGGATCCCGCGCAGCCGGGCGATGGTGGCCTGCCGGTTCTCGCGGTTCCACTCCTCCTCGCGCAGTTGCAGCGCGAGCCAGAGCTGGCGTTCCAGCGCCGCCTTGCGCACCCGCACCGGCTGGCCGGTGGAGCCGCCGGAGGCCACCTCGATCAACGGCCCGTGCGCCTGCGGCACGGCGGGGGCATGCAGTGCCACCCCCTGCTCCTGCAGGTCCAGCCGGCGCAGCACCGGCAGGCGGCGCCAGGCGGCCCAGAACGCGTCGTCCGCTGCCGGTGGCACGTCCAACCCGGCCTCGCGCAGGCGCGCGGCGTGGAACGGGATGGTCATCGCCTGGCGCAGCACCAGCCGCAATTGCATGGCCTGGGCGGCAGCGAGTCGGGCCGGCGGCCAGCGCTCGCTGGCATCGAACTGGCGCAACAGCGCCATCAGCTCGGCGGCCGGCCCGCCCAGCAGCGCGGGAAAGGCGACGGTCTCGAGCGCGGAGCGCAGGGGCATGGCGGATCCAGGCAGCGGGAGATGTAAAGCCAGGCGACGGTTTCACCGCCCCGGCCGGCAAGCGGGCGCGGCGGCGTAAGGAGTGGTTTACACCCTCATGCGCGGGGTTCCGACAAGCATCTGATATCGTGCGTTGGTATGGAAATTGCATTTCGAGGTCGATCTCAGCTCGCGAGCGGCGCCGGCGCGGCGCGGCGCGGCGCGGCGATTCCACAGGCAAAGGGTGTTGCATGACCGACGGGACGATTCAGAGCCAGATGCGGGACATGACGCTGGCGGCTGCGCTGGGGGCGGGCGTGCTGCTGGGCGGGGCCGGCTTCGCCGAGGCGGCGCCGCAGACCCATGGCTTCTCGGTGGGCAGCGACACGGCGCTGAGCGAAACCTTCGGCTACGACCAGTTCAATCCCAGCCTCGGCACCCTGGTGCAGGTCTCGATCACCACGCTGAGCTATTCGAACGGCCAGCTCTCGATCGCCGACATCATGGGCGGCGAGTTCGGCACCTCGGTCACCGCATCGCAATCCGGGACCTATCGCGTGACCGGGCCGAACGGCACGCTGCTGAGCGCCGCGGGCAGTTCCTCGACCTCTTGCGCCGTTGTGGATTCCCCCGTGGGAGACTGCAGCAGCGGCAGCTTCGGCGTGAACCCAGGCAGCCTCGACGCGACCGCCACCTACAACCTGGCGGGCGATCTCGCCGCCTTCATCGGCATCGGGACGGTCGACCTCGTGGTGTCGATCGACAGCTACACCGCATCCATCGTTCGCGGTAGCGGGTTCTTCGACCCCGAGGGTGCCATCGCGAACACGCTGAATCTGATGTCGTACGCCCCCACCATCCAGATCGAATACACCTACGTCGCGGCCGTGGACACGCCGGAGCCGGCCAGCCTTGCCCTGCTGGGCGCCGGGCTGGGCGCGCTGGGCTGGGCTCGCCGCCGCCGGACCTGAGCCTCAGCCCACCGCCACCCGCGCCGCCGCCCGCGCGCTTCGGCCGCGCGCGTCGGTCCAGGTCACGCTGATCTCGGCACTGCGCTCCAGCCGCAGGAACACCACGTGGAAGGGGTTGGGCGAGCTGCCGTTGCGCAGGTCGGCGGCGAACACCAGCGCCCCGTCGCGCCGCACCTCCAGCCGCTCGATCAGGTCGCGTGGCGGGGCGGCGCTGCCATCGTGGCGCAGGCCGGTTTCCATCGGGTGGTCGATCAGCATGCGCAGCTCGATCACCTCGCCCGGCCGGGCGCGGGCGGGGATGCGCAGGCGGGGTGTGCCGGGGAGCGTGCTCATGCCAGGCAGCCGCCGCGGGTGACCTTCAGCGCGGCACTTGCCCGGCGCACCGTGCCATCGGCATGCACCGCCAGCACCAGGATCGCCTGTTCCTCCGCCACGCGGATGCGCGTCTGCACCTCGGCGCGGGCCAGGCCGGGGAAGAGGTGGAAGCTGGCCACGCCCGGCGTGGGGTTGCGTGGGGCGAAGACATGGATGGCGCGCACGTGGTCCGCCTCGGTCATCGCGCTGTCGGCCAGGATGGTCAGCGGCACCTGGGCGCCGTTCTCGGCCAGCGCGGGCACGCGCAGCTCGATGCCGCCCTCGACGGGCACGGCATCGCCGATCGCCTCGCGGATCGCGGCTTCCAGCGCGGCAGCGTCGGTGGCATGGCCGGCCCAGGGCACCAGCGCGAGGCCAGCGGCGAGAAACAGCCGCCGCTTCATCCCCAGGCGTCCGCGGTGATGGAGGCGTACCAGGCATCGGCATAGGCGGCCTCGGCGCGACGCTGGTCCGGCAGGTTGCCGCGCGGGGAGACGCCGCCGGAATTCGGCACCTCCACGATCCCCGTATCGGTCGGGCGGAACACGCCGACGATGGAGATGCCGTACTCGTCGCCGACATGGCTGTAGCAGGTGTTGAAATACACCGCCTCCGGCACCTTCTCGCCCCGCAGCAGGGCGGCGGCGGCGGCCACGGCCTGCTTGGCGGTGTTGTTGGCGACGAAACCGGATTTGGGCATCGGCGCGCCGTTGTTGGCATCGCCCACCACGTGGATGCCCGGCGCGATCCGGGATTCGAAGTTGCGCGGGTTCACCGGCACCCAGCCGGAATTGTCCGCGAGCCCCGCGGAGATGGCGATGCGGGCTGCGGATTGCGGCGGGATGATGTTGGCCACCGCCACCTGGTGCCTGGCGCCGAACTCGGTTTCCAATGTGCGGGTGGCGGCGTCCACGCGGACCACCTTGCCATCCTTGCTGAGCGGCACCCACTCGATCATGTCGCCGTAGAGCTGCTTCCAGCCATCCTGGAACAGCGCCTGCTTGCTGAACGCATCCTTGGCATCCAGCGCCAGGATCTTGGATTTCGGCTTATGGCGCTTGAGGTACTGCGCGATCATGCTGATGCGCTCATACGGCCCCGGCGGGCAGCGGAACGGGTTGCCGGGGATGGCGATGCCCACCACCCCACCATCGTCCATGGCTTCCAGCTGGCGGCGCAGCAGCGTGGTCTGCCCGCCATCGGCCGGCACCCAGGCATGGGGCAGCAGTTGCGAGGCGGCTTCGTCGTAGCCCTCGATCGCGCCCCAGCGCAGCGCGATGCCCGGCGAGAGGATCATCCGGTCGTAGCCCAGCGAGGCGCCGCCGCGCAGCCGCAGCGTTTTGGCCACGGGGTCGATGCCTTCCACCCAATCATGCACCACGGTCACGCCGCGGGCGCGCAGGCCGTCGAAGGAATGGGTGATGTCGGCCAGGCTGCGCTCGCCGGCCAGCACCAGGTTCCCATAGGGGCAGGTGACGAAGCTGCGCTGCGGCTCCACCAGCGTCACGTCGAGCCAGGGATAGGCGATGCGGGCGAAGCGCGCGGCCGACGCGCCGCCGAAGCCGCCGCCCACCACGACAAGGCGCGCGGCGCCCTGGGCGCGGGCGATGGAGGGGGCTGCCAGGGCAGCGGCGCCGGCCGCGGCGAGAAACCCACGACGAGATAGTGTGGAATTCATCGGCTTCCTCCCGCCGGCAGCGCGGCGAAATGGGCGGCGAGGGCCGCGATCTCCGCCTCGGTGTAGCCACGGGCGATGCGGCCCATGATGGTGCCCGGCCGCTCATTGGCCGCGAAGGCGCGCATGGCCGCCGAAAGCTCCGCCGCCGGGCGGCCCGAAAGCCCCGCAATGGCAGCCGATCCTGCTCCGCCCGCACCGTGGCAGCCCAGACAGCCCTGCGCCGCCAGCGGTGCCTGGGCGGCAGCTGCGGTCGGTAAAGCCAGGGCCAGGGCCAGCCCGAGTGCGGCGCGTTGCATCCTTCCTCCAATTTCACGAGTGAAATTCGTGATTACCGGGAATAATTCAACACGAGCGAGCGGGAATTTGTCAAATCTCCCGCTCAACTGTCCCGAATGCCGAACCCCGGCCGCAGCCGCAGGCCGAGCCAGTTGCCCAGCAGCGCCGGCCCGATCCAGACCCAGCCATGCACGCTGCCCGAGGCGATGCCCGACACATAGGCGCTGATGTTGCACCCGGCCCCCAGCATCGCGCCCACCCCCAGCAGCAGCCCGCCCAGCACGCTGGCCGCCGCCTCCCCTGCCGGGAGCCGCCAATTGCGCGCGAGCCGGCCGGCCAGCACCGCGGCCACGAAGGCGCCGGCCAGCATGCCGAGGTCCATCGCCGTGGTGCGGTCTGCCCATACCGGGCGCAGCAGCGCCTCGATCCGCGTGGGATCCTCCCACCAGGGCCAGAAGGCCGGCTCGTCCAGCCCCAGGGCGGCCACCGCCTTGGCACCCCACAGCGGAAATGCCGCGGTGATCGCCCAGGGGCGCCCCACCACCAGCAGGGTCGCGAAGTTCAGCGCCGCCAGCGCCAGCGCCGCCCACAGCAAGGCCCGCGGCAGCGGCGCTGCCGTGCCATGCATGGCGCGCTCCAGCCACCACACCGCCGCGAACGCCAGCCCCAGGCCCGCCAGCGTGCCCCCCAGCGCCGGCCCTGGCCCGAGCACGCTGCCCAGTGCCACCGGCGCCGGGGCCCACCAGCCCGTCCACCACTCCGACTGCCAACTGGCCAGCGTTGCCCCCAGCACGAAGAACACCAGCGTCAGCGCCAGCCGCGCGCTGCCGCCGCCGGCGCCGAACAGGCAGCCGCTGGCGCAGCCGCCGCCCAGCTGCATCCCCACCCCGAACAGGAACGCGCCCACCACCACTGCCAGGCCCGGTGCGAACACCAGCCCACGCACCGCCTGGCCCAGCACCTCACCCGACGCCGTCGCCGGCAGGATCAGCACCGAAGCCGCCGCGATCATCAGCAGCTGCGCCCGAACGCCGGCCCCACGCCGCTCCGCCAGCAGGCGGCGGAACGCGCCGGCAAAGCTGAAGCTGGCCTGGAACATCACGAAGCCCAAGGCGGCGCCGAGCGCCCAGGCGGTGCCTTGGCGCCAGCCATGCTCCAGCCCTAGCCAAACGCCAACAAGCAAGGCAAGGGAAGCATGTTCTTTTTTGAAAAAAAGAACCAAAAAACTTTTATACATTTGCGCCACAGCTTACCTCAGCGCAAACGAATGAAGTCTTTTTTGCTTCTTTTTTCTTCAGAAAAAAGAAGACGCTTCACTTGCTGACGTGAACCCCCGGTATCGCCCCGAACCACTCCGGCCTCGCGCGTTCGATCTGGGCGGCAACCTGGATCAAAACGTCCTCGGCGGCGAAGTTGCCGTGCACCTGCACGCCGATCGGCAGGCCGTCCGTGTCCAGCCCCGCCGGGAGCGAGATGCCGGGCAGGCCGGTTTCGTTGCCGGGCATGGTGTAGCGGCAGGCATCGGCCAGGCGGGCCATCCAGCTGTCCAGGTCCTCGTCGGCCAGCAGGGAGTAGGGGCCGTTGGCCTCTGGCACGCGGATGGCCAGCGAGGGGGTGAGCAGCACGTCGTAGCGCTCCATCAGCCGGCCGAAGCTGCGGGTGGTGGCGTTGTTGGCGGCCATCATGTCGAACACGTCGAACTTGTCGTAGCGGCTGTGCGCCTCGAAATGCCGCCAGGTCATGCGGGAGAGGTGGCGGTTCAGCTCCTGCACCTCCACACCGCGGGCGCGGGCCATGGCCACGAAGCCGGCGCGGCTGCCGATCCATTGCTGGATGTAGCCGCGCCACATCACCTCCCAGTCGCAGATCGCGGCGTCGTCGATCTCCTCCACGATGTGGCCCAGCGTCTGCATCAGCACACCGACCTCGCGCACGCGGGCGGCCACCTGCGGGTCGGTGGCTGTCGTGCGGCCCCAGCTTCCGGTGGAGAGGCCCACGCGCAGGCGGCCGGGCGCGATCGAGAGCGATTCCACGTAGCCATGGCGGGGTGCGGCGAGCTTCATGAAGCTGCCGCCGTTCGGCACGCGGCTGAGGGTTTCGTAGGCCGCCGCCGTGTCGCGCACGCTGCGGGTGACCACGCCGTCGGCGGCGGTGCGCATCATGTATTCGTTCTGCGCCCAGGGCCGCGGCACCCGGCCGCGGCTGGCCTTCAGCCCCACAAGCCCGCAGAAGCTGGCCGGAATGCGGGTGGAGCCGCCGCCATCGGAGGACAGGCTGATCGGCGTGACCCCGGCCGCCACCATCGCCGCCGATCCGCCGGAAGAGCCGCCGGCGGTGCGGGCGGGGTTCCACGGGTTGCGGGTGACCTTCACCTCGCCCAGGTAATCCGTGCTGGTATCGAAGCTCATGCCGAATTCCGGCGAGGTGGAGCGGCCGATCGGCACCAGCCCGGCGGCGAGCACGTTGTCGATCAGCGGGTCGTTCACCGTGGGCACGAAGCCCGCCCAGAGCTTGCTGCCGCTCTCCTGTTTGCGCCCGGCCATCGCCTGGCCGAGATCCTTCACGAACACAGGCACGCCATAGAGCAGGCCGGCCTTGTTCGGGCCGTCGGCATCGGGGTTGGCAATCACGTCCTCGAACAGGCCGAGTACGCCAGACAGGGTGCCATCCACGCGGGCCACGCCCGCAGCTACCTGGTCGGCCAGTTCCTTGGCCGAAACCTCGCCTTTGCGCACCAGCGCGGCCAGCGCCGTTGCGTCGTGCTTCGCCCACTCGTCCCAGGCCATTGCCGGCATTGTCGCCTCCCCGCACAGAGGGGCGGGAGCGTGTCATGGGGGGAAGGAAGGGGTCAAGAAAGCGCGTTCTTTTTTGAAAAAAAGAACCAAAAAACTTTTGAAACTTTATCCCGGGTGGTTCGAACCGCCACGGCCCAAGTTCCAAAAGTCTTTTTGCTTCTTTTTCTTCAGAAAAAGAAGAGTCTTTCCTTACGCCTGCACCAACCGCACCGGCTCCACCCGCGCCAGCGCGCGCTCCAGTGCCGCGGCGAGTTCCACCAGCTGGTAGGGCTTGCCCAGCGTTTCCACCCCTGGCGGCGGGGCCACGCTGGCCGCCTGGCCGCCATATCCGGTGGCCAGCACCACGGCCACCTGGGGGAATTGCCGGCGCAGGGCCAGGGCCAGTTCGTTGCCGCTCATGCCGCCCGGCAGCACCACGTCGGAGAACACCGCGTCCACGATCGTGCCGCCTTGCAGCATCTCCAGCGCCTGCACCGCGGTGGTGGCGGTGCGGGCCTGGTAGCCCAGCTCCTCCAGCAGCGAGGCGGCGAATTCACCGGCGGCCACGTTGTCTTCCACCACCAGCACCGCCTTGCCCTTGGGCGTGCGCAGGGAGCCGATGGCCGTGGCATCGCCGTTGCCGTGGTCCGCCGCGGCGCGCGGCAGCTTGATGGTGACGGTGGTGCCCTGGCCCGGCGTGCTTTCCAGCCGCAGGTCGCCGCCGGACTGGCGGGCGAAGCCGAACACCTGCGGCAGGCCGAGCCCGGTGCCGCGCCCGGCCTCCTTGGTGGTGAAGAACGGCTCCAGCGCGCGGGACAGCACGGCGGGCGGCATGCCGATGCCGGCATCCACCACGTCCAGGCACACATAGTCGCCGGCTTGGCGGCCTTCGGTGGCGGGCAGGGTGGCGTTGCGGGTGCGCAGCAGCAGGCGCCCGCCCTCCGGCATGGCGTCGCGCGCATTCACCGCGAGGTTCAGGACCGCCAGCTCCAACTGGCCCGGGTCGGCGTGGACCTGCCACAAATCGGGCGCCAGCTCCGTCTCCACCTGCACCACGCCGCCCAGCGTCTGGCGCAGCAGGGCGGACATGCCGACGATGCGGGCATTGAGGCTGAAGGTTTCCGGCACCAGCGGCTGCTGGCGCGCGAAGGCGAGCAGGCGGCCGGTCAGCTCGCGCGCCGTCTCGCCCGCGCGCTCCATGCCTTCCAGCACGGCGGCGCGGCGTGCATCGGTGATCGCCGGGCGGCGCAGCAGGGCGGCGCCGCTGCCGATCACCTGCAGCAGGTTGTTGAAGTCGTGCGCCACGCCGCCGACCAGCTGGCCGAGGGCGGCCAGCTTCTCGTTCTGGCGCGCGGCTTCCTCGGCACGGCGCTTTTCGTCGGCGGCGCGCAGCAGGGCGGCGGTGCGCGCTTCCACCAGCGCCTCCAGCTCCGCATGGCTGCGGGCCAGCGTTTCGCGTGCCGCGTACTCGGCGGTCATGTCCTGCACCGAGACGGCCAGGCGTTCGGCATCCAGCCGCACCACGGCATTGCGGAACCAGCCGTTGAAGCGGGTGTTGCGCAGCTCCAGGTCCACCTCCCCGCCCGGCTCCGCGCCCGCGAGGATGCGGCAGTAGCGCGGGAACAGCCGCTCGTCGGTGCGCGCCTCCGGCACCTGCGCCAGCAGCCGCACGCCGGGCAGGGAGCCGGCCGGCGCGGCCACGGCGCGATGGGCGGCGGGGTTGGCGTATTCCACCTCGAAATCCACCACCTGACCCTGGTCGTCGCGCACGGCGCGATGGATCGCAAAGCCCACCGGGGAGAGTTCCTGGAAGGCGCGGAAGCGGGCCTCGCTGTCGCGCCGCGCTTCCTCCGCCCGGCGTTCGGCGGTGATGTCCACCAGCACGCCGGCGGCGCGCAGCGTCTCTCCGGCCTGGTCGCGCTCCACCCGCCCGCGCGCCATCAGCCAGTGCGGCCCGCCATCGGCGGCGGGGTGCGCGGTACGGAACACCGCCTCGTAGTGCCCTGTCTGCATCGCCTGCTGATAGGCCGCGCGCGCGCCGGCCCGGTCGGCCGGGTGCACCAGGGCCAGTGATCCGTCCCAGGTGTATTCCGTGCCTTCGGCGCCCATCATCGCGATCGCCCGGGCGGATCGCACGCCCCCCATGGTTCGCAGGTCGATCTCCCAGGTGCCGACGCCGGCCGCCTCGGTGGCCAGGCGCAGCCGCGCCTCGCTCTCGGCCAGGGCCAGCTCGGCCCGGCGCTGGGCGGTGATGTCCACCAACACGCCGGCCAGCCGCACCGGCACGCCGGCGGCGTCGTGTTCGAGCTGCCCGCGCCCCAGGATCCAGCGCGGCTGCCCGTCCGGGCCCGGGTTGGCGGTGCGGAACACCAGCTCGTAGCGCCCGGTCCGCGTCGTATTGGTCCGCTCCGCCTGCGCCGCGGCCCGGTCCTGCGGGTGGGTCAGCCGGATCGTGTCCTCCGGCGTGAATTCCAGCGCCTCCGTGCCCAGCATCTGCGCGGCTTCGCGGGAGCGGCGGCCAAGGCCCGTGCGCAGGTCCATCTCGAACGTGCCCACGCCCGCGCCCTCGGTGGCCAGGCGCAGCCGGGCCTCGCTGTCGGCCAGGGCGATCTCGGTGCGGCGTTGGGCGGTGATGTCCACCACCACCCCCGCCAGATGCACCGGCCGGCCGGCGCCATCGCGTTCCACACGCCCGCGCAGCATCACCCACCGTGCCCCGCCATCCGCCGCCGGGCTGACCGTGCGGAACACGATGTCGTAGGGCGCATTGCCGTCGAGGCCCCGCTCGCGCGCGGCCATCGCCTCCTCCATGTCGTCCGGATGGATCAGGGCGATGGAGTCTTCCAGCGTGTAGATCGTCTGGTCGCTGCCCAGCATCGCCTGCGCCTCGGGGGAGCGCCGGCCGAGCCCGGTGCGCAGGTCCAGCTCCCAGGTGCCCACGCCGGCGCCCTCGGTGGCCAGGCGCAGCCGTGCCTCGCTGGCCCGCAGCGCCTCTGTCCGTTCCGCCACGCGCCGTTCTAGCAGGGCATTGGCCTCCGCCAGACGGCGCTGCCCGCGCCAGACCAGCAAAGCCAGCGCCGCCAGCGCCACCATGGCCGGCAGGGCGATCAGCAGGTGGAACAGCGCCTCCTGCCGCCAGGCGTCCAGGATCGCGGCGCGGTCGCGCCCGGCGCCCACCATGATTCCCGGCCAGCCCTCCACGGCGCGGAAGGCGATCAGCCGCGTGCGGTCGTCCATGCGCGAGCGGGCCATCACCACGCCGCGATCGGCGCTGCGCAGGGCCTGGGCCAGCACGCCATCCTGGGGCAGTTGCGGCAGCGGCCGGTCGAAGGCGGGGTGGCGCGCCAGCACGTGGCCGTCGGCGCGGATCGCCGCCAGCGTGTCCTGCGGCCCCACCAGCAGCCGGCCAAGCCCCTCGGACACCAGCCGCGGATCGATGGAAACGTTGACCTGGCCCTGGAACCCCTCATCCCCCGCCTGGCCGGTGTCGCGCCGCGGCCGGGCGACGGCGAAGAACATGCTGTCCTCCGCCCGGCCAAGATACACGCGGCTCACCACCGTGGCCGGCGGGTTGGGTCCGGCGAGAAGCTGATGGAACTCGCGGTCGGCGATGGAGAGGCGCGGCACCGGCGCCATGGTGGCGCTGAGCAGCAGCACCCCGTCGCGGTCGCCGACATAGGCGGTGAAAACCAGGGGCAGCTCCGGCACGATGGCGCGCAGCCGGGCGTGCAAGGAAACCTCCTGCGCGCGGATCTCCGCATCCGACAGGCCGCGCAGCAGGTCGTTCACCCGGTCGGCGGCGGCGCGGTGCCCGTCCAGCACGCGGCGCATGTATTCGGCGGCAGCGTCGGCGGCATGAACCAGTTCCACCCGCGCGCTGTCCCAGGTGCCGCGCCAGGCGAGCCACGCCCCGGCGCCGGCCACCAGCAGCGGCAGCATCACCGCCCCGGCCAGCAGCCAGGACAGCGGCGCCACCGTGCGCGGCAGGCGGAAGACGGCCGGCCCGGTCTGCGGCGTCTCCACGGCGATGCTCATTCGGTCCTCGGCTCCCCGCAGCGTGTCGCTGCGCCGTGCCCCTGGGGCGCAGCGCCGCCAGGCCCCGGTGCCGGCGGGCCTCTCCTTGCGGCGCCCCTCTGAGGAGCGGCGGCCACGCATGATGATTCGGTCCGGTACGACCGCGCTGTCAAGCAAAGCTCCGTTGTGGTGCCAGCACCGTTGCTATGCTGCATCTGCGCTGCTGCATGCCAGAGCGTGCTGACGGGCCGTGATTCCTGCCGCCCACCCGCCCGCCGGCAGGGTTGCACGATCGTTTCGGCATGATACCGGCGGGACTTCACGATCCCGCGAGCATCGCCGCCGGGCGCAACGGCCGCAACGCGGCGTACAGAGCGCGATGCACCGCCCGGCGCGGCGCCAGTGCCTCCTGCAGCAACCGGTCTGGCGCATGCAGCGCCGCCACCGGCAGGGGTGTGAACACCTCCTCCGCCGAGCCGTCCCCGGCTGCTACCCGTGCCAGCCGGGCCGCACCCAGCGCCGAGCCGACCTCGCCGCCATGCACGGTGGCCACCGGCAGATCCAGGGCAGCGGCCACCAGCCGCATCCAGGCGGGCGAGCGCGCCCCGCCGCTGATCGCCACCAGCGGCGCCACCGGCGCCCCGCGCGCCGCCAGCACCTCCATGCCCTCGGCCAGCGTGAAGGCCACGCCTTCCAGCACCGCGCGCGCGAGGTCGCCGCGCCCATGCGCCGCGCGCAGGCCAACGAAGGCCGCCTCCGCGCCCGGGTCGTTGTGCGGCGTGCGCTCCCCGGTCAGGTGCGGCAGGAACACGGGTGGTGCCTCGGTGCTCTGCTCCATCTCCGCCAGCAGCGCCGCCTCGTTCGCGGCCCCGGTGGCGCGGGTGATCCAGGCCAGCGCCGAGGCGCCGGAGAGCGAGACGGTCATGCGGTGCCAGACATCCGGCACGCAGTGGCAGAACGCGTGCACGGTGCGGTCGAGATCCGGCAGGAAGCCCGCGTCGCACACGAACAGCACCGCCGACGTGCCGAGCGCCACGAAGCCCTGGCCCGGGCGCACGCAGCCGAGTGCTGCCGCCCCGGCCGCCTGGTCCCCCGCGCCACCGGCGATGGGGATGCCCGCCGGCAGCCCCCAGGCGGCGGCCACCTCCGCCCGCAGCCGCCCGGCCGGGGCGGTGCCTTCCACCAGCGCAGGCATGTGGGTGGGCGAAAGCCCGGTCGCCGCCAGCATCGCTTCGGACCAGCGCCGCGCGCCGACATCCAGCCACAGCGTGCCGGCGGCATCGGACATGTCGGTGATCGCCTCCCCGGCCATGCGCAGCCGCAGCCAGTCCTTCGGCAGCAGCACGCGGCGCGTGGCGGCGAAGATGTCCGGTTCGTGGTGGCGCACCCAGAGCAGCTTCGGCGCGGTGAAGCCGGGCATGGCGAGGTTGCCTGTTGCGGCCCGCACGCCGGCGGCCTCCAGCACCGCGCATTCCGCCGCGCAGCGCCCGTCATTCCACAGGATCGCCGGGCGCAGCACCCGGTCTGCGCCATCCAGCAGCACCGCCCCGTGCATCTGGCCGGAGAGGCCGATGCCGCGCACGCGCGACAGGTCGATGCCCAGCCCGGCCACCGCCTGGCCCGTGGCGCGCCACCACTCCTCGGGGTTCTGCTCGCTCCAGAGCGGACGCGGGAAGGAACTGGGCACCGGTGCGGAGGCCTGCGCCAGCAAGGCGCCGTCCATCCCCGTCAGCACTGCCTTCACCGCCGAGGTGCCGAGATCGATCCCCAGATGCATCGCGCCGTTCCTCCTGCTGGTACCCTGGCATGACGCCCCGGCGCCGCCTACCATTCCGGCCGCAGCATCGCAGGAGGCCCGCATGTCCACCTATGCCACGCTCAGCCGCGGCTTCGCCGAGGGCATCGGCTCGCCGCGTGACCTGCTGGAAACCTGCCTCGCCCGTATCGCGGAACGCGAACCCGTGGTGCGCGCCTTCGCCGCGATCGGCGCCGAGGCCGCCCGCCGCGCCGCGGATGCCTCCACCGCCCGCTGGCGCGCCGGCACGCCGCTTTCGGCGATCGACGGCATGCCGATCGCGCTGAAGGACATCCTGGAAACCGCCGACCTGCCCACCGGCTTCGGCTCGCCGATCTTCGAGGGCACGCACAGTGGCCGCGATTCCGCGGTGGCCTGGGCGCTGCGCCGCGCCGGGGCGGTGAT
Organism: Acetobacteraceae bacterium; assembly: GCA_044358135.1. Taxonomy (GTDB): domain Bacteria; phylum Pseudomonadota; class Alphaproteobacteria; order Acetobacterales; family Acetobacteraceae; genus CAMDGX01. The sequence continues at coordinate 10,288 of JBIKOJ010000042.1, read as the reverse complement.
CGTGGGCAAGGCCGTGACCACCGAGTTCGCGGACATGGTGCCGGGCCCCACCACCAACCCGCACGACCCCGCGCGCACCCCCGGCGGCTCGTCCTCCGGTTCCGCCGCCGCGGTGGCGGCCGGGATGGTGCCGGTGGCGATCGGCAGCCAGGTGGGTGGCTCCATCCTGCGCCCGGCCAGTTTCTGCGGCGTGGTCGGCATCAAGCCGAGCTTCGGCGCGATCAACCGCGGCGGCATCAGCGACCAGTTCAGCCAGAACGCGCTCGGCACGCTGTCGGCCACGCTGGAGGATGGCTGGGCGGTGTGCCACGTGGTGGCCAGCATCGCCGGCGGCGACCCGGGCCACCCGCCCTTCACCGGCGGCCCCGAGCCCCAGGCGCCGCGCAAGCCCGGCACGCTCGCCGTGCTGCAGACCGCCGGCTGGGCGCTGGCCGAGCCCGGCGCGATCGACGCCTTCCAGGATTTCCTGCGCCGCCTCACCGCCCAGGGCGTGCACCTGATCGACCGCACCACCTCCGCGCGCGTCGCCCTGCTGGAGGAAGCGATCGCCGAGGCCGGCCCGATCTCCCAGGGGATCAACCATTGGGAAAAGGCCTGGCCGCTGGCGGAGCTGGAAACCCGCCACGGCGAGGGCGTCAGCGCCCATCTGCGCGAGGGTATCGCCGCCGGCCGCCGCATGACGCCGGACGAGTACCGCGTGCTGCTGCACCGGCGGGACATGATGCGCGAGCGCCTGGCCCTGCTGGCCGATGTGGCCGATGCCTGCATCACGCTGGCCGCCCCCGGCGCGGCGCCGGTGGGGCTGGCCTATACCGGCAACTCCATCTTCAACGTGCCCGGCTCCGCCCTGCGCTGCCCGGCGATCTCGCTGCCGAAGCTTTCGGTCGGCGGCCTGCCGCTCGGCGTGCAGCTGCTCGGACAGCCGCTGGGCGAACGGGCGCTGTCCGGCGTGGCCGCCTACGTTGCGGCGCTGTAGGACCGCATGCGGCGATTGTGCCCATCCGCAACGTCCGGCTAGCATCGCCCCTGCGATCCAGCAGGGGGAACAGCGCATGGCCGGAAAGCCGGAGTTTGCCGGGGTAGGCCGGCCGATGAGCGATGCCGGCATGGCCGCGGCGCTTGTGGCGATGGAGCTGGACCCGGTGGCGGACCTGCCGGTGCTGTGGTCGGTGCTGACGGTGGAGAGCCGCGGCTTCGGTTTCCAGCCCGACCGCCGGCCCAAGGTGCTGTTCGAGCGCCACATCTTCCACAAGGAGACCGGTGGCCGCTTCGCCGCAGCCGCGCCGGACCTCTCCGCCCCCAACGGGGGCGGCTATATCGGCGGCGCCCCGGAATACGACCGCATCGGCCGCGCGCTCGCCCTGCTGAAGGCGGCCGGCGTGGCGCCGGAGCCGGCGCTGCGCAGCGCCAGCTGGGGGCTGGGCCAGGTGATGGGCTTCAATGCCGTGGCCGCCGGCTTCGCCAGCGCCGCCGACATGGCCACCCGCATGGCCGAGGGCGAGGACTGGCAGCTGCTCGGCATGGCCAGGTTCATCGCCGCCAACCGCCTCCACCGCCACCTCGCCAGGCGCGACTGGGCGGCCTTCGCGCGCGGCTATAACGGGCCGGAGTACTGGAAGAACCAGTACGACGTGAAGCTGAAGGGCGCCTTCGACAGGTTCAGCAGCGGCGTGGGGCGAGACCTGCGCGCCCGCACCGCCCAGGCCGCGCTGATCTATCTCGGCTACAGCCCCGGCGAGCCCGACGGCGTGGTGGGCCAGAACACCCGCACCGCCATCGCCGCCTTCCGCAAGGCGGAGGGCCTGCCCAAGGGCGACGCGCTGGACACCGCGACCTATGGCGCCCTCATGGCCAAGGCGGGGCTGCAGCAGGCGCAACCAGTTCCCGCGTAACCTCCCCCGGGCTGGCCGCACCCAGCAGCGCCATCGCGGTGTCGAACTCGTGCCGCAGCAGCGCCAACGCCCGTGCGGCCCCGGCTTGCCCGAAGGCTGCCACGCCATAGAGCACGGCGCGGCCCAGCAGCACCGCATCCGCGCCCAGCGCCAGGGCGCGGGCGATGTCCACGCCGTGGCGCACCCCGCTGTCCAGCAGCACCGTGGCGTGCCGGCCGATCTCGTCGGCGATGGCAGGCAGGGCGGCGATGGAGGGCATGGCGGCATCCAGGTTGCGCGCGCCGTGGTTGGAGACCACCACGCCATCCGCCCCTGCCTCCACCGCGCGGCGGGCATCGTCGGCGCGCAGGATGCCCTTCACCAGCAGCCGGCCGTGCCAGGCGCGGCGCAGCGCCGCCACGTCGTTCCAGGTGATGCCGCCGTTCAGCTTCGTCGCCGGCCCGCCGCCGCCCAGCGCGCCAGGCTGGCCGGGATGGTTGAGCATGCGCGGCACGCCGGCGCCCAGCGCGTAGCGCCCCATCGTGCCGGCCAGCCAGCGCGGATGCAGCAGCATGTCGGCCACGTTGCGCAGCCCGGGCCGGAACGGGGTGGCGAAGCCGCTGCGGTGGTTGAAGGCGCGGTGTGGGGAGACGGTGGTGTCCACCGTCAGCAGCAGCACCTCCGCCCCCGCCTGCGCCACCCGGTCCACCAGGCGCAGGCTCTCCGCCTTGTCCGCCCAGAGATAGAGCTGAAACCACCACGGCGCGCCGCCCATTGCCGCGGCGATCGCCGCCAGCGGGGTCATCGATTCCGTGGGCAGGGTATAGGGAATGCCCGCCTCCCGCGCCGCCGCGGCCAGCGCGCCCTCGCCCTCATGCCACAGCAGCCCCGCCGGGCTCATCGGCGCGATCGCGGCGGGGAAGGCCAGGGGGCGGCCGAACAGCGTGGTCTGCGTGGTCCGTTCGGCGATGCCGCGCAGGGCGCGTGGCGCGAAAGCTACGGCATCGAACCCCGCGCGGTTGCGCGCCAGGCCCCCGTCGTCGTCGCAGCCGCGATCCACATAGTCGAACAACCCGCGCGGCAGGCGGCGGCGCGCAGCCGCGCGCAGGTCGGCGATGTCATGGCAGTCGGATGCAGCCATCTCGGTCCCCCGGCGTTGCGGCAAGCGATGCACATCCTACACCGGCGCGCCCCTTCAACGGCGCGTCCATCCTCGGCTAGCCTTCGGGCGGACACAGGGAGAACGGGCCATGGGCAGCGAAGCGGTGATCTCAGGCTGGGTGGCCCCGGGCTTCGCGGTGGTGGAGGACGCCTTCGCGGCCAATTTCCACCGTGAGGAACCCGAGAGCGAGCTGGGCGCGGCGCTCGCCGTCTATTTCGAAGGCCGCTGCGTGGTGGATCTCTGGGGCGGCTTCACCGACACCGCCCGCACCCGCCCCTGGGCGCGGGACACGCTGGTGAATGTCTGGTCCGCCAGCAAGAGCATCACCGCGCTGGCCGTGGCCATCCTGGTCGACCAGGGGGCCGCCCGCTACGACGATCCGGTGGCGAAGCACTGGCCGGAATTCGCCGCGAACGGCAAGGAGGCCATCACCATCGGCCAGATCCTGTCGCACCAATCCGGCCTCAATGGCTGGGAGGCGCCGACGAGCTGGGATGATCTCTACGACTGGCGCATCGCCACATCCCGCCTCGCCGCCCAGGCGCCGGCGTGGGAGCCCGGCACGCTCGCCTCCTACCACGCCATCACCCACGGCTATCTGGCGGGCGAGGTGGTGCGGCGCATCACCGGCCAGCATCCCGGCAGCTTCATCCGCGACGCCATCGCCACCCCGCTGGGAGCGGATTTCCACGTCGGCCTGCCCGCCGCGCATGATTGGCGCGTGGCGGAGCTGCTGCCGCCGCCGCCGGCCAACGCCATCCCGGGCGGGCCGGGCCTGCCGGAGATCGCGCGCCGCGCCGTGACCAACCCGGTGGCCGATCCCGCCCTGCCCAACACCCGCGCCTGGCGCGAAGCGGAGATCCCGGCCGCCAATGGCCAGGCCTCCGCCCAGGGCCTTGCCCGCATCTACGGCGCATTGGCCCATGGCGGCGCGCTGGATGGCATCCGCATCATCTCGCCGGAGGGGATCGACCGTCTGCGCGCCCCGCGCCATCTGGGGCCGGACCAGATGGTGGGCCCGCGCCACTGGGGCGCCGGTGTCTCCAGCCATGTCGCCCCCGCCTTCGGCCCGCATGCGGACACATTCGGCCATACCGGCTGGGGCGGCGCCTTCGGCTGCGCCAATCCGCGGCGGCAGGTGGGGATCGGCTATGTGATGAACCGCATGGGCGGCCAGATCGCCAGCAACCCGCGCGGCACCAGCCTCGCCGCCGCCGTCTTCGCCGCCCTGGGCGACTGACCCGCGCGCCCGGCGCCCCGGCTGCGGGGGCGCTCGGCCTGGCTCCGCAAACCTGCTGCTCGTGTCTGCGAAATTTCGGATGAGACGCCGATCTTCCTTGACGCTTGCCAATGATTCGGCAATCTATGCGCGTGTAAACACTACGCATCGCAAACAATACCGCCCATTCAGATCAGACCATCATTTCACTACGTATAAACACGTAAATAAAAAAAGACACGTTACCGAATAATTATTTGAGCGTTCACGCTGGAGTATTTCTCATGCGCATTGTCATGTGTGGCCCGAACACCGCCGCCCTCCGCCTCCACCTCGGCAAGGCCGGCTTCGCCGTCACCGGGGTCGAGGATGCCGAGGAGGCCATCTCCGTCCTGCGCCACGACGAATACGATCTCGTGGTGCTCCATTGTCCGCCCGGCCAGGGCGATTGCTGCCGCAGCATCCGCGCCCTGCGCGCCGCCAACCTGCCCATCCCCGCCCTCATCCTCTCCGCCGACGTCCAGCGCCATGTCGTCGCCGCCCTCGGCCTTGGTGCGGATGACGTGGTCGACATCGCCTGCGGCCCGGAGGAGCTGGCCGCACGCTGCCGGGCGCTCATCCGCCGCAGCCGTGGCTTCGCCCGCAGCCGCCTCACCGTCGGCCCCCTCACGCTCGATATCGAAGCGCGGGAGGTGCTGGTCAACGACCGCCCGCTGCGCCTGACGGAGCGCGAGTTCGCCATCGTGCAGTGCCTGGCGCTGCGCCACCGCAAGCTGGTCACGCGCGACAGCATCGTGGCCAATCTCTACGCCTCCGAATGCGACGAGCCCGAGGGCAAGATCATCGACGTCTTCATCTGCAAGATCCGCCGCAAGCTGGCCGCCGCCGGGGCGGCCAACCTCATCACCACCGTCTGGGGTGCCGGCTACCGCATGGACGACCAGCTCGCCGCCTGACGTCGCCGCATCCGCCACACGCAGAAAGGGCCGGGGCATCACGCCCCGGCCCCGTTTGCTGGGGGATCGGAAGGCTCGGCGTTCAGTTCGGCCGCCCGGTCCGCCACGCCTGCTCGGCCGCCTGGGACAGCGCGACTGCAATCGACTTGTTCTTGTCGTGCAGGTAGCGGTAGCGCGCCTTCTGCTCCGGGAACTGCTTCAGGTGCTGGCGCGTGATCGAGAGGTATTCCAGCGATTCCTCCAGCGACAGGCCGCACAGCACCTCGTTGCCGCGACGGTCCACCGCCAGGGAATGCAGCTCGGAAAAGTAAAGCCGATCGGGGGCGGCCAGCGGCAGGCGGTTCACCATGGATCAACACTCCGTGAAGGTGGATCGCAATTGCGCGATTCCGCAGCCGGACGCAAGGTACGTTTTTCCATGTTCCCAGTGTGCAGCAATGAACTTCCGGAAGGACAGCATACAGGCTTCATCTTCCGCCGCCTGCCGTGCAGGTTTTGCCACCTCAGTGCAAGTTTGCACCGGCTTGCACCGCCGAATGCCGTGTCGTCCGCATTCCAGGCGATGTGATTGTTACGGAAAGCGCCGATAAGATATGCAATCTGGCGGGCCCTGCCATGCCGCAACCATCGCCTCGCCCGTCCGCCCTGGCCACCGCCGTGCCCACAGCGCCATACAAGCGTTGCAGGTGTGGCGCTCCACCCCATGTCTGATGCCGAAACGCCCAAGCCGCCCCCCGACCGCGATGGAAGCCCCGATGCCGCCACCCCCCGCCGACTCCGAGGACGAGGTGCCCCAGCCGGGTGCAGCCACGGCCGAATCCGCCTCCACCCGCATCCGCAACCGCATCCGTCGCGCGCGCAAGCGGTTCCACGCCAACGACAACATCAGCGAGTTCCTCCTGCCCGGTGATCTCGAGCAGCTCCTGGACGAGGTCGCCGGCAAGATGCAGGGCGTGCTGGAAAGCCTGGTGATCGACACCGAGAGCGACCACAACACGCAGGACACCGCGCGCCGCGTCGCCAAGATGTACCTCAACGAGGTGTTCCGCGGCCGCTATGCCGCCGCCCCGCCGGTGACCGAGTTCCCCAACGCCGAGCAGCTCAACGAGCTGATGATCGTCGGCCCCATCACCGTGCGCAGCGCCTGCAGCCACCATTTCTGCCCGATCATGGGCCGGCTGTGGATCGGGCTGATGCCCAACGAGCACTCCAACCTCATCGGCCTGTCCAAATACGCCCGCCTGGCCGATTGGGTGATGAGCCGCCCGCAGATCCAGGAGGAGGCGATCGCCCAGATGGCCGACCTGCTGATGAGCAAGGTGGCGCCCGATGGGCTGGCTGTGGTGATGGAGGCCGACCATTTCTGCATGCACTGGCGCGGGGTGAAGGACACCAACACCAAGATGATCAACTCGGTCATGCGCGGCTCCTTCCTCAAGGACCCCGCGCTGCGGCGTGAATTCCTCTCGCTGATCAACCTGAAGGCCTAGCCCCCCGATGCTCGTCCGCTGCCTCTACGCCAGCCGCGCCCGCCAGCCGCTCACCCCCGCCGTGGTGGATGCGATCCTGGAGCAGTCCCGCCGCAACAACCCTGCCCGCGGCATCACCGGCCTGCTCTGCTTCGTGGACGATGTCTTCGTCCAGGTGCTGGAAGGCGGGCGCGATCCGGTCTGCGACCTGTTCGCCACCATCGTGCGGGATGACCGCCACAGCGCCGTGCGCATGCTGGCCTACGAGGAGATCGGCGAGCGCCGCTTCGGCCACTGGAACATGGGCCAGGTGAACATCGCCCGCGTGAACACCGCCCTGCTGCTGAAATATTCCGAGAAGCCGGTGCTCGATCCCTTCACCGCCTCCGGTGCCGCCACGCTGGCCCTGCTGCACGAGTTGGTGGACACTGCCCAGATCGCCACGCGCGGAAGCTGAAACCACGGGAGATCCCAAGGATGGTCTACGACCTGCACTACTGGCCGACCCCCAACGGCAAGAAGGTCACCATCCTGCTGGAGGAGCTGGGCGCGCCCTACACCATCGTGCCGGTCAATATCGGCCGTGGCGACCAGTTCCGGCCCGAGTTCCTGCAGATGAACCCCAACCACCGCATGCCGGTGCTGGTGGACAACGCGCCGGCCGATGGCGGCGCCGCGGTGCCGGTGTTCGAATCCGGCGCCATCATGCAGTACCTGGCGGAGAAGCACGGCCAGTTCCTGCCCGCCGACGCTCGCGGCCGCACCGAGGTGATGCAGTGGGTGTTCTGGCAGATGGCCAACCAGGGGCCCAAGCTCGGCGAATGCGGCCATTTCCGCCGCCTGGGCGAAACCAAGGGCGACCAGTCCTACGCCGTGCGCCGCTTCACCGACGAGGCGAACCGCCTGTATGGCGTACTGAACAACCGCCTGCACAGCCGCCGCTACCTGGCCGGGGACAGCTACAGCATCGCCGACATGATCTGCTTCCCCTGGACGGTGAACTGGAAGGGGCAGGGACAGGACATCGCCGAATTCCCCTACTTTGCCCGCTGGCACGCCGAACTGGCCGCCCGCCCCGCCGTGCAGCGCGGCCTTGCCGCCGGCGCAGGCTTCGCTGAAGACCCCAGCACCCTGCCGCAGGAGGAGCGCGACCGCCGCGCCGCCCTGCTCTACAACCAGCGCGCCCTGCCGGCCCCCGATGGCGGCCTGCTGCTGATCCCGCCAGGCTGACGCCCCGCCCCACCGCGCTTCACGATCCCGTCACCATCCGCGCCGCCCGGCCCCGCCGGGCGGCGTTGTCGTGTGTTTGTATCTGAACATTTCTCATAATGTTCATTTTTGTAAATTCTTTCAGATTGGCTACCGCAATTCCTACCGCTTTGTTGCGTTTCGTCCGCCCGGTGATCTAGGGTTCCGTTTATTAGACGTTTCTTTCAATGTCCTTTCTGCCCTGCGCGACGCCTACTGCCTGCTGCAGGGCCTGTCCCAGTGCCTCCGGAGCCGCGCCGCCTAGGCCGGCTTCCTTTTCGCAATCCTTTCCGCCGGACCGCCCCGCCCCACGACATATGTTAACTTAACGAAACACTCACCCTTTCGGCGCATTCCTCCGCCGCCCCCTCCTGCCGGACGCCTGGACCATGTACCGATCCATCTGGATGTACTACTTCATCACCGGCCTGCTCAGCTTCACCGCCGGCGTTCCGGCGATGGACAGCTGGGCCGATTCCCTGCTCCCGCCGGAAGGTGCCGCCTGCCACCTCGCCCAGGCCATCGCGGGTCTCTCCCGCGCCGACTTGTCCCTGTGCCTCGCCGCCGGCATCGCCGAAGCCCGTACCGCCGCCGCCACCGGCCTGTCCCTCCTGGCCGACATCCACCAGGACATGCCGCTGTCCGACTGGCTGCGCGTGGCCGACGTGGTGATGATCACCGCCGGCCTGCTCGCCGCTGCCCTCGCCCTCGTCTGGGTCTGGGCCAACAGTATGACCCGCCTGGCAGGCCTCTCCCTCACCGGCACCTACACCCTGGTGCGCGCCGTCGGCATCGCGCTGGAGCGGCGGGGCTTCACCTCCGCCTCCTGAAGGCACGTCAGCGCAGCGCGGCGAAGAAATCCTTCAGCAGCGCCGCCGCCTCGCTCTCCCGCACGCCGCCCACCACTTCCGGCCGGTGCTGCGCGCCCGGCGCGGCATAGATGCGCGGCCCATGCTCCACCCCGCCGCCCTTCGGGTCATAGGCGCCGAACACCACCCGGCGGATGCGGAACAGCCCCGCCGCCGCTGCACACATCGGGCAGGGCTCCAGCGTCACCACCAGGTCGCACCCCACCAGCCGCGGCGAGCCGATCGCCTGGGCCGCCGCCCGCAGCGCGATCATCTCCGCATGGCCCGCCGCATCGTGCGCCGCTTCCACCTGGTTGCCGGCCCGCGCCAGGATGCGCCCGTCCGGCGCCAGCACCACGGCCCCCACCGGAACCTCCCCGCGCAGGGCGGCCGCCTTCGCCTCATCCAGTGCGGCGTTCATCGCGTTCATGATCCGTCCTTGCCACCGCTGCACCCCGCGGCGTAGCAACCGCCTATGAGCACGCGCACCTTGCCCACCATCGGCGTCACCCTCGATAGCGAGAAGCCCGGCGGCTACTCGAAATACCCCTGGTACGCCCTTCGCACCAACTACATGGATGCGGTGGCGGCCACCGGCGGCCTGCCCATGGCCCTGCCGCACAACGCCAACCTCGCCGAAGCCATGCTCGACAGGATTGACGCACTGATCGTCACGGGCGGCGCGTTCGATGTCGATCCCTCGCTCTACGGCGATGCCGGCCGCCACGACACGGTCATCCTGAAGGAAGGCCGCACCGCCGCCGAACTCGCCCTGGTGCGCGGCGCGCTCGCCCGCAACATGCCCGTGCTCGGCATCTGCGGTGGCGAGCAGCTCCTGGCCGTGGCCCTCGGCGGCACCCTGATCCAGCACATCCCGGATGCGATCCCGAACGCACTGGACCACGAGCAGAAGAACCCGCGCAATGAACCGGGCCACGAGATCGCCGTTGTCCCCGGCACCCTGCTGCACCGCATCGTGGGCTCCACCGCCATGAACGTGAACACCTCCCACCACCAGGCCGTCCGCGCGCCCGGCCCGCGCGCCATCGTGAATGCCACCTCCCCGGATGGCGTGATCGAGGGGATCGAGGACGCCAGCTACCGCTTCTGCCTCGGCGTGCAGTGGCACCCGGAATTCTTCATCGATCCCGGCGACCGCCGCATCTTCGACGCGCTCGCCGCCGCGGCCCGCGCATGAGCGATACCCCCGAGTCCGGCGAACCCGAGACCGATGCCCCCCCGGCGAGCCCCAAGGGCGAACGCATCGCCAAGTGGCTCGCCCGCGCCGGCATCGCCAGCCGGCGAGACGCGGAGAAGCTGCTCACCGAGGGCCGGGTGAAGCTCAACAACGTGGTCGTCACCCACCCCGCCACCTTCATCGAGCCAGGCGACCTCGTCACCGTCAACGGCACGCTGGTCAATGAACCCGAGCGCACCCGCCTCTGGCGCTACCACAAGCCCGACGGCCTGGTGACCACCCATCGCGACCCCCAGGGCCGACCCACCGTGTTCGAG
>JBIKOJ010000212.1:0-8908 GCA_044358135.1 Acetobacteraceae bacterium | reverse complement strand
GCGCGGGTGCTGCCAGGCGCCACCATCCGCGTCTCGCCGCAAACCAAGGGCCTGATGGTCACCGGCACCGTCGGCAGCCCGGAGGAGGCGGCGCGCGCCGTGGCGATCGCCCGCGGCTTCCTGGCCGAGGGCCAGGTGGTGGACGACCAGATCTCCGTCACCGGCGGCACGCAGGTGATGCTGCGGGTGCGCATCGCGGAGATCCAGCGCTCCGTCACCCGCAACCTGGGCATCGACTGGCAGGCGCTGGGCGTGATCGGCAGCATCGCGCGGTTGCCGGCGCTGGCCTTCAACGCCAATGCCGCCTCCACCGGCGTGCTGGGCGGCGCCCCGACGGCCGGCGCCTTCGGCAACCAGGGCGTGTCCTTCAACGGGCTGATCGACGCCCTGGCGCAGGACAACCTGGCGCGCGTGCTGGCGGAACCCAACCTCACCGTGCTCAGCGGCCATTCCGCCAGCTTCCTGGCCGGCGGCGAGTACCCGATCCCGGTCGGCCAGAACAACGGCATGATCTCGATCGAGTTCAAGAAGTTCGGCGTGAACCTCACCTTCCTGCCCACGGTGCTGACCGACGGGCGGATCAACATGAAGGTCGCCCCGGAAGTGAGCCAGCTGTCGGACGACAACGCCGTGCAGCTGGTGGCCGGCGGCCTCAGCTTCCGCGTGCCGGGCCTCACGGTGCGCCGGGCGGAGACGGTGGTGGAGCTGGGCAGCGGCCAGAGCTTCGCCATCGCCGGGCTGCTGCAGGATTCCCTGCGCCAGGCGGACAAGGCGCTGCCGGGCATCGGCGAGGTGCCGATCCTGGGCGCGCTGTTCCGCTCCGACCGGTTCCAGCGCAACGAAACGGAGCTGGTGATCCTGATCACCCCGTTCGTGGTGAAGCCGGTGAACGACCCCAACCAGCTGCGCATGGCCGGCGACAACTACACCGTGCCGAACGACCGCGACCGGCTGCTGATGATGCGCCAGACCGGCGGCCCGCCGGCCCCGCCCGCCACCCTGCCCGGCGCGGCGCCGGCCCCGGCGCTGGTGCCGATGCCGCTTTCCCCGCCCGGCCGCCCCGGCCGCCCCGGCTTCATCCTTCAGTGAGCAAAACCCCTCCTGTGAGCACCCCCATGAGCCGCACCCGCAAGATGCGCGTCGCCCCGCTCGCCCTGCTCGCCCTCTCCGGGGCGCTGGCCGGCTGTTCCGCCACCGACCCCTACGAGAAGGCGGGGATCTGGCGGCCCAGCGGGGTGAACGAGGCCAATATCGCCGCCCAGGTGGCCAACCCGGCCGACCTGGTGCGCGGGCGCGGCGACACCTCGGGCTCCGTGCGCAGCAGCGGCACGGCGGTGGAGCGCCTGTGGCAGGGCGCGCCCGCCCAGCGGCCGCAGGGCCAGGGCGCGCAGCAGGCCGGCGGCGGCCAGCGCGGCGGCGGCCAGGAGGCAACCCGCTGATGTCCGAGGTGATCGCACGTCCCGCCAGTGGCGACCCCGGCCTGGGCGCGGTGCGCCACGACCGGCCGCAGATCATGACCTTCCTGGTGGATGCGCACACCGAAGCTGCGGTGCGCGACGGGCTGGCGGACCTGCTGCTGGAAACCGCGGACATGCGCCGCGGCGGCATCCGCGCCGGCATCGCCGCCCTGCAGAAGGTGAAGACCCCGCGCATCCTGGTGGTGGACGTCTCCGGCGAGGATGAGCCGCTGGCCGCCCTCGGCGCGCTGTCGGAGGTGGTGGAGCCGGATGTGTGCGTGCTGGTGGTGGGCGATATCCACGACATCACCTTCTATAGAGAGGTCACGCGCGGCCTGGGCGCGATGGAATACCTCGCCAAGCCGCTGACGCGCGACATCGTGGCGCGGCATTTCGGCCCCTTCGTGCGCGGCCAGTCCAGCCGCGCCGGCGTGGTGCTGGGCGGGCGGATGATCGCCTTCACCGGCGCGCAGGGCGGGGCCGGCACCTCCATGCTGGCGGCCAACCTCGCCTGGCACCTGGGTGCCGAGCGCCACCGCCACACCGTGCTGCTGGATGCCGACCTGCACCGCGGCACCGGCGCCTTCCTGCTCAACACCGCCCCCAGCGGCGGCCTGCAATCCGCGCTGGAAACGCCGGAGCGCATCGATGCGCTGCTGGCCGAACGCGCCGCCCAGCCCGTCTCCGACCGTCTGCACGTGCTGGCCAGCGACGTGCCGCTGATGGACGCGCCCGTCTATGCCGATGGCGCCGCGGCCGCGCTGATGTCCGCCCTGCGCAAGCGCTACAATTTCGTGGTGGCCGACGTGCCGTTCAACGGCATGGCCTTCAGCCGCGACCTGATCCGCCAGGCCAACCAGCGCGTGGTGGTGCTGCTGCCCAGCCTGGTCTCCATCCGCGACACGCTGAAGCTGCTCGGCCTGAAGGCCGGGGTGGAGCAGACCGACCGGCCGGTGCTGGTACTCAACCGCCTGGGCATGCCCGGCGGGCTGCAGCGCCGCCAGGTGGAGGAAACCCTGGGCATGAAGACCGACGTCGCCATCCCGGACCTGCCGCGCGTGGTGGCCAATGCGGTGAACCTGGGCGAACCCGCCGCCGCCGCCCGCAGCCCGCTGCGCACGGCGATCATGGAGATCACCACGCTCTGTGCCGCCAGCGGCCTGCTGGACCAGGGCAAGCGCTCCTCCGATGGCGCCGCCGCCCCGGCCAAGCGCGGCTGGCGCCTGTTCGGCGGCAGGAAGTGACCAGCGGCAGAGCCAGGGACCACAGCATGACGAACGGAGGCGTTCAGTGAGTTTCGGTGCCGTCGGATTTGGCCGCCGCCGCAGCACGGCCGACATGCCCGTGGCCGCCGCCGCCGCCGCCGCGGTGCCGGAGCGGAGCATCAACGTGACCACCGCCGCGCAAAGCGCGCCGCCGGAGGCGATCGCGGAGCTGCGCGTGCTGTGCCTGGCCCGGCTGGAGCCCGCCGCCGTGGCCGCGCTCTCGCCCGAACGGCTGGCCACCGAGGTGGAGCGGCTGATCAGCGAGATCGCCACCGACCGCCGCGTGCACCTCAACGCCGTCGAGCAGCGCATGCTGGCGATGGAGCTGGTGAACGACATGCTCGGCCTCGGCCCGCTGCAGCCGCTGCTGGACGATGAGCGCGTGGCCGACATCATGGTGAACGGCCCCAACAAGGTGTTCGTGGAGCGCGGCGGCAAGGTGGAGCTCTCCAACGTGAAGTTCCGCGACGAGGCGCACCTGGCCGGCATCTGCCAGCGCATCGCCGCCGGCGTCGGCCGCCGCGTGGACGAGGCGAGCCCGATGGTCGATGCGCGCCTGAAGGATGGCAGCCGCGTGAACATCGTCTTCCCGCCGCTGGCGCTCGATGGACCCAGCATGTCCATCCGCAAGTTCAGCAAGAAGCCGATCGATTTCGAGCGGCTGGTGGGCTTCGGCGCCCTCACCCGCCCGGTCGCCAAGATCCTGTCGCTGGCCTCGGCCTCGCGCCTCAACATCATCATCTCGGGCGGCACCGGCTCCGGCAAGACCACGATGATGAACGCGCTCTCCCGCCTGATCGAGGAACGCGAGCGCGTGATCACGGTGGAAGACGCCGCCGAGCTGCAGCTCCAGCAGCCGCACGTGGTGCGCCTGGAAACAAGGCCGATGAGCCTGGAAGGCCGCGGCGAGATCACCCAGCGCGACCTGGTGCGCAACGCCCTGCGCATGCGGCCCGACCGCATCATCATCGGCGAGGTCCGCGGCGGCGAGGCGTTCGACATGCTGCAGGCGATGAACACCGGCCATGACGGCTCCATGTCCACCATCCACGCCAACACCACGCGCGACGCGCTGATCCGCATCGAGAACATGGTGCAGATGGGCAATATGGGCCTGCCCTCGCGCGCCATCCGGGTGCAGATCGTCAGCGCCGTGAACCTTATCGTGCAGGTGGAACGCCAGCGCGATGGCGGCCGCCGGGTAACCCAGGTGACCGAGATCTGCGGCATGGAAGGCGATGTCGTGCTGATGAACGACATCTTCCAGTTCGTGATGGACGGCGAGAACCACGAGGGCCGGATCGTCGGCCACTACAAGGTGAGCAAGGCACGCCCGGCCTGCTACGGCCGCCTGACCTATTTCGGCTACGACCGCGACTGGATGACGGCGCTCGACGAGGCAGCGGAGATGGAACGTGCGCGGAACTGAGCCCAGCGCTCAGCAGCGGAAAGGGGGGCGCCATGTCCGGGGATAACCGGCTCTTTTGGCTGTTCGGCGCGCTGCTGATGCTCATCGGCATGATCACCACCGGCTTCTCCATCATCGCGGAGCGCAAGCGGCTCGACCGGCTGAAGCGCCGGCTGCACGAGATCGGCGGGCAGGAGGAGGGCGACAAGCCGCAGGAGATGCGCATGCGCATCACCCGGGTGGAAACGTCGGACGACAAGGGCTGGATGCGCCGCGCCATGGGCGTGTTCGGCTTCGACCCCGCCCATGCCAGCCACTACCCGGTGCCCTGGCTGATCGTGCTGGTGCTGGCGCTGCTGCTGGCGCGGCTGGTGGCCGGCATCCTCACCATCGTCGCCGGCGACATCGCCTTCTTCTTCATCCCCGTGGTGTGGGTGTTCCTGGCGCGCGCCTTCTTCAACTGGGTGGATGAGCGCCGGCGCCAGCTGCTGCGCAACCAGATGCCGGATGCGCTTTCCATGATCGTGCGCTCCGTGCGGGTGGGCATTCCGGTCAGCGAGGCGATGCGCCACGTCGCCCGCCAGTCCCAGCCGCCCACCGCGCCGGAGTTCGAACGCATCGCCAGTGACCTCAGCATCGGCACGCGGCTCGACCTGTCTCTCAAGGCCATGGCGCAACGCGCTGGTCTTCCTGAATATCAGTTCTTCGCCACCGCGCTCTCGCTGCAATCCCAGACCGGCGGCGGCCTGACCGAGACGCTGGAGAACCTGGCCGATGTGATCCGCAAGCGCGTCGCCCTGCGCTCCAAGGCCTATGCCCTGGCGTCGGAGGCGCGCACCAGCGCCATGGTGCTGGCCGCCCTGCCCTTCGTCTCCGGCCTTGGCCTGGCCGTGCTCAGCCCCGCCTATATCGGCGTGCTGTTCATGGAGGAGTCCGGCCGCAACCTGCTGGGGATCGCGCTGCTGTCGCTGTCCACCGGCATCCTGGCCATGCGCATGATCATCCGGACCAGCCTCAAATGAACCATCCCGTGCTGTTCAGCGTGGCATTCGCCCTCACCCTGGCGATGGTGCTCACCGGGCTGGCGCTGATGCGCCATTCGCGGCGGGAGGAACGGCTGCGCATGCGGCTGAAGATGGCCAACGGCACCTACGTGGCCCACGCCGCCAACGGCCCCTCCACGCCCCAGGCCGGCCAGGCGCTGGCCCGGCTGGTGGCCGGGATCGGCGGGCGCATCGCCAATTCCGGCGTACTGTCGCGCAAGACGGTGGAGGAGCTGGAGAAGGCGCTGGCGGTGGCCGGCATGTCTGGCCGGCACGCGCTGGGCCTGTTCATCGGCTGCAAGATCCTGCTGCTGATCGGCCTGCCGCTGGTCGCCGTGGTGGTCACGCAGCAGATGGACATGGACCAGATGTTCTCCAACCTGCTGCCCGCGGCCGCCGCCGTGATCGGGCTGGTGGGGCCAGACATGGTGGTGCGGCGCCTGCGCGACACCTACGTGAAGAAGGTGGAAGCCAGCCTGCCCGATGCGATGGACATGCTGCTGATCTGCACCCAGGCCGGCCTGCCGCTGGAACCGGCGCTGACCCGCGTGGCGCAGGAGATCGCCGAGGCCCATCCGCAGATCGCCTGGGAGTTCGAGCAGACCGTGCAGGAGCTGCAGATGAGCTCCGACGTGCGGGTGGCGCTGACCAACCTGGGCGAGCGCACGGGGCTGGAGAGCATCAAGCGCCTGACCACCACGCTGATCCAAACCATGCAATACGGCACCCCGCTGGGCGAGGCGCTGCGCCAGCTGGGCGGCGAGATGCGGCAGGAGACACTGATCCGCTTCGAGGAGAAGGCCGCCCGCCTGCCGGTGCTGCTGACGCTGCCGATGGTGGCCTTCGTGCTGCCCTGCATCTTCATCGTGGTGGCCGGCCCGGCCGGGCTCCGCCTGGTGGCGGCGTTCAACTGAACCGGCGCCCGATCGTGAACGTCAACACCGTCCGGGCAGCGTGAATTCCCGCCCCGTCACGCTGGCGGGCCGCGCCGCGCTGGCGGTCCCGGCGATACTTGGCCGCCCTCACGGCGGCGTGAACACCCGCGCCACAAGCCGCGGCAGGTCGGCGCCCCGGCGATCCCGCAAAATGCGATTCACGTTCACGGAATATCTTGTGAATGCGGTCACTTACCGTTGCATTCTCCGGCCGCGCCGCAGCCGCGAAAATGTTCGCGCCACCACCTCGCCCGGCACATTCCTTAACAACTTGTGAATCCAGGTACAGAGTCATGAGTCAGTAGTACATCGGCGTGAATCCGATTCTCTCTACGCGCGGCGCCGCGGAAACCAAATCGAAAGAAAGCGTTCTTGTTAAGAACCGATCTGGATGATTCTGGAAAAGGCGGTCGTTTCCACGACTCAAGGTTTTATGATTCTCCAAGAACAGGGTCGATTCAAGTTTGACTCAAGCGCGATTCAGGTCGCCGTTTCTGCTGGGATCACGTGCGGAAACAAGCAATTACCGAAAAATTAACAGGGAAGGGCTTCTCTTTCACGTCAACTGATGTTACTTTTCACTCGCCAAACGGGATGCGCATGATGCGGATACTCATTGCAGAAAAGAATCGGTCGTTTCGCGCCGAATTTGTCGAGCTGGTCACGCACTGCCACCCCACGTGGCAGATCGTGGAGACCGCCGATGCGATCGAGCTGCGGGCCCGCATGGCCACGCAGCGCTACGATCTCGTCTTCCTCGACCTGCTTCTGCCCGGCCTGCACACCCATCTCGATCTCGGCGCCCTGCGCCAGGACCACCCCCACACCAAGGTCGTGGGCCTGGGCGACACCAACGACTGCGCCACCATCATCCGCTGCTTCGAAGATGGGCTGGGCGGCTACATCGCCCGCACCTGCAGCGGCATGAAGCTGATCCGCACCCTCAAGGTCATCGCCACGCCCGACCTGTTCATCTCCACCGGCGGCAGCGAGCCGAAGGAAAGCGCCAAGGTCGCCCCTTACCGCCCCGCACCGGAATTCGCCCCGGCCACGCAGCGCGAGATGGAGCCGCCGCACCACCCGCTCACCGCCCGCCAGGCCGATGTGCTGAACCTGCTCGCCGAGGGCCGCTCCACCAAGGACATCGCGCGCCGCCTCGGCCTCGCCGTGCCCACCGTCAAGACCCACCTTGCCGCCGTCTACCGCCAGCTCGGCGCCCGCAACCGCCTGCAGGCGGTGGTGAAGGCCAGCGTGCTCACCGCCCCGCCCGCCCCCGCCGTGCCCGCGATCGTCCGCGGCCTGAGCCAAGCCGAGCTGTTCGACCGCACCTTCGCCGCTGGCTGACCCCCGCGCCGCTTGCCTCGCGCCATCAGGCGCGTGAGACTGCGGCATGACCTGGTCCATCCTCGTTCGCGATTCCGCCACCGGTGCGCTCGGCGCCGCCGTGGCCTCCAAATTCTTCGCCGTCGGCGGGTTGTGCATCCATGTGGAAGGCGGCGTCGCCGCCCTGGCGACCCAGGCCCTGGTGAACCCCATGTACGCCGTGCACGCCATGCCCCGCCTGCGGGCCGGCGAAGGCGCACAGGCGGTGCTGTCCAGCCTCGTGGGGCCAGACCCGATGCACGCCCAGCGCCAGTTCCACATCCTCGATGCCCGCGGCGAGATCGCCCAGCACAGCGGGCCCGATTGCATCACCTGGGCCGGCCACGTGGCGGGCCAGGATGTCTCGGTCGCCGGCAACATGCTCGCCGGCCCGCAGGTGGTGCAGGCCACGCTGGAAGGCTACCTCGCCGCCACCGGCAGCCTCGCCGAACGCCTCCTCTCCGCCATGGAAGCCGGCGAGGCCGTGGGCGGAGACAAACGCGGCAAGCAATCCGCCGGCCTCAAGATCTGCACGGCCGATCCCTACCCGGATCTGGACATCCGCTCCGACGACCATGCCGACCCGCTGGCCGATCTGCGCCGCCTGCACCGCATCAGCCTGGAGCGCTACGCCGTGTTTCGCCGCTTCCTGGCCGGGCGCGACAGCCCCTGGGGCGAAGCCGACCGCACCGTGATCGAAGCCGCCATCGCGCGCGACGGCCGCCCGATCACCTGATTCAATCACTTAAACATGGGGACCAATATGCGGAAATTGCTGCTTTCGTCGGCGTTCGCGCTGGCCGCCCTGGTGGGCATCGCGCCGGCCCAGGCCCAGCCTTCTGCCAGCCACCTGCGCATCGGCCTGGCCGAAGACCCCGACCTGCTGGACCCCACGCTGGGCTCCAGCTTCGTCGGCCGCATCGTCTATGCCGCCATGTGCGACAAGCTGTTCGACCTCGATGAGAAACTGAACATCATCCCGCAGCTGGCCACCGGCCACCGCTACGAAAGCCCCACCAAGCTCGTCATCACCCTCCGCCCCGGCGTCACCTTCCACGACGGCGAGAAGTTCGATGCCGAGGCCGCCAAGTACAAGCTCACCCGCGACCTCACCCTGAAGGGCAGCATGCGGGCCGGCGAGATCAACGCCATCGAGTCCATCGACATCATCGATCCGCTCACCATCCGCTTGAATCTCAAACAACCCGCCTCCCAGCTCCTCGCCCAGCTCACCGACCGCGCCGGCATCATGATCTCGCCCAAGGCGGCGGAAGCGGCCGGCGACAAGTTCGGCCTCAACCCCGTCTGCGCCGGCGGCTACGCCTTCGACAGCCGCGTCGCGCAGGACCGCATCGTGCTGAAGCGCTTCCCGGGCCACTACAACGCCGGCAACTACCACTTCGACCGCGTAACCTACCTGCCCATGCCCAACTCCTCG
>JBIKOJ010000378.1:0-2530 GCA_044358135.1 Acetobacteraceae bacterium | reverse complement strand
CTGCCCCTCTACCTCGTGGCCGACGAAGGCCCCCACGGAACGCTCTACGGCCACGTCGCCCGCGCCAACCCGCACTGGTCCACGCCCCCCACCGGCGAGTCCGCAGCCCTCTTCCAGGGCCCCCACGCCTACGTCACCCCCAGCTGGTACCCCGGCAAGGCGGAACACCACAAAGTCGTCCCCACCTGGAACTACCAGGCCATCCACGCCCACGGCCCCGTCGAATTCTTCGAGGATGCCACCCGCCTCCTCGCCGTCGTCACCCGCCTCACCCAGCTGCACGAAGCCGCCATGCCCACCCCCTGGGCCGTCTCCGATGCCCCGCCCGATTTCATCGCCGGCATGCTCCGCGCCATCGTCGGCTTCCGCCTGCCCATCGCCAGGCTGGAGGCCAAGCGCAAGATGAGCCAGAACCGCGCCCCGGCCGACCGCGCCGCCGTCGCCGTCGCCCTGGCCGCCAGCCCCCGCCCGTCCGACCGGGAGGCCGCCGCCCTCATCCCCAGCTAAGATTTTTTTCAAAAACCTCTTGCATCGCTAACACAGGTGAATTATATTCACCGTCATGAGCAACCTCGCCGCATATTTCACGCGCATACTCCTCGGCCTGCGCACAATGGCGCGCGCCCGGACTCTGCCCGACGCGGCCGCCGCCACCATGCTCTTCGCCCTCTCCGCCTACCTCATCCGCGCCGGGCAGCGCTTCGAAAGCCTCCACGCCCGCTGGCTCGCCGGCAAGCTCCGCCCCAGCACCCCCCGCACCCTCCCGGCCAGGCCGCGTGTCGCCCGCCCGCAGCCGGATCCCGCCCTCAATCCGGCCCGCCCGCGCCTCACCCGCAGCCGCGGCTGGCTGCGCCGCGCCCTCGGCCCCGATGCCGGCAATTTCGGCCATCAGATCGTTCACATGCTGCTCCGGCCGGATATGCCGGCCTTCCTCGCCGCCACCCCCCAGGCCGCCCGCATCCTGCGCCCCATCCTGAACCTGCTGGCCACCGACCTCCCGGCTGAGCTGGCCCTCCCCCCGCGCCCGCCCCGTCCGCGCAAGCCGCGCGCCCCGCGCCCGCCCGCGCCGGAACTCCGCTGGGGCAAGTACGATCTGCGCGCCATCCGCCGCTACAGCCCCGGCCGCATCCCCAAGCCCATTTCAAAATCCGCCTAACCTCACACCACCTCGCCACGCCCTAAATGTTCCGCTTTCAAAACGCTTCCCCACACCGCAAAATCCCCTAAACTCCCCCCATGACGCTCCGCAGCCAAACCATCCTCCCCGCCGGCACCTGGCCCCAGGCAGACGCCACCGACGAAGTCCTGATCGATTTCGATCGCCGCCACCGCCGCCGCATCCTCCTGAAAACCGAAGCCGGCCACGATCTCCTGCTCGATCTCCCCCAGGCCGCCCGCCTGCGCGACGGCGACGGCCTCCAACTCGACACCGGCCCCATCGTCCGCGTCCGCGCCCGCCCCGAACCCCTCGCCGAAATCCACGCCCACTCCGATGCCGAACTCGTCCGCATCGCCTGGCACCTCGGCAACCGCCACCTCCCGGTCCAACTCATAAGGGACAAGATCCGCATCCGCCGCGATCACGTCATCGAAGCCATGGTCGAACAGCTCGGCGGCCACGTAGACATCATCGACGCCCCCTTCGACCCCGAAGCCGGCGCCTATGCAGGCGGTCACCAACACAGCCACGACGACGACGACGATCACCACCACCACCACCATGGCTGACCCCGCCACCCTGCGCCTCCTGTCCTGGCTCTCGCCGGCCTTCCCCACCGGCGGCTTCGCCTACAGCCACGGCGTCGAATGGGCCGTGGAATCCGGCGACATCAAGAACGGCCCCACCCTGCAATCCTGGCTAGAAACCCTCCTCCGCCACGGCACCGGCCGGTCAGACGCCATCATCTGCCGCCACGCCCACCGCGCCGCCAACAACCCCGAAGCCCTCGCCGCCCTCACCGAACTCGCCCTCGCCGCCACCCAAGCCGCCGAACGCCGGGCCGAAACCATCCACCAGGGCAACGCCTTCCGCGCCGCCGCCACCCCCTGGCCGCCCCACCCACCGCACGAGGGCGACACCCCCTACGCCATCGCCGTCGGCGCCATGGCCGGCCTTCACGCCATCCCGGAATCCACCGCCACCGCCGCCCTGCTGCACGCCTTCACCGCGAACCTCATCTCCGCCGCCGTCCGCATCATCCCCCTCGGCCAATCCACCGGCCTCCAGGTCCTCGCCGCCCTCGAACCCACCATCCTCGAAGTCGCCCACGCCACCGAAACCGCCACGCTGGACGATCTCGGCACCGCCACCTGGCGCTCGGATCTCGCCGCCATGCACCACGAAACGCAGTACACAAGGCTGTTCCGCTCATGACGAAATCCAATCACGGCCCGCTGCGCGTCGGCGTCGGCGGCCCCGTCGGCACCGGCAAAACCGCGCTGATGGACGCCCTCTGCAAGCGCCTGTCGCCCCACTACGACATCGCCGCCATCACCAACGACATCTACACCAAGGAAGACGCGGAATTCC
>JBIKOJ010000041.1:0-29291 GCA_044358135.1 Acetobacteraceae bacterium | reverse complement strand
CCTGGACCCACAATAGTTCCGCCTTCGGCGGGGAGGGGCCGCCCGGGTCTCTCCACCGCCTCGACGGCCCCTCCCCGCCGAAGGCGGAAAAAGGTCGAGGGGTCTGGGGCCTAAGGCCCCAGCGGGGTCCAGGGGCAGAGCCCCTGGCCTTCTCTCAAAGCCGCCCAGCGCTACTCGCCATCCCCCCGCTTCAGGACCAGCGCCGTGCGGGCGTCCGCCAACGGGGCGGCGAGGAGGGTTTCGAGGGCGGGGTAGTTCTGCGGTTGGATCACATCCTGGGCCACGACGAGGTGGCGGCGGATGGTGAGGGTGTTGCCGGTGCGGCGGTAGGTGGCGGTGTAGGTGCCGGCGGTGGTGGTGACGGTGATGTCCTCGGGCAGGCGGGTGGCGGTGAGGGTGGGGGCGAGGGTGATCGTGGTGTCCCAGATGTGTTCGCCGACATCGGCGAGCATGGGGGTGTCTCGCGTGCCGGCGGGGGTGAGTTTGCTGCGCAGGCGGGTGGGTGGGGTGATGTCGATGCCGGCGGGGATGCGCAGGTAGGCGGTGTCTTGCTGGAAGGTGACGGCGTTGCGGGCCTGCCAGGTGGCGGCGAGGTCCAGCGGGCGGGAGAGGTCGCGGGGGTTGCTGGCATCGAGCGTGCCGACGCCGCCTTCGGCGGTGCCGGAGAGGATGCGCTCGGCGAGTTCGCGCAGGCTGGGGGCGCTGGCGATGGCGGAGCGCAGGCCGATTTCGGTGTTGGGGGAGAGGGTGATGCGGGCGGTGGCATCGATGGTGCCGTCGGCGTCGATCGCGAGGGTGGTGGCGAGGTGGTAGCGGTTTTGCTCCGGGCGGGAGGGGGGCGTGCGGGCGACCTGGCCTTGGGGGGTGGCGAGGACGACGGTTTTGCCGGAGAGGCGGCGATCCAGCGCATCGAACCCGGCGTAGTGGTCGGTGGGGTTGGCGTAGTGGTCCCAGTCCGGCAGGTGGATGATGGCGTGGTTGAACTGGCCGGGCAGGGGGAGGGGGAGGTCGGTGGTGCGGCTGCCCCAGTCGATGATGGCGGCATGGCTGCGAATGCCGCGGGCGGCGAGCAGGGCCTGCATCAGGGCGACGTGGTCCTTGCAGTCGCCGTAGCCGTTTTTCAGCACGTCGGCGGCGGGGTGGGGCACCCAGCCGTCATCGGGGTCGAGATAGACGGCGACGTAGCGGATGTTGCTGGTGATCCATTCGTAGATGGCGCGGGCGGCATCGCGGCCGGTCTTGTCGCCGACGATGCGGGCAGCGAGGGCGGTGATTTCGGGCGTGGGGGTGACGCGGCCGGCGGATTGGCGGTGGTAGAGGGCGCCGAGGGCTTCGAGGTTCGGCTGGGTGGTGGCGACGAACAGGGGCTGGAAGTCGCTGGCCGAGACGCTGTTGCGTTCGGCCTCGCGCGGGGCGATGTCGCGGATGGTGGCGCGGATGCGGCGGGTGCCGGCTTCGGTGGTGTCTTCCACCTGGAAGCTTCCGCCGAGCAGGCCGTCCTTGGTGCGCCAGGCGAAGGGGAGGTCGGCGGGCAGTTCGATCTCGGTGGTGTCTTCCGTGGTGGCCCATTCGATCAGCGCCTGGTTGGAGACGCTGAAGCCCATCAGCGGCGGCACCTTCTGGGTGCGGCGCCAGGTGATGTGGGTGCGGCTGCCTTCCTTCAGTTGGGGGAAGAGCACGGTGGTGGTGAGGCTGCCGGTGAAGCCCGGCGCGCTTTGGCTGGCGGCCGACGGGCGGGTGAAGATGGCGGAGGGGGGCACGGGCAGGCGGGTGCCGTCCGGCTGGTCCACCCAGGCTTCCACCACTTCCAGCGTTTGCTTGTCGGGGTAGAAGCTGCGGGCGGCGCGTTCGCCGGCGCGCAGGCCGCGTTGGGTGAGCAGCGTGCTGGTTTGCGTGCTGGTCTCCACGTAGGTGAGGTCGCGCGCCACCACGTAGCGGTCCACGGATCGGTCCAGCCGGGCGTGGGTGGTGGGCTGGGCGAGTGCGGCCAGGTGCGACAGCAGCAGGAACAGCACGGGCAAGGCGAAGCGGATCGGCACGGCGATCATCGGCGGGGCCCCTTTTCCTTGTTGCTGTGAGTGTAGCCGATCCCGGCCGGGGATGGTCGGTAAGGTTTGCATTCGGTATAGGGGCGGACCTTTTTCGCCAGTCGGGACCCCAGCCATGCCCCAGGATGCCGCGACCTCTGCTTACGTGATTGCGCCGCCCGCCGTGACCGCCGTGCCGGTGGCCGGTGGCGGGGCGTTCCCGGTGCGCCGGATCTTCTGCGTCGGCCGCAACTATGCCGCCCATGCGCGCGAGATGGGCAGCGACCCCGATCGCGAGCTGCCGTTCTTCTTCTGCAAGCCGGCCGATGCGCTGCTGATGAACGATGCCGACATGCCCTACCCGCCGATGAGCAAGGACCTGCACCACGAGATGGAGCTGGTGGTGGCGATCGGCACCGGCGGCGCCAACATTGCCGAGGCCGATGCGCTGAAGCACGTGTGGGGCTATGCCGCCGGGCTCGACATGACCCGGCGCGACCTGCAGAACGCCGCCAAGAAGGAAGGCAAGCCCTGGGACATGGGCAAGGGCTTCGACCATTCCGCGCCGATCGGCACGCTGGTGCCGGCTGCCACCCTCGCAGACCCCACCAAGGGGAAGATCGAGCTGAAGGTGAACGGCCAGGTGCGCCAGGTGTCGGACCTCAGCCTGCTGATCTGGAGCGTGGCGGAGACGATTTCCTACCTCTCCAAGCTCGTCACGCTCGCGCCGGGCGACCTGATCTACACCGGCACGCCGGAAGGCGTGGCCGCCGTGCAGCGCGGGGACGTGCTGGAGGGCGTGGTGGAGGGCGTCGGCACCGTTCGCACCAAGATCATCTGATGGCCACGCAGCCCCGGCGGCGCCCGCTGCGGATCGCCACCTGGAACATCAACTCGCTGCGCCTGCGGTTGCCGCTGCTGCCGAAGCTGATCGATGCGCTGGCGCCGGACGTGCTGTGCCTGCAGGAAACCAAGGTGCCGGACGAGCTGTTCCCGCTGGACGGCGTGAAGGCGCTGGGGTTCGAGCACATCCGCTTCCGCGGCATGAAGGGCTATAACGGGGTGGCGATCCTGTCGCGCATCCCGTTCGTCCATCACGACCTGGCGCCCGATTGGTGCGGCCGCGGCGATTGCCGCCACCTCGCCGTGGAGCTGGATGCGCCCGGCGGGCCGGTGGAGCTGCACAATTTCTACATCCCGGCGGGCGGCGACGTGCCCGACCGCACCGTGAACGACAAGTTCGGCCACAAGCTGGATTTCATGGCCGAAGCCACCCAGTGGTTCGCCGCCCGCACCAACCTCTCCCGCACCGTGCTGGTGGGCGACCTCAACATCGCGCCGCTGGAGCACGACGTCTGGAGCCACAAGCAGCTGCTGGACGTGGTGAGCCACACGCCCATCGAAACCACGGGCCTGCTCGCCTGGCAGCGCGCCGGCTGGGTGGACGGGGTGCGGCGCTTCGTGCCCGAAGACGAAAAACTCTACACGTGGTGGTCCTACCGCAACCGGGACTGGCGCGCCTCGAACCGCGGCCGCCGGCTGGACCATGTGTGGGTGACCGACGACCTCGGCGGCAGCCTCGCCCGCCATACCATCCTCCAAGACGCCCGTGACTGGACCCAAGCCAGCGACCACGTGCCGGTCTGCGTGGAGCTGGCGCTGTAAGGGAAGGCAAGGCCAGGGCTCTGCCCTGGACCCGCCAGGGACCTGAGGTCCCTGGACCCACGTGACTTTCCGCCTTCGGCGGGAGGGGCCGTCTCGGCGCGCGACACAGACCGGGTCGGCCCCTCCCGCCGAAGGCGGAAAAGGTCGAGGGGTCTGGGGCCTAAGGCCCCAGCGGGGTCGAGGGGCGGAGCCCCTCGCCTTGGCCTTCCTTTCTTGCACCGCAGCACTGCGCTTGCCGCCCCCGTTGCGATGGGCTAGTGACGCGCGGCTTTCTCGGCCGCCGCGGTGGTGCCGGACATGTCCGGCGCTCTGTGGCGCCTTGGCTTGGTTCAGCACCCTATCCCGCGCAAGGATTTCCCCGGATGGCTCGCAACAAGATCGCCCTCGTCGGCGCCGGCAACATTGGCGGCACGTTGGCTCACCTGATCGGGCTCAAGGAGCTCGGCGATGTGGTGATGTTTGATGTGTTTGGCGGCGTGGCCGCCGGCAAGGCGCTGGACATCATGCAGTCTGGCCCCGTGGACGGGTTCGACAGCGCGATGTCGGGCGGCAGCGACTATGCCGCCATTGCCGGGGCCGACGTGGTGATCGTCACCGCCGGCTTCCCGCGTATGCCGGGCATGACGCGTGATGACCTGCTGACCAAGAACGCCGGCGTGATTGCCCAGGTGGCCGAGGGCATCAAGACGCATTGCCCCGATGCCTTCGTGATCGTCATCACCAACCCGCTGGATGTGATGGTGTGGGTGATGCAGCAGAAATCCGGCCTGCCGGCGAACAAGGTGGTGGGCATGGCCGGCGTGCTGGACAGCAGCCGCTTCCGCCTGTTCCTGGCCCACGAGTTCAATGTTTCGGTGGAGGACGTGACCGCCTTCGTGCTGGGCGGCCATGGCGACACCATGGTGCCGCTGACCCGGTATTCGACGGTGGCCGGCATTCCGATCCCCGATCTGATCAAGATGGGCTGGACCACGCAGGAGAAGATCGACGCCATTGTTTCGCGCACCGCGAACGGCGGCGGCGAGATTGTTAAGCTGCTCGAAAGGGGCAGCGCGTTTTATGCGCCCGCGGCGAGCGCGATTGCGATGGCCGAGAGCTACCTGCTGGACAAGCGCCGCGTTCTGCCCTGCGCGGTGCAGCTGAACGGCGAGTACGGGATGAGCGATCTTTACGTCGGCGTGCCGGTGGTCATCGGCAAGAACGGCGTGGAGAAGATCATCGAGGTTGAGTTCACCGCCGCGGAGAAGGCGGCGTTCGACAAGTCGTGCGACGCCGTGAAGGGCCTGATCGAAGACTTCAAGAAGCTGGGGGTCTGATGAATATCCACGAGTACCAGGCCAAGGAACTGATCCGGCGCTACGGGGTGGCCGTGCTTGACGGCCATGTCGCCTGGACGCCGGAAGAGGCGGTGGAGGCAGCGAAGAAGCTGCCCGGGCCGGTGTTCGTGGTGAAGTCGCAGATCCATGCGGGTGGGCGGGGCGCCGGGCGCTTCGCCGACGACCCGAACGGCAAGGGCGGGGTTCGCCTCGCCCGGTCGGCCGAGGAAGTGCGCGCGGCGGCCGATGCGATGATCGGCCATACCCTGGTCACCAAGCAGACCGGCCCCGCCGGCCGGCGGGTGAACCGGGTGTATGTGGAAGCGGGCTGCCAGATTGCTCGCGAACTGTATCTCTCCCTGCTGGTGGACCGCGAAACGTCGCGCGTGACCATCGTGGCCTCCACCGAGGGCGGCATGGAGATCGAGGAGGTGGCGCACAGCCACCCCGAGAAGATCCTGCGCGTGGCGATCGACCCTGCCGCCGGTGCGTGGCCGTTCCAGGCCCGCAAGCTGGCCTATGCGCTGGGCCTGCAGGGCAGCCAGGTGAAGGCGTTCGGCGGCTTCATCGATGCGCTCTACAAGGCCTTCATGGACCTGGATTGCGCCATCGTGGAGATCAACCCGCTGGTGGTGACCACCACCGGGGAGGTCGTGGCGCTGGATGCCAAGGTGAGCTTCGACGACAACGCGCTGTATCGCCACCCTGAGATCGAGAAGCTGCGCGACGAGGCCGAGGAAGACCCCAAGGAGCTGGAAGCGGCCAAGCATGCGCTGAACTACGTGGCGCTGGACGGCACGATCGGCTGCATGGTGAACGGCGCCGGCCTGGCGATGGCCACCATGGACATCATCAAGCTCTATGGCGCGGCCCCGGCCAACTTCCTGGATGTCGGCGGCGGCGCCACCAAGGAGCGGGTGACGGCGGCGTTCAAGATCATCCTGTCCGACCCGAACGTGGAGGGCATCCTGGTCAACATCTTCGGCGGCATCATGCGTTGTGACGTGATCGCCGAGGGCGTTGTGGCTGCCGCACGGGAGGTATCGCTCAGCGTGCCCCTGGTCGTCCGGCTGGAAGGCACCAATGTGGAGTTGGGCAAGGAGATCATGGCCCGCTCTGGCCTGCCGATCATCTCCGCCGACAACCTGGCCGATGCCGCCGAGAAAGTGGTTCGCGCCGTGAAGGAAGCCGCCTGATGGCTGTTCTGGTCAACGCGAACACCAAGGTCATCACCCAGGGCTTCACCGGGGCCCAGGGCACGTTCCATTCCGAGCAGGCCGTGGCCTACGGCACCAGGATGATGGGCGGCGTGACGCCGGGGAAGGGTGGCAGCACCCATATCGGCCTGCCGGTGTTCGACACCGTGGCCCAGGCGGTTGAGGCCACCGGTGCCAATGCCACGGCGATCTACGTGCCGCCGCCGTTTGCCGCCGACGCCATCCTGGAGGCGATCGACGCCGAGCTGCCGCTGATCGTGTGCATCACGGAAGGCATTCCGGTGCTGGACATGGTGCGGGTGAAGCGCGCCCTGCAGGGCAGCCGCTCGCGCCTGATCGGGCCGAACTGCCCGGGCGTGATCACGCCGGGCGAATGCAAGATCGGCATCATGCCCGGGCATATCCATCGCCGCGGCAAGGTGGGCATCGTCTCGCGTTCTGGCACGTTGACGTATGAGGCGGTGGCGCAGACCACGGCCGCCGGGCTGGGCCAGAGCTCCTGCGTGGGCATCGGCGGCGACCCGGTAAAGGGCACCGACTTCATCGAGGTGCTGGAGATGTTCCTGGCCGACACCGAGACCGAGATGATCATCATGATCGGCGAGATCGGCGGCCAGAGCGAGATCGACGCGGCCGAGTTCATCGCCCGCAACAAGGTGAAGAAGCCCACCGTTGGGTTCATCGCCGGTGCCACCGCCCCCCCTGGCCGCCGCATGGGCCATGCCGGCGCGGTGATCTCCGGCGGCAAGGACACGGCAGCGGCGAAGTTCGAGGCGATGCGCCTGGCGGGCATCCACGTGGCCGAAAGCCCGGCGGCGCTGGGCAGCACGATGGTGGAAGCGATCGGGCGCCGGTAGAGAGAAGGAAGGATTCTTCTTTTTCTGAAGAAAAAGAAGCAAAAAGACTTTTGATTTTTTGTGCCCGGGCCAAAGGAACAAAAGTTTTTTGGTTCTTTTTTTCAAAAAAGAACATCCTTTCTTCCTCTTCGCGAGGCGCCAAAAGCGATACGGGGAACGGATAGATGGCTGGTGTCGACATCCTGGCGACTGCCTTCAACGGGGCGAATGCGGCGTTCATCGCCGAGATGTATTCCCGCTGGGTGGCCAACCCCGGCTCGGTTGATTCGAGCTTCGCGGAGTTGTTCGCGGCGTTGAACGACGAGGCGCGGGCGATCCTGGGCGATGCCGTCGGTGCCTCCTGGGCGCCGCGCAGCTGGTCGGCGGAGAGCCCGGAAACCGCGCCGCCGGCCCCGGCCAAGGGCGCCAAGCCCGGCAAGGAGGCCAAGCCGGCCGCTGCCGCCGCCCCCACGCCCAGCGCCGATGAACTGCGTGCGGCGACCAAGGACAGCCTGCGCGCGCTGATGATGATCCGCACCTATCGCGTGCGCGGCCATCTGGAGGCGCAGCTGGATCCGCTCGGCCTGCAGATGCCCAAGCCGCATCCGGAGCTGGACCCGGCGACCTACGGCTTCACCGATGCCGACATGGACCGGCCGATCTTCATCGACCACGTGCTGGGCCTGGAAACCGCCACGCCGCGCCAGATCCTGAAGGTGCTGCGCGAGACCTATTGCGGCCCGATCGGCGTGGAATTCATGCACATCCAGGACCCGGACCAGAAGGCCTGGATCCAGCGCCGCGTGGAAGGGGCCCCCTGGACGCGCGCCTATGACGCCGAGCGCAAGAAGACCATCCTGCAGCAGCTGACCGAGGCCGAGGGGCTGGAGACGTTCTGCCAGCGCCGCTTCGTCGGCACCAAGCGCTTCGGTCTTGAGGGCGGCGAGGTGACCATTCCCGCGCTGCAGGCCATCATCGAGACGGCGGCCAAGGGCGGCGTGAACGAGATCGCCATCGGCATGCCGCATCGCGGGCGGCTCAACACGCTCGTGAACGTGGTGAAGAAGCCCTACACGCAGCTGTTCAGCGAATTCGGCGGCGAGAGCTTCAAGCCGGACGACGTGCAAGGCTCCGGCGACGTGAAATACCACCTGGGCACCTCGATCGATGTCGAGATCGCCGGGCACAAGGTGCATCTCTCGCTGCAGCCCAACCCCTCGCACCTGGAGGCGGTGGATCCCGTGGTGGTGGGCAAGGTGCGCGCGCGGCAGGACATGTCGGGCGATACGCGCGCCCGGCGCTCCGTGATGGCCATCCTGATGCACGGGGACGCGGCCTTTGCCGGCCAGGGCCTGGTGTATGAGACGCTGGCGATGAGCCAGCTGATCGGCTACCGCACTGGCGGCACGGTGCATGTGGTGGTGAACAACCAGATCGGCTTCACCACCGTGCCGGCGCATGCCTATTCCGGGCTGTACTGCACCGATGTGGCCAAGGCGATCCAGGCGCCGATCCTGCATGTGAACGGCGACAACCCGGAAGCCGTGGTGTGGGCGGCGGAGATGGCCACCGAGTTCCGCATGGCCTTCGGCTGCGACTTCGTGCTGGACATCGTGTGCTACCGCCGCCACGGCCACAACGAAACCGACGAGCCGGCCTTCACCCAGCCGATCATGTACAAGGCGATCAAGGAGCTGAAGACCACCCGCACGCTGTATGCAGACAAGCTGGTGGCCGAGGGCGTGATGACGCCGTACGACGCGAAATCCATGTGGGATGGCTTCGCCGGCCAGCTGGAGGATGCCTACCAGGCCGCCCAGACCTACAAGCCCAACAAGGCCGATTGGCTGGAGGGCCACTGGTCTGGCCTTTCCACCCCGGAGCGGGAATCCGAGTGGACGGATGGCGACACTTCCGTGCCGGAGGATGTGCTGCAGAAGATCGGCGCCGCCATCAGCACCGCACCGGCCAATTTCGAGGTGAACAGCAAGATCACCCGCCAGCTGGAGGCCAAGCGGGTCGCCATCGAAACCGGTGAGGGGATCGACTGGGCCACCGGCGAGGCGCTGGCCTATGGCTCCCTGCTGCTGGAAGGCAACCGGGTGCGGCTTTCCGGCGAGGACGTGCAGCGCGGCACCTTCAGCCAGCGCCACGCCGTGCTGATCGACCAGACCACGCAGAACGAATACACGCCGCTGAACAACATCCAGCCCGAGCAGAAGAAGATCGAGATCTACAACTCGCTGCTGTCTGAAGTGGGCGTGCTGGGCTTCGAGTATGGCTACTCGCTGGCCGACCCGCGCACGCTGGTGCTGTGGGAAGCGCAGTTCGGCGATTTCGCCAACGGCGCGCAGATCATCATCGACCAGTTCATCGCTTCGGGCGAAACCAAGTGGCTGCGCATGTCGGGCCTGGTGATGCTGCTGCCGCACGGGCATGAGGGGCAGGGGCCGGAGCATTCCTCCGCCCGGCCGGAGCGCTACCTGCAGCTTTGCGCCGAGCGGAACATGGCGGTGTGCAACATCACCACCCCGGCCAACTACTTCCATGCCCTGCGCCGGCAGATGAAGCGCAACTACCGCAAGCCGCTGGTGCTGATGACACCGAAATCGCTGCTGCGGCACAAGCTGGCGGTCTCCCCGCTGGCGGATTTCGCGCCCGGCAGCCGGTTCCAGTACGTGATCCCCGAAGGCGATGCGATCGCCGCACCGGAGCAGGTGAAGCGCGTGGTGCTGTGCACCGGCAAGGTCTATTACGACCTGCTGGAGGCCCGGCGCGCCCGCGGCATCAAGGATGTGGCGATCGTGCGCATCGAGCAGCTGTATCCGTTCCCGGTGATCTCGCTGCCCAAGGCGCTGGCGCCCTACAGGAATGCGGAAGTGGTCTGGTGCCAGGAGGAGCCGAAGAACAATGGCGCCTGGTACCACGTGGATCGCCGCATCGAGGAGGTGCTGGAGCCGCTGGGCATTGCCGCCAAGCGCCCGCGCCTGATCAGCCGCAAGGCCGCCGCAAGCCCCGCCACCGGCCTCGCCAAGGTGCACGCCGCCGAGCAGGCCGCGCTGGTGACCGAAGCGCTGACTGTCTGAATTCCCGCATACCCTGCACGACCAAGAACTGGATCCTTCGCATGGCGACCGAGATCAAGGTGCCCACCCTGGGCGAGAGCGTGACGACCGCGACGGTTGCGCGCTGGATGAAGCAGCCCGGCGAGGCGGTGGCAGCCGATGAGCCGCTGGTGGAGCTGGAAACCGACAAGGTGACGGTGGAAGTCGGCGCGCCGGTGGCCGGCACGCTGGGTGAGATCGTGGTCGCCGCCGGTGGCGAAGTGGGCGTGGGCGCGGTGCTCGGCCTGGTGGTGGAGGGCGGTGCGGCCGCCGCGCCGGCCCCGGCCAGCGTGCATGCCAACCCGGCCGCCAATCCCCAGCCCGGCGTGAACGTGCCGCCGACGCCGTCCGGCCCCGTGGCGCGCCCGGCCACCCCGCCGGCCGACAAGGCGCCGCTGCCGGCTGCCGCCAAGATCATGGATGAGCGCGGCGTTGGCGCTGCTGCCATCGGTGCCGGCACCGGCAAGGATGGCCGCATCACCAAGGGCGACGTGCTGGATTTCCTGGCCCGCCCGGCCGCCCCTGCCGCTGCCGCGCCCGCCGCCGCGAAGGCGCCGCGCGCGCTGGATGCCGGCGAGGAGCGGGTGAAGATGACCCGCCTGCGCCGCACGATCGCCGCCCGGCTGAAGGAAGCGCAGAACACCGCGGCCATGCTCACCACCTTCAACGAGGTGGACATGTCGGCCGCGATGGCACTGCGCGCGGAATACCGCGACACCTTCGAGAAGAAGCACAACGGCATCCGCCTGGGCTTCATGGGCTTCTTCGTGAAGGCCTGCGTGGCCGCGCTGAAGGAATTCCCGGCGGTGAACGCCGAGATCGACGGCGACGAGATCGTTTACAAGAACTTCGTCCACATGGGCATCGCCGTCGGCGGCGCGAACGGGCTGGTGGTGCCTGTGATCCGCCATGCGGACCAGATGAGCCTCGCCCAGGTCGAAAAGTCGGTGGCTGATTTCGGCCGCCGCGCCCGCGACGGGGCGCTGAAGCTGGATGAGCTCACCGGCGGCACGTTCAGCATCACCAATGGCGGCGTGTACGGCTCCTTGATGTCCACCCCGATTTTGAACCCGCCGCAATCCGGTATTCTGGGCATGCACAAGATCCAGGACCGCCCGGTGGCGATCGCCGGCAAGGTGGAAATCCGCCCGATGATGTACCTGGCGATGAGCTACGATCACCGGATCGTGGACGGCAAGGAGGCGGTGAGCTTCCTCGTTCGCGTGAAGGAAAGCATCGAAGACCCGCGCCGCCTACTGCTGGAAATCTGAGGCCCTCATGGCTGACTCCTTCGACCTCATTGTGATTGGCGCCGGCCCCGGCGGCTATGTCTGCGCCATCCGCGCGGCCCAGCTCGGCATGAAGGTGGCGTGCGTGGAGAAGCGCGAGACGCTGGGCGGCACCTGCCTCAACGTGGGCTGCATCCCTTCCAAGGCGCTGCTCTCCTCCTCCGAGAAATATGCCGAGGCGGTGTCCCACCTGTCCGACCACGGCGTGATGGTCGGCAATGTCACGCTCGACATGGCGAAGATGCAGGCCCGCAAGGGCGAGGTTGTCACCGCCAACACCAAGGGCGTGGAGTTCCTGTTCAAGAAGAACAAGATCACCTGGCTGAAGGGCGCCGCCCGCATTCTGGGCGCCGGGCGCGTGGATGTGGCCGGCACGGAATACGCAGCCAGGCACATCGTGATTGCCACCGGCAGCGAGAGCGCGCCGCTGCCGGGCGTGGAGGTGGATGAGAAGCGGATCGTGACCTCCACCGGCGCGTTGGAGCTGGCGCAGGTGCCGGGCCACATGGTGGTGATCGGTGGCGGCGTGATCGGGCTGGAGCTCGGCAGCGTGTTCAAGCGCCTCGGCGCCGAAGTGACGGTGGTGGAGTTCCTGGACCGCCTGATCCCTGGCAACGATGGCGAGGTGGCCAAGCAGTTCGAGCGTATCCTGACGCGGCAGGGGCTGAAGTTCCGGCTTTCGACCAAGGTCACCGGCGCGAAGGTTGAAGGCGAGCAGGTGGCGCTGACGGTGGAATCGCTCAAGAAGGGCACCAGCGAGACGCTGATGGCCGATGTGGTGCTGCTGGCCATCGGCCGGCGCCCGCACACCGAGGGCCTGGGTCTGGCCGAGGCCGGTGTGGCGCTGGATGCGCGTGGGCGGGTGGTGACGGATGGGCACTTCGCCACCAACGTGCCCGGCATCTACGCCATCGGCGACGTGATTGCCGGGCCGATGCTGGCGCACAAGGCGGAGGACGAGGGCGTGGCCCTGGCCGAGACGCTGGCCGGCCAGAAGCCGCACATCAACTACAACGCCATTCCTGGCGTGATCTACACCTGGCCCGAAGTCGCCTCCGTCGGGCAGACCGAGGAGCAGCTGAAGGACGCCGGCATCGAATACAATGTCGGCAAGTTCCCCTTCACCGCCAATGGGCGTGCCCGCGCCCTGGGCATGACGGACGGGTTCGTGAAGGTGCTGGCGGACAAGAAATCCGACCTCGTGCTGGGCTGCCACATCATCGGGCCGGAAGCCGGCAACCTGATCCATGAGATGGCGATCGCGATCGAGTTCGGCGCCTCCTCCGAGGATATTGCCCGCATCTGCCACGCGCATCCCACGCTGTCTGAGGCAGTGAAGGAAGCGGCCCTTGCCGTGGAGGGCCGCGCGCTGCACATCTAGGAAGCAAGAACCTTCTTTTTCTGAAGAAAAAGAAGCAAAAAGACTTCGTTCGCTGGCGCGCGTGCTGGCGGTCCTGGCATGCATGCAAGTGAATAAAAGTTTTTTGGTTCTTTTTTTCAAAAAAGAACGTGCTTCCTTGCCTCCTCCTCCGCTGCCTTCCATAGTCTGCGGATGACCTTGCCGCTCACCCTCACCATGGGCGACCCCGCCGGGATTGGCGGGGAGCTTTCCGTTCGCGCCTGGCTTGCGCGCCGCTCCGGCCGGCCCTTCGTGGCGCTGGATGATCCGGATCGGCTGGCTGGCATTGCCGCTGCGCTGGGGCTGGATGTGCCGGTGCGGCCGGTGAACTCCCTGGCGCAGGGGGCGGAGACTTTCGCCGAGGCGTTGCCGGTGCTGCCGATCCGGCTCGCCGCCGCCGCGGTGCCGGGCCGGCCGGACCCGGCCAACGCCGCGGCCGTCATCGCTTCGATCGAGCAGGCGACGAAGCTGACGCTGGCCGGCGAGGCCGGCGCCGTGGTGACCAACCCGATCCATAAATCCACCTTGTACGGTACCGGGTTCGCCCATCCGGGCCATACCGAGTTTCTGGCCGCGCTCACCGGCGCGCCGTTGCCGGTGATGATGCTGGCCAGCCCTGATCTGCGCGTGGTGCCGATCACCGTGCATGCCTCGCTGCGGCGGATGCTGGAGATGATCACGCAGGAGCGCATCGTGGCCGTGACGCGCGTGACCATCGAGGCGCTGCAGCGGCATTGGGGCATTGCCCGGCCGCGCGTGGCCATCGCCGGGCTCAACCCGCATGCCGGGGAGGACGGCACGATGGGCGAAGAGGAGATCACCATCATCGCCCCCGCCATCGCGCAGCTTCGGGCGGAGGGGCATGACGTGACCGGGCCGTTCGCGGCGGACAGCATGTTCACGCCCGAGATGCGGGCGCGCTACGACGTGGCGATGGGGATGTATCACGACCAGGCGCTGATCCCGCTGAAGACGCTGGACATGCACCACGGGGTGAACACCACGCTGGGCCTGCCGATCATCCGCACCTCGCCGGACCACGGCACCGCGTTCAACATCGCCGGCACGGGCAAGGCGGATCCCACGAGCCTGATCGCGGCGATCGACCTGGCGGCGAGCCTCAGCAGGTAAGGCTCGTCCTTGTTCGGCTGATGGAGCCATAGGAAGGCCAGGGCGTGCCCTGGACCCGCAAAGGGCCGGCGGCCCTTTGATCCCCATTTTTTGGAAGGATCAGGTCCGGGGGTTTTGGCCACGACCGATCGCCGCGGGACGCGGGGGTTTGAGCGACGGATTCAGGGTGAATTTGGGTGGCCTGGCGCTGATGGGGGCGCGCGGGCGGCCTGCGCGGGGCGGAGTACGGGCGCGCGGTGGCCGGACAGGGCCATGCCTTCGGCGCGGCCGCAGCGCATCAGCCAGCCAAGCCGGGCGCGCAGGCGAAAGACCCGGCGCAGGACGTACGGGTCCCAGTCCTGGTCTTCGGTGGCGTCGGTGGTGATGGAGAGGAGCCAGTCCTTGTGCGGGCGGCGCACGGCGCGGCGCGCGAAGGCCGCCCCGGAAAGGGCGGCGAGCAGGGCCAGCAGCAGGAGCTTCAACGCGGCCGGAATCTGGGCGTGCAGGATCGCCCGCGCCCAGGGGCGCGGTGCGTCGGCTTCGCTCGGTGCGGCGGGTTGATGGGTCATCACCAGGAATTCCAGCACAGGCTAGACCGGTGGACCAGAAAATTTTCTTCATTTGTGTGAAATTTTGTGTTTGACAGGAAAATGAGGCTTCGCTGTTTTGCGCTGGGTCCGGGGCGCAAGGAAGATTCAACACGGAGGACACGGAGACGGAATGCCGAATTGCTAATTGAACGGAGTAATATCAGCCAGGACCGGTACTATGGCGGGGGAAAGAACTGGATTGCTTCGCTTCGCTCGCAATGACGGGCGAGTGATGGGTTGGTGGTTAGGGAGGTTGGTATAAAAGAGGCTCCTTATTGATGCGGGAAGACCGAGCCTTCCCGCATCAAACAAATGAAGTTTTTTTGCTTCTTTTTGTTCACAAAAAGAAGATTTCTTCCTTCAGAACTTGCTTCGCACCCCCGCCATCACCCGAGGGCCAGGCATCTGGAACCCGTTCGCTGCTTCGAAGCGCGAGCCGCCGAGGTTGCGGCCGTCCAGGAACACCGTGGTTTTCTCCGTCAGCGCGTAGCTGGCAGAGATGTTCACCACCGCCCCCGGCTTGGCCCGCCCCACGCCGACAGGGAAGCCGGCGTCGTCGATCAGGAAATCCCGGAACGGGCCGGACCAGGTGAGTTCGGGCGCGATGACCAGGCCGGGCAGGGGGGTGAGGC
The DNA here is from genome assembly GCA_044358135.1 of Acetobacteraceae bacterium. GTDB lineage: Bacteria > Pseudomonadota > Alphaproteobacteria > Acetobacterales > Acetobacteraceae > CAMDGX01. The sequence goes on along the minus strand of JBIKOJ010000041.1, from coordinate 14,106 downwards.
GCAGGCTGGCGCTGCCCTGGTTCTGTGGCCGGCGCAGCAGGCGGGCGCGGGTGCGTTGGTCGCGCGCCTCGGTATAGGTGTAGGCGAAGACGGCCTCGGCCCAGGGGGCGGGGCGCAGGGTGAGGCTGGCTTCGACGCCCTGGCTGCGGGCGCGGGCGACGTTCTGGGTGGTGGCGGCGGTGAAGCTGGCGTTGAACACCGTATTGATCAGGTCGCGGATCTGGTTGTCGAAGTATGTGACCTCCAGGGTGGCGAGGTCGGGCCGGCTGGCGCCGGGGATGTCGATGGCCAGGCCGGCTTCCCAGCCTTGGCTGCGTTCCGGGCGCAGGTTGGGGTTGCCGCGGTAGCCGTAGTTGTCGATGCCGAAGAGGTCGAACAGCGAGGGTGCCTTGAAGCCGGTGCCGTAGGCGAGCTTGAGGCGCGACCAGGCTTCGGGCACCGCCAGCACGGCGCCGGTGCGCCAGGTGGTGGCGCTGCCGCCGTAGCGGGCTTCCTGCTGGCGGGCATCGGCGGTGAGGGTCAGGCGGCCGAACAGCGTGGTCTGGCCGCCGGCGTGGCCGGCGTTGCTGGTGGCCGAGGCGCGCACGGAGGAGAGGAAGGGCGAGAAGCCGCCGGAGGCGATGTCGAGCGAGGTGCGGGCGGCATCCTGCACGTGCTCTGCGCCGAAGCGCAGCGCATTTTCCGCGGTGGGGCCCCAGTCTGGCAGGCGCACGGTGTTGCTCCATTGCAGCACGGTGCGCTCGCCGCGGAAGCGGTTGTCCGAGGTGGCCTGGCTGGGGTCCAGCGCCTCCAGCCGCTGGGTGTAGTGGCGGAAGGAGCGGGTATGGGCGAGGGTGGCGGAGGTTTCCCAGGCGCCGTCCAGGAACAGGCCGGTGGCGCCGAGGCGGGTTTGCACGTTCTGGTCGCGGCCGAAATAGCGCCGGCTGTCGAAGGCGGGGGAGCCGGTGTCGTCCAGGCCGAAGCGGGCGGTGCGGGCGCGCAGGCCGAGGAAGACGCGCGTGGTATCAGTGGGAGAGACGCCGAGTTCCAGGGCGCCGAGTGCGCCTTCGTAGCCGTCGCGCTCGCCGGTGTGCACGCGCATGCGGCGCGGCGTGTTGTCGAAGCCGCGATCGGCGCGGGCTTCGGCCTGCAGGTTGTAGTCGAAGCGGCCGGTGCGGCCGGAGACGCCGGCGGACCCCTGGGCGGCGGCGGGCAGGCCGGCGGAGAGGCTGGCGTAGCCTTGCGCCGGGCCGCGGGGCTTGCGGCTGATGAGGTTCACGACGCCGCCGATGGCGCCGGAGCCGTAGAGGCCGGACATCGGGCCGCGCACGACTTCGATGCGTTCGACATCGCCCAGCGTATCCACGCCGAAGTTGAACAGGCCGCCGGCATCGGAGGGGTCGTTCAGGGGGATGCCGTCGCGCAGCACCAGCGTGTGGTTGGAGTTGGTGCCGCGGGTGAAGGCGCTGGCGTTGCCGCCGAGGCCGCCGGAGGAGACGAGGCGCAGGCCGGGCACGGCGGAGAGGGCCTCGGCCAGGGTGGTGTAGCCGCGCGCCTCAATGGTGGCGCGGTCGATGACCGTGACGCCGGCGGGGATGCGCTGCACCAGCGTGGGGACGCGGGTGGCGGTGACGACGGTTTCGGGCAGGACGGTGCCCTGAGCGGCGGTTTGGGATGGGGACAGCAGGACGGACGCGGCGGCAAATGCCGTCGCGAGGCGGAGTCGGGGCATGCAAGCCTCCAGGCTAGGCGCACCATGGGGTGCGCCCGGGTCACGGGCGGCTGCCGCATACGGGTCTTTCTCCCGCTGCGCCGGTGCACCTCGCCCGGCACGTGCGAACAGTCTCGATGCCGGCCGGTCTCCTGGCTCGCGGCTCCCGAAGGTTTCCCTTCATGGCCTGGCCCGCCTTCTCACCCCGGAAGGGGCAATGGCACGTTGGGCCCGGCTCGCCGCCGACAGTTGCGAGGGCAGCCGCGCTGCGGCAGGTTGCCCTGCCGGTCGCGTTCCCGTTTCAGCCCTTGCGGGCCACCTGCATCTGAATGGACCCTAGCCTGCCTGCGCCGTGGAGAAAAGCATGACCGCTGTTCGCCTGAAGAACCGCCTGCCGGCCTTTCCGCGGCTGCTGGGCATGGAGCTGACCGCGACCGAGCTGGACCGCGTGGCGGGCACGCTGGAGGTGCGCGAGGAGGTGACGAACGGCACCGGCGCCATCCATGGCGGCGCGCTGATGGCGTTTGCCGATACGCTGGGGGCGATCGGCACCATCATCAACCTGCCCGACGGGATGCAGACCACGACGCTGGAGAGCAAGACCAACTTCATCGCGCCGGCGCTGATCGGCATGGTTCTGACCGGCGAGGCGACGCCGATGCACAAGGGCCGCACCACGATGATCTGGCAAACCCGCATCACCCGCGCCGATGGGCGGCTGGTGGCGGTGGTGACGCAGACTCAATTGGTGATGCCCGCGGCCAAGAAAGCCTGAGCGCGCCTTGGACGCCATCCTGACCGTCGCGTTCCCGGTCTTCGCGCTGGTGGGGATCGGCTGGCTGGGTGGGCGGCTGCGGCTGCTGGGGGCGCATGGGACCACGGCGCTGAACGGGTTCGTCACCTGGTTCGCGCTGCCGGCAATGCTGTTCGGCGCGCTGGCGAAGGTGCATCTGGAGGAGATCCTGAACTGGCCGTTCGTGGCCGTGTTCGGCGGCAGCATGTTCGCCACCTACCTGATCGGCATGGTGGCGGCGCGGGTGGTGGCGCGGGCGGGGCTGGCGCATATGAGCCTGCATGGCCTGGCGGCCTCCTTCGGCAATGTCGGCTACATGGGCATCCCGCTCTGCGTCGCCGCGTTCGGCCCGCAGGGGGCGCTGCCGGCCACGCTGGCCGTGGTGCTGGGCGCGGCGGGGCTGCTGACGCTGGCGCTGGTGGTGGCGGAGTTCGGCGGCGACAACCCGCCGCCTTCGCGCGCCGCCGCGGTGGCGCGGGTGGCCGGGGCGGTGCTGCGCAGCCCGATCATGCAGGCGGTGGTGCTGGGCATGCTGGTCTCCGGCCTTGGGCTGCCCATTCCGGCCCCGGTGGGGCGCTTTTTGGACCTGCTGGCCAGTGCCGCCGGGCCCTGCGCGCTGTTCGCGATCGGGCATTTCCTCAGCGAGCAGGGGGTGGGCGAGGAATGGCGGGAGGTGGGCTTCGCCAGCTTCGGCAAGGTGCTGCTGCAGCCGCTGCTGGCGCTCGGACTGCTGGCGGTGGTGCCGGCGATGGACGACATGTGGATGAAATCCGCCCTGCTGCTGGCCGCCCTGCCCAGTGCGGCCAACTGCTTCGTGCTGGCGCGCGAGTATGGACGGTTCGTGGCCGGGGCCTCGGCGACCATCCTGGTTTCCACCATCGCCTCGGTGTTCACCGTCTCGGCCCTTGTGGTGCTGCTGCGGATCGGCTGAGGTTCCCACAACGAACAAAGGGGAACACGCCATGGCGAAGGTTGCGGTCATCACCGGCTCCAACGGCCGCATCGGGGCGGCCACCTGCCGGCGGCTGGCGCAGGATGGCTATCGGGCGGTGGGCATCGATATCGGCGCGGAGAGCGTCGGCAACTGGCCGTACTACGCCTGCGACATGACGGACCTGGCCCGGATGGCGGAGACGCTGGCGCGCATCGAGGCGGAGCAGGGGCTGATCCAGGTGCTGTTCAACAATGCCGGCATCTACCGCGCTTCCGACAGCTTCCTGGATGTGCCGCCGGCGCAGTTCGACGATGTGCTGTCGGTGAACCTGAAGGTTCCCTATTTCGCGGCGCAGTGGGTGGCGAAGCGGCTGATCGCGGAAGGGCAGGGCGGCAGCATCATCACCACCGCCTCCCTGGCCGGGCAGGCGGGCAGCACCTCGGTGGAATACGGTGCCTCCAAGGCCGCGGTGATCAACATGACCAAGAGCATCGGGCGGCAGCTGGGCAAGCACGGCATCCGGGTGAACGCGATCGCGCCCGGGCTGATCGACACCGCGATGGGCGACCAGGTGCCGGCTGGTGCGCGGCGGCGGGCGCTCGGCGGCGCGCTGGGGCGGATTGGCCAGCCGGAGGAGATCGCCTCCGTCGTTGCCTTCCTGGCCAGCGACGATGCGAGCTTCGTGACGTGCGCCACGATCGACGTGAACGGGGGTGTTTGAGACCCGCCTGGCTTCATAACCAAGGAAAGGCCAGGGCTCTGCCCTGGACCCGCAAAGGGCCGGCGGCCCTTTGATCCCGTTAATAAGGTCCAGGGGCTTGGCCCCTGGCGGGTCTGGGCAGAGCCCAGCCTTGCTTTGCTTCAGTGCTCACGGCCAAGCCGCGCAGTGCCGCCGTGCGGCGCCGAGGCTTGCAGCAACCCTCGGCTCTGGTTATGCCGCATTGCAGCAAAGCCAGAACTGGGTGGTCAAATGGCACTGAGCGAGCCGGTGAAGCGCGAGCCGATGCACACGCGGCGCATCGAGGTGCAGGGCTTCCTGCGCGAGGATGGGCTGCTGGACGTGGATGCGCGGCTGGTGGACACCAAGCCGTACACCTTCGCCAACGACGAGGCCGGCGAGATCCCCGCCGGCCAGCCGCTGCACGAGATGCTGGTGCGCATGACGGTGGACGAGCACCTGGTGATCGTGGCGTGCGAGGCCGTGACGCTGCACAGCCCGTATCCGGAATGCGGTGGCGGCGCCACGAACATGGGCGTGCTGGCCGGCTTGGCGCTCAAGGCCGGGTTCCTGAAGGCCGCCAATGAGCGGCTGCGCGGCCCGCTGGGCTGCACCCATATCCGCGAGATGCTGCAGCAGATCGCCACTGTCGCGCACCAGACCATGTGGCCGGTGCGCGAACGCCAGCGCGCCCGCCGCCTGGCGGAGGAACAGCGCGCGGACCCCACCAAGGTGGTGCGGGCGGATCCCGGGGAGGATGACGGCTCGATCCGCCTGCTGAACACCTGCTTCGCCTATTCCAGCGCCGGCGCCGTGGTGCGCAAGCGGTGGCCGCAGCTTTATACCGGCGACCAGCCGGCGGAAGGCGCCCTCGCCAAGGAAGATGCCTCCGCCGACTGAGTGCGGTTCAGCTGAGCGGCGCCTGCTGGTCCGCCGTGCGCTGCGCGGCGCGCCATGCCGATTCCGGCGCGTCGGCGAGCTGTTCCAGCAGCCCGTGGCCGGCGTTGCGATGGCCGTCCTCGCTGGCCGCGTTGCGGAAGTAGGTCAGCACGAACACGCGCACCGCGCTGGTGCGCCCGCCCGGATGGCCGCGGCGTTCGATGGACTTCACGAGATCGGCCAGGGTCATGGATTCGCGGTGGCAGATCTCTTCCAGCGCGGCCCAGAGCTCGGGCTCCAGGCGCATGCTGGTGCGGCCGTTGGTTGACGTGACGTTCCGATTGACAAGCCGGCTGGTACTCATGTTGCCCTCCCATTCTGGCTGCCTGCCACTAGATGCAGGCCGTGTACGATTGGTTCCGGCACATCCCGAAGTCGTGAACACGACTGGCATGGATATTAGCGATCCGTTGACGGGCCAATTCCACCCAAAATCCTGCCATCCACGCGCTTGTGAACAGATGGAGACTCACTGCGCCTAGAAAAACTGCGCCGCAGCCCTGAACGTCTACTTGTGGAGACTTGCCGCGCGAATTGGCGCGACGCGACCGTGGCGGCGCTATGCGCCGCTGGCGCGGGCCTGTTCCTCGGGGGTGCGCAGGGTCAGCGCCAGGGCATGCAGCCCGGTGCCGAACTCATCCTCCAGCAGCGCATGCACGGCGCGCGACCGCGCGATGCGGGTCTGGCCCTCAAAGGCTGGGGAGACGACGAGCACGGAATAATGCGTCTCGCCTCCGGGCCGGGCGCCGGCATGGCCCGCATGCAGGGCGCTGTCATCGGCCACCCGCAGCAGCACGGAATCGAAGTGCTGGCGGATCAGGGTTTCGATGCGGGCGGCGCGTGTCGTCATGATGGAAAACAGATGGGCGCGAGGTTCCACCAGGGCAAGCCGGCGCGCGCTGGGGGCCGGCATGCAGGCCGTTGAGCGAATGCCCCTTCCCAAAGGCATCATCTTTGCCCACAAACCAACGGATGACCCGTCGTTCCCAGAGATCCCGGGCCTATGCGCCCGATCCGGGTGCGCCGGGCCGCGCGTGCGACATGCCGGACTGCACCGCAGCCGGCGGTTATCGCGCGCCGCGTTCGCGCCAGACCCTGAACGAATACTGGTGGTTCTGCCTGGAGCACGTGCGCGCCTACAACGCCTCCTGGGATTTCTACAAAGGCATGTCCCCGGCGCAGATCGAGGCACAGCTGCGCGCCGACACCTCCTGGCAGCGGCCGAGCTGGCCGCTCGGCCGCCTGGGTGCCGGCGGCCTGCCGGAAGAGGCGCTGCGCGACCCGATGTCCATCCTGGATGCGCTGCACGCCAAGCCGCAGCGCGCCAATTTCGACAAGGCGCCGCAGGAATTGCGCGAGCCGCTGGCCACGCTCGGCCTGGGCTGGCCCGTGACCATGGAACAACTCAAGACCCGCTACCACGAGCTGGCCAAGCGCCACCATCCGGACGCCAACAACGGCGACCGTGGGGCCGAGGAACGGCTGAAGACCATCAACCTCGCCTATGCCACGCTGCGCGGAAAACTTGCTTCCGAGCCACGGATGGCGGCGGCGGGCTGAACGCTGCTAGTCTGCCCCGATACGGCGCATGGGCACCCGCCCGGCCGCGCCGGCCATGGCTACACATCGCCGTAACCCGGGAGTATCGTCCCCGGAAACATCAGGATTGCTGGCCTATGAACCAGGTTGCCGCCTCCGACCGCCCCGCGCCGACGTCCGCCATCGACATGCCGGACACCACCGTGAACGCCCGCGAGGTGTTCGGGATCGACAGCGATCTCCAGGTGCCGGCCTTCACCACCCGCACCGAGCATGTGCCCGAGCTCGACCCGACCTACCGGTTCGACAAGGAAACCACCTTGGCCATCGTGGCCGGTTTCGCCTTCAACCGCCGCGTGATGATCCAGGGCTACCACGGCACCGGCAAGTCGACGCATATCGAGCAGGTCGCCGCCCGCCTCAACTGGCCCTGCATCCGCGTCAACCTCGACAGCCACATCAGCCGCATCGACCTGATCGGCAAGGACGCCATCGTCCTCAAGGACGGCAAGCAGGTGACCGAGTTCCGCGAGGGCATCCTTCCCTGGGCCCTGCAGCATGCCTGCGCCCTGGTGTTCGACGAGTACGACGCCGGCCGCCCGGACGTGATGTTCGTGATCCAGCGCGTGCTGGAGGTTGAGGGCAAGCTGACCCTGCTCGACCAGAACAAGGTGATCCGCCCGCACCGCAGCTTCCGCCTGTTCGCCACCGCGAACACCGTGGGCCTGGGCGACACCACCGGCCTCTATCACGGCACCCAGCAGATCAATCAGGGCCAGATGGACCGCTGGAACATCGTCTCCACCCTGAACTACCTGCCGCACGGCCAGGAGACCGAGATCGTCATGGCCAAGATGGGCATGGACGCGTCGGACACGAAGGGCAAGAAGCAGATCGAGAGCATGGTGGCGCTGGCCGACCTCACGCGCGCCGGCTTCATCAACGGTGACATCTCCACCGTGATGAGCCCCCGCACCGTGATCACCTGGGCCGAGAACACCCGGATCTTCAACGATGTCGGCTTTGCCTTCCGCCTGTCGTTCCTGAACAAGTGCGACGAGGCGGAGCGGCAGACGGTGGCCGAGTATTTCCAGCGCTGCTTCAACGCGGAAGTCGCCACTGGCGCCTTCATGAAGCGCTGATCCAGGTTCCGTCCCCTACCCCACCCCGGCGGAGCGATCCGCCGGGACGACTTTCCAAAGCGAGGCGGTGATGAGCGGCAGCGGATCCGGTTCCAAGGACAACACCCGAACCGAAGAGTTCAAGCGGGCCACCGCGGGCGTGCTGCGCGCGATCGCGCAGAACAATGAGGTGCAGGTCGCCTTCCAGCCCGGGCCCTCGGGCCTCGCCGGCAAGCGTGCCCGCCTGCCGCTGCCCACCCGGGCGCTGCCGGCCAACGAGATGGCCAAGCTGCGCGGCGCGGCCGACAGCCTGGCCCTGCGCCTGCGCCACCACGACGACGCCGTGCACAACGCCCGCATGCCCGCGCGCCGCGAGGCGAAGGACGCCTACGACGCCATCGAGCAGGCGCGCGTGGAAGTGGTCGGCGCCAAGTTCATGTCTGGCGTGGCCAACAACCTGCGGGCCCGCCTGCAGGAGGAATGCGAGGCCGAGGGCTTCGACCGGATGACCCGCAAGGACCAGTTGCCGGTTCACCAGGCCCTGGCGCTGCTGGCGCGCGAGCGCATGTCTGGCGAGCCGAGCCCGCCGGCGGCGCAGAAGGTGCTCGACCTCTGGCGCGGCACGCTGGGTGAGGGTGCGGACGAGGCGCTCGATGAGCTCGCCCGCACCATGGACGACCAGGCCACCTTCACCCGTGCCGCGCGCAAGCTGCTCGCCGCGATGGACCTGGCCGAAGCCGAGGTGGACAGCGACGAGAACGACGAGAACGACGGCGAGGACGGCGGCGAGCAGTCTGGCCAGCAGGACAACTCGCAGGACAGCGAAGGCCAGTCCGACAGCGAGAGCGAATCCATGCTCGGCGCGCAGCCCGAGGAAATGGAGGGCGAAGCCGCCGAGGACGAGGGGGCCGAGGATTCCGAGGAGGAAGCCGCCGCCGCCGAAGGCGACGACAAGCCCGGTGGCCCGCAGCCGCGCCGCGACAAGCCGCTGGCCGACAACGAGAACGTCTACAAGCCCTATGTCCGCGCCTTCGACGAGGAAGTGGACGCCGAGGACCTGTGTGATTCCGAGGAACTCGCCCGCCTGCGCCAGCAGCTGGACCAGCAGCTGCAGCATCTGCAGGGCGTGGTGTCCAAGCTTGCCAACCGCCTGCAGCGCAAGCTGATGGCGCAGCAGACCCGCAGCTGGGATTTCGACCTGGACGAAGGCATCCTCGATGCCGGCCGCCTTGCCCGCGTGGTGACCAACCCGCTGCTGGCGCTGTCGTTCAAGCAGGAGCGGGACACGGATTTCCGCGACACCGTCGTCTCCCTGCTGATCGACAATTCCGGCTCCATGCGGGGCCGGCCGATCACCGTGGCGGCGATGTGCGGTGACATCCTGTCGCGCACGCTGGAGCGCTGCGGCGTGAAGGTGGAAGTGCTGGGCTTCACCACCCGGGCCTGGAAGGGCGGCCAGGCGCGCGAGCGTTGGGTGGCCGATGGCAAGCCGCGCAACCCCGGCCGCCTGAACGATTTGCGCCACATCATCTACAAGGCCGCCGACGCCCCCTGGCGCCGCGCCCGCAAGAACCTCGGGCTGATGCTGCGTGAAGGGCTGCTGAAGGAGAACATCGACGGCGAGGCGCTGCAGTGGGCCTACAAGCGCCTGATGGGCCGCCCGGAGCACCGCCGCATCCTGATGGTAATCAGCGACGGCGCGCCGGTGGATGACAGCACGCTGTCGGTGAACCCCGGCAACTACCTGGAGAAGCACCTGCGCGAGGTGATCCGCGAGATCGAGAACCGTGAGGCGGTGGAGCTGATCGCCATCGGCATCGGCCACGACGTGACGCGCTACTACCGCCGTGCCGTGACGATCGTGGATGCCGAGGAACTCGGCGGCACCATGATGAAGAAGCTGACCGAGCTGTTCGACGAGGACGCCGCCGCCGCCTGGGCCCGCGCCAGCATGGAACGCGCCGCCCTGGTGGCCTGAGCTCCACCACCGGCACCGCCGGGGAACCCCCCGGCGGGGTTGCGCAAGCTGAAGCCGTATCTGCGGATGGCGAATCAGCTGAAATAAGAAAGGGTCTTCTTTTTTCTGAAGAAAAAAGAAGCAAAAAAGACTTCATTTGCTTGCACGCGTGCCGGTCACCTGGCGCGCGTGCAGGTTATAAAGGTTTTTTGGTTCTTTTTTCAAAAAAGAACCGCTTTCTTATGCTTCCGGCGGCTCACCCTGAACGGGGGTGCCGCCACACTCGGACATCAGCGCCGTCACTTCCGCGATCGCCGCTTCGGCCATCGCGGCATCCGTTCCCTTGGCCACGATCGCCACCCCGTTGCCGCTGGGGCGGTAGTAGGGGTAGCTGCCCAGGTCCAGCTCCGGGTAGCGGTTCTGGATCGCGGTGAGCCCTTCCGCGATCAGGCCTTCCGCGATTCGCAGCGCATGCACGGCGCGCGAGGTGACCGGCACCCCGCCTTCCAGCGTGGGGGCCAGGTGGCGGAACATGGACTGCATGATGCGCGGCACGCCGGCCATCACGTGCACGTTGCCGATGGTGAAGCCGGGGGCTACCGAGATCTCGTTGTCGATCAGCGTGGCGCCGCGCGGCATGGTGGCCATGCGCTGGCGGGCGGCGTTGAACTCGCCGGGCTTGTAGCTTTTCTCCATCCGCGCCCAGGCGACGGGATGCGCCTCCCACGGCACGCCGAAGGCGGCGGCGATGCATTCGCTGGTGATGTCGTCATGCGTCGGCCCGATGCCGCCGGTGGTGAAGACGTGGTCGAACTTGGCGCGGCACTCGTTCACCGTGGCGATGATCGTCTCTGCCACGTCCGGGATCACGCGCACCTCGCGCAGCGGGATGCCGATCTCGCCCAGGCCGAGGGCCAGGAAGCGGATATTGGCATCCTGCGTGCGGCCGGAGAGCACCTCGTTGCCGATCACCAGCAGGCAGGCGGTTGGGTTCTTCGTCGTCATGTATGGTCCCCTTTGGGGGACAGATTACAGGAAGTCTCGCAGGAGGGGCACCAGGGGCCGGTCGGCTTCCGGCATCGGGTAGTCCGCCAGCTTGTCCTTGTGCACCCAGGCCAGTGCCTGGCCCTCCTTGCCGCGCGGCGTGCCCTTCCAGCGCCGGCAGACATAGAGCGGCATCAGCAGGTGGAAGCGTTCGTAGCCGTGGCTGGCGAAGAACAGCGGCGCCAGGCAGGCCGCTGTTACGTCGATGTCCAGCTCTTCCTTCAGCTCGCGGATCAGGGCGACTTCCGGCGTTTCGCCCGGGTTGAGCTTGCCGCCGGGGAATTCCCACAGCCCGGCCATCTTCTTGCCTTCCGGCCGGCGGGCCAGCAGCACGCGGCCATCGAGATCGACCAGCGCGCAGGCGGCCACCACCAGGATGGGTTTCTCGGCGCCTTCCTGCAGTTCCGGCGTGGAATGGCCGAACAGATCGTCGCGCGTGGCTTCGAAGCGCAGCACCTTCTGCTCGCCGCCGCGGGCGAGGAAGCTTTCCATCCCCTCGCCCACGTGGCGGAAGCCGATGCGGCGCAGCACGGCGATGGAGCCGGGGTTGTCGGTGGCCACGGTGGCCTCCAGCCGGTCCAGGTCCAGGTTGGCCATGGCCCAGCGCGCCAGCTTGCCGGCGGCCTCGCTGGCCACGCCATGGCCCCAGAAGCGCCGGCCGACCCAGTAGCCCAGCCGCGCGGAGCGGGCATCCTTGGACAGCCGCAGGCCGACGCCGCCCACCACCACCTCCTTCTCGCCTTCCTGCCCGGTGATCACCAGGTGCCAGGCGCGCCCATCGGCCAGCGAGGCGTGGGAGGAGGTGATCCACTCATCGGCCAGGTCGCGCGAATAGGGGAACGGCACGGCGGCCAGGGTGCGGCACACCTCCCAGTCGTTGATCAGCCGGTGCAGCTCAGCCGCGTCCGCCGCTGCGAAGGGGCGCAGTGTGAGGCGCTCGGTCTTCAGCGGGGCGAAGGAGGGTGCGATGAGATCAGCCATGGGTGCGCCGGTGTGGCATGAGGCCAGCAAGTGCCCAAATGCGGCACGCGCCGCAAGGGGTCCGTTCGCCCGGCCGCTACGACAGGTCCTTGGCCAGCTCGATCGCGTAGGTGCGGTAGCCCAGCTTGCGGTACACCGCTTCGGCGGGATTGCCGGGCAGTACGCCCAGCAGGATGCGCTTCACGCCGCGGGCGTGGGCGAGGCGTTCGGCCTCGGCGATCAGGGCGCGGCCGATGCCCTGGCTGCGATGCGGCGCGCGCACGAAGAGGTCGCCGAGATAGGCGTAGTCGCGCAGCTCCTCGCGCACGAAGGGGGGCATGCGGTCGAACCAGAGCGCCATGTGGCCGACCACGGCGCCGTCCAGCTCCGCCACCAGCAGCGCGCCGCCATGGGCGGTGCGATCCAGCAATGCGGCGACGCTTTCCACCCCGCCCTGCAGGTCCAGCCGGCGGTCGTGGGAGAACGGTTCCTCGAACAGGTTCAGCCCCTGCGCCTGCGCGTCCAGCGCCGGCCGGTCGGCCTCGGTCGCGGGGCGGATGACGAGGGCGGGCATCGCCTCAGCCGCCCCGGGCCGGCAGGGGCTTGATCAGTTCCAGCGCGTAGTCCTGGAAGCCCTGGCGGCGGTAGCTGCGCTCGGCGGCATGGTTGCCGTGGACGACGCCGAGCATGATGCGCGGCATGCCGCGTTCGATGGCGCGGCGTTCGGCCTCGGCGATCAGGGCGCGGCCGACGCCCTTTCCGCGATGGGGTTCGCGCACGAACAGGTCGGCCACCAGGGCGTAGTCGCGCAGCTCCTCGCGCACATAGGGGCCGAAACGCTCATAGGCGAGCACGAGGTGGCCGATCACGGCACCATCGATCACCGCCACCAGCACCAGGCCGCCGCTGTCGGCGGCGCGCTGGTGCAGCCTGTCCATGGCGGCCACGCCCCCCTGGGGGGTGGTGTTGCGGTCCCCGACCAGGGCGTTCTCGAACAGGTTGAGGCCAAGCTCCTGCTCGTTGAGCGCCGCCCGGTCCGCCGGGGTGGCGGGCCGGATGGTGAGGTCAGGAACGATAGCTGCCATTGATGTCGATGTAGCCGTGGGTGAGGTCGCAGGTCCACACGGTGGCCTTTCCCTTGCCCAGGCCGATATCCACGGAGATGGTGACTTCGCGGCCCTTCATGTGGGCGACCACGGGGGTTTCGTCGTAGCCCGGGATCACCGCGCCGTCGCGGGCCATCCAGGTGCCGCCGACGCCGATGCTGAGCTTGTCGCGGTCGGCGGGTTCGCCGGCCTTGCCGACGGCCATGACGATGCGGCCCCAGTTGGCGTCCTCTCCAGCGATGGCGGTTTTCACCAGGGGCGAGTTGGCGATGGTCATGCCGATGCGCTTGGCGGACTTGGCGTTGACCGCGCCGGTGACGTCGATCTGGATCAGCTTCTGGGCGCCCTCGCCGTCGCGCGTGACCATCAGGGCGAGTTCCAGCAGCACCTCGTTGAGCGCGCGCTGGAAGTCCTTCAGCATCTTGGCGTCGTCCACCTTCGGATGCTTGGTGGCGCCGGTGGCGAAGAGCATCACGGTGTCCGACGTGGAGGTGTCGCTATCCACCGTGGTGCAGTTGAAGGTGCCGCCCACGCCCTTGCCCAGCATGCCCTGCAGGATCTCGGTAGGGATCTTGGCGTCGGTGAAGATGAAGCACAGCATCGTCGCCATGTCGGGTGCGATCATGCCGCTGCCCTTGGCGATGCCGCTGATGCGCACCTCCACGCCGCCGATGGTGGCGGTGCGGGTGGAGCCCTTCGGGAAGGTGTCGGTGGTCATGATGCCGCGGGCGGCGGCTTCCCAGCCATCGTCGGACAGGCTTTCGTGCAGCTTGGGCAGGGCGTCGGTGAGCTTGGCGTGGGGCAGCACCTCCCCGATCACGCCGGTGGAGGCGAGGAAGACCTGCTTGGCCGGGCAGCCGACCAGCTTGGCGGCGGCGGCGGCGCTGGCCTTGGTGGTTTCCACGCCGGCCTTGCCGGTGAAGACGTTGGCGTTGCCGGCGTTGATCACCACGGCGCGGGCCTTGCCGCCCTTCAGTGCCTCCCGGCACCAGTCGATCGGGGCGCCGGGGCATTTGTTGGAGGTGAACACGCCGGCCACCGTGGTGCCGGCGGCCAGCTCGGCCATCACCAGGTCGGTGCGGCCGGTGGTGTAGCGGATGCCCGCAACGGCGGCACCCAGGCGAACCCCGGCCAGCGGCGGCAATTCGGGCAACGGCAACGCCAGCGGCGATACAGCGGTGGCCATGGAAGCGGTCCCCTCCCTGCGGACTATTTCGCCGTTGGTTCTAGCAGGACGGGCGCGATTGCCAAGGCGAGCTGGCGGGGTGGGCTGGACCAGGGGGGCACGCGGGCGGCGTGGGTGGG
>JBIKOJ010000211.1:0-8931 GCA_044358135.1 Acetobacteraceae bacterium | reverse complement strand
TCCCGCATCTGCGCGCGGCCAAGGGCGGTTCGATCATCAACCTGTCCTCGATCGCCGGGCTGATCGGCATCGGCGGGATTGCGCCCTATCACGCATCGAAGGGGGCGGTGCGGCTGATGACCAAGAACGACGCCATCATCTATGCGCCCGAGCGGATTCGGGTGAACTCGATCCATCCCGGATACATCTGGACGCCGATGGTGGAGAACCACCTGCGCGCCGTGTCGGACGACCTGGAGGCCGCCAAGGCCGCCGCCGGATCGGCGCACCCGGTGGGGCATATGGGCGAGCCTGACGACATCGCCTGGGCGGCGGTCTACCTGGCCTCCGACGAGGCGAAGTTCGTCACCGGGGCGGAGCTGGTGGTCGACGGGGGCTATACCGCGCGATGACCGACGCCCGGGCGCCGCAGAGCTTGCCGGGCGGCGCGCACAGCCAGCCGGTTGAGGCCTGCCTGGCGGCGCTCGACGCGCGTCCGGACGGTTTGGATGGCGCCGAGGCGGCGCGGCGCCTGGCCCGGCATGGGCCGAACCGCCTGCCCGAGGCACGGGCGCGCGGGCCGGCGCTGCGCTTCCTGCTGCAGTTCCACAACGTGCTGATCTACGTGCTGCTCGGCGCGGCCGCGGTGACGGCGCTGTTGCAGCATTGGGTCGATACCGGCGTGATCCTGGCCGTGGTGCTGGCCAATGCGACGATCGGGTTCATCCAGGAGGGCAAGGCCGAGGCGGCGATGGCCGCGATCCGGGGCATGCTGGCGCCCCGCGCCGCGGTGCTGCGCGACGGCGGGCGGATGACCGTGGATGGCGCGGAGCTGGTGCCAGGCGACATCGTGCTGATGGAGGCGGGCGACAAGGTGCCCGCCGACCTGCGGTTGATCGAGGCGCGCGGACTGGCGGCGCAGGAGGCGATCCTGACCGGCGAATCCGTGCCGGTGGAAAAGGGCATCGCGCCGGTCGACGCCGCCGCGCCGCTGGGCGACCGCCGGTCGATGTTGTGGTCGGGGACGCTGGTCACGCAGGGCACGGCGCGCGGGCTGGTGGTGGCGACCGGGGCCGGTACCGAGATCGGCCGCATCGGCGGATTGCTGGCCGGCGTCGAGCAGCTGACGACGCCGCTGGTTGCGAAGATGGATCATTTCGCCCGCTGGCTCTCGTTCCTGATCCTGCTCGTCGCCGGCTTGCTGCTCATCTACGGCTATTTCGTCGGCCATCACGACTTTGCCGAGATGTTCATGGCCGTCGTCGGCGTGGCGGTCGCCGCGATCCCCGAGGGCTTGCCGGCGGTGATGACGATCACGCTGGCCATTGGCGTGCAGGCGATGGCGCGGCGCCATGCCATCGTGCGGCGGCTGCCGGCGATCGAGGCGATCGGCTCGGTCTCGGTGATCTGCACCGACAAGACCGGCACGCTGACGCGCAACGAGATGGTGGTGGCGGCGGCCGAGACGCCGGATGGTGCCTTCGCGATTGCCGGCGACGGCTATGCCCCGGCGGGCGCCATCACCCCGGCCGGCGACCTGCGCCGCCTCGCCTGGGCGGCCGCGCTGTGCAACGACGCGGCGCTGCGCGACCGGGGCGGCACGTGGACGGTCGAAGGCGACCCGATGGAAGGGGCGCTGCTGGCTTTCGCCGGCAAGGTCGGGGGCGGCATCGCGGCCCGGCGGCTGGACGCCATTCCCTTCGACAGCCGCCACCGCTTCATGGCCGTGCTGACCGACGGGCCCGAAGGCCGGATGGTCCATGTGAAGGGGGCGCCGGAACGGGTGCTGCGCATGTGCCGGAACATCGACCTGCATCACTGGCAGGCGCGGGCCGAGGCATTGGCGCGGCGCGGCCTGCGGGTGCTGGCTTTGGCGGAACGCGCCGAGGCGGGGGCGCGGATCGACGCGCAGGCGCTGGACGGCGGGCTCGGCTTCCTCGGCCTGGTCGGCCTGATCGACCCGCCGCGCCCCGAGGCGATCGCCGCCGTGGCCGAATGCCGCGCGGCCGGCATCCGGGTGAAGATGATCACCGGCGACCACGCCGGCACCGCCGCCGCCATCGCGGCGCAGATCGGACTTCAGAATTCCAGCCGCGTGCTGACCGGTGCCGATCTCGACCGGCTCGACGATGCGCAGCTGGCGCTGGAGGCGGCCAGTGTCGACGTGTTCGCCCGCACCAGCCCGGAACACAAGCTGCGGCTGGTCACCGCCCTGCAGGCCAACGGGCTGACGGTGGCGATGACCGGAGACGGGGTGAACGACGCCCCGGCGCTGAAGCGCGCCGATGCGGGCATCGCCATGGGGCTGAAAGGCTCCGAGGCCGCGAAGGAGGCCGCCGACCTGGTGCTGGCCGACGACAATTTCGCCTCTATCGCCGCGGCGGTGCGCGAGGGGCGCACGGTCTATGACAACCTCAAGAAGGTGATCAGCTGGACCCTGCCGACCAATGCGGGCGAGTCGATCGTGGTGGTGCTGGCGCTGCTGCTCGGCCTGGCGCTGCCGCTGACGCCGGTGATGATCCTGTGGGTCAACCTGATCACCGCCATCACGCTGGGCATCGCGCTGGCCTTCGAGCCGACCGAGGCCGGGACCATGGCGCGCCCGCCGCGGCCGCGCAACGCGCCGATCCTGTCGGGCGAACTGGTCTGGCATGTCGTGCTGGTGGCGCTGTTGTTCCTGGTGGCGGTCTTCGGTGTGTTCACCTACGCCACCGACCGCGGCTATCCGCTGGCGCTGGCGCAGACCATGGCGATGAACATGCTGGTCGTGCTGGAGATCTTCCACCTGTTCTTCATCCGCAACCTGCACGGCACCTCGCTGACCTGGGCGGCGGCGCGCGGCACACGGGTGGTCTGGACCGTGGTTGTCGTCATCACCGCCGCGCAGTTCGCCGTGACCTATCTGCCGCCGCTGCAGCGCGTGCTTGGCACGGCGCCCGTGCCGCTGACCGACGGGATGCTGATCCTGGCGATCGGCGCCGCCTTCTTCGCGATCATCGAGATCGAGAAACAGATCCGGCTGGGACTGCAGCCGCGCCCGGCGTCGTAGCCATGGCGGCTGCTCCCGGCCGCCCCCCGCAACCACCTGCCGCAAAGGCGAGCACGACATGGCCACACCGACACCTTGGGTGCTTTGGTTTGAGACTCTCGGGCGGGCGGATGTCGCCGCGGTCGGCGGGAAGAACGCCTCGCTGGGCGAGATGGTGCGCCACCTGGCACCGCGCGGCGTGGTGGTCCCGCCAGGGTTCGCCACGACCGCCGATGCCTACTGGCGCTTCGTCGACGCGAACGGATTGCGCGCCACCATTGCCGCGACGCTGGCCGCGCTGAAGGCCGGCCATATCCCGCTGGCCGAAGCCGGGCAGACGATCCGACAGGCCTTCCTGCGCGGCACCTGGCCCGATGACACGGCGGACGCGATCCGCGCGGCCTATGCGGAACTCTGCCGGCGGATCGGGCGCGACGATGCCGACGTGGCGGTCCGCTCCAGCGCCACGGCCGAGGACCTGCCGGATGCCAGCTTCGTCGGCCAGCAGGAAACCTTCCTCAACATCCGCGGCCCGGCGGCGCTGCTGGATGCCTGCCGGCGCTGCTGCGCCTCGCTGTTCACCGACCGGGCGATCAGCTACCGCGAGGCCAAGGGCTTCGAGCACATGAAGGTGGCGCTGTCGATCGGTGTCCAGGCCATGGTGCGCTCCGACATCGGCGCCGCCGGCGTGATGTTCTCGATCGATCCGGAAACCGGCTTTGACCGCGTCGCCGTCATCGACGCCGCCTGGGGCCTCGGCGAGACCGTCGTTCAGGGCATGGTCGATCCCGACGAATACGTGGTGTTCAAGCCGCTGCTGGCCGACCCTGGCGTTGCGCCGATCATCGAGAAGCGATGCGGCGGGAAGGCGCTGAAGATGATCTACGCCACCGGCGGCGACCGGCCCACGCGCACCGTGCCCACCTCGCGGGCCGAGCGTGCGGCGCTGGTGTTGTCGGACGCGGAGATCCTGACGCTCGGCCGCTGGGCCTGCGTGATCGAGGCGCATTACGGTTGCCCGATGGACATCGAATGGGCCAAGGACGGGCTCAGCGGCGCGCTGTTCATCGTGCAGGCGCGCCCGGAGACGGTGCAGTCGCAGCGCGACTCCGGCGCGTTCCGCACCTATCGCATCACGTCGAAGGGGCGCGAACTCGCCACCGGCCTGGGCATCGGGGAGGCGGTGGTGGCCGGCCGCGTCTGCCTGATTGAAAGCGCGCGCGACATCGAGCGCTTCGTGGACGGCGCGATCCTGGTGACCGAGAACACCGACCCGGACTGGGTGCCGATCATGAAGCGGGCGGCGGCGATCGTGACCGACCGCGGCGGGCGCACCTCGCACGCCGCCATCGTCAGCCGCGAGCTGGGCCTGCCGGCCATTGTCGGCACCGGCAATGCCACGCTGCTGCTGCACGACCAGCAGGATGTCACCGTGTCCTGCGCCGAGGGCGACCACGGCTTCGTCTATGAGGGCATCGCGAAGATCGAGACGGAGTTGCTGGACCTCAGCGACGTGCCGGCCACTCGCACGCAGATCATGCTGAACCTCGCCAACCCGGCCGCGGCCTTTCGCTGGTGGCGCATCGCCGCCGATGGCGTGGGGCTGGCGCGCATGGAGTTCGTGGTCAGCAACCACATCAAGGTCCACCCGATGGCCCTGGTGCATTTCGACACGCTGGCGGATGCCGACGCGAAGCGCCAGATCGCCGAGCTTACGGCCGGCTATGCCGACCGGACCGAGTTCTTCGTCGACCGCCTGTCGCGCGGCCTGGCCCGCCTCGCGGCCGCGCAATACCCGCGCCCGGTCATCGTGCGCATGAGCGATTTCAAGACCAACGAATACGCCAACCTGATCGGCGGCGCGGCGTTCGAGCCGCATGAGGAGAACCCGATGATCGGGTTCCGCGGCGCCGCGCGCTACTATTCGCCGCGCTATCGTGCGGGCTTCGCGCTGGAATGCCAGGCCATCCGGCGGCTGCGCGAGGCGATGGGCTTCACCAACGTGGTCGTTATGATCCCGTTCTGCCGCTCGATCGCCGAGGCCGACCGCGTGCTGGGCGTGATGGCCGAGAACGGGCTGCGGCGTGGCGAGCACGGGCTTGAGGTCTACGTGATGTGCGAAGTGCCCTCCAACGTGATCCTGGCCGGGGCCTTCGCCGAGCGCTTCGACGGCTTCTCGATCGGCAGCAACGACCTGACACAGCTGACGCTCGGCGTCGACCGGGATTCGGAGCAGATGGCCGAGCTGTTCGACGAGCAGGATCCCGCGGTGAAATGGATGATCGAGAGCGTCATCCGCGCGGCGCACAAGGCAGGTGCCAAGATCGGCCTGTGCGGCCAGGCCCCCAGCGACCATCCGGACTTCGCCGCCTTCCTGGTCGAATGCGGGATCGACTCCATCTCCGTCAGCCCCGACAGCTTCATCGCCGTCAAGCGCCAGGTCGCGGAGGCCGAGGCACGGCAGCCCGGGCGCCCATCGACACCGGCGGAGGGCCAGTCCGCGCAGAACGAAAGCGCAATGAACGCGCGGTGCCAATGACGGCCGATCGCAGCGCACCGGCCCCCACGTGGTCGTCCAGCCGCGGTTTCCTGCTGGCCACCATCGGCTCGGCGATCGGGCTTGGCAACATCTGGCGCTTCTCATACCTCGCCGGTGAGAACGGCGGCGGGGCGTTCATTTTGATCTACCTGTTTGCCATCGTGCTGATCGGCCTTCCGGTGATGCTAGCCGAGTTCGCACTGGGACGTGCCGGCGGTGCCGATCCGGCGTCGGCCTATCGCCGCATCTCGGGGTCGCGTGCGAGCACGGCGATCGGATGGGTCGCGGTCATCGCCTGCTGCATGACGCTGGCCTACTACGCGGTCATCAGCGGATGGGTTGCGCGCTACCTGCTCGTTGCGTTGAGCAACGGCTTCGCATATCCGCCGGCGGCGGGCCATGGCGCGGCATTTGCCGCCTTCACTGCCGACACGATCTCGCCTGTCCTCGCGCAGGGCCTGGTCATGCTCGCGACCGCGGCGGTCGTGTTGACGTGCTCCCCTGGGATGTGACCGGTTTTGGGTAGAGTCCGACGCAGAGGAGTCGGACGGAATGAAGCGCAGCAGGTTCAGCGAAGAGCAGATCATCGCGGTTTTAAAGGAGAAGGAAGGTGGCATGGCGACGGCGGAGGTCTGCCGTCGGCATGGGATCAGCCCGGCGACGTTCTACCTATGGAAGTCGAAGTTCGGTGGTCTGGAAGTGTCCGAGGCCCGGCGGTTGCGCACGCTCGAAGAGGAGAACGGCCGGCTGAAGAAGCTGCTGGCCGAGGCGATGCTCGACAATGCCGTGCTGAAGGATCTGGCCTCAAATAAATGGTGACGTCCGGCGCGAGGCGGGAAGCCGTCGTCCATGCCCGTGCCCATCACGGGCTAAGCGAGCGTCGGGCGTGCGCTGTGGTCGGGGTGAGCCGTCGGGTGGTCCGGTATCGATCGACGCGGCCGGATGATGCCGCCTTGAGACAGCGGTTGCGGGAGTTGGCGGGCGAGCGTCGTCGGTTCGGCTATCGGCGGCTGGGCTACCTGTTGTCTCGGGAAGGGATGAGGCCCAACCACAAGAAGCTGCTGCGCCTCTATCGCGAGGACGGGCTGCGGGTTCGCCGCCGTGGCGGCCGCAAGCGGGCGCCGGGCACGCGGGCCCCGATGGCGCTGCCGGATGGGCCGAACCAGCGCTGGTCGCTCGACTTCGTCTCCGACAGCCTGGTCTGCGGGCGGCGGTTCCGCAGCCTGTGCGTGGTCGACAACTTCACGCGGGAGTGCCTGACGCTGGTGGCGGACACGTCGCTGTCGGGCGCACGGGTGGCGCGAGAACTGACTGGCCTGATCGGCCTGCGGGGCAAGCCGCTGATGGTGGTGACCGACAACGGCACGGAGCTGACGTCAACGGCGATCCTGCGCTGGTCGCAGGAGCATCGGGTCGGGTGGCACTAGATCGCGCCGGGCAAGCCCACGCAGAACGCCTTCGCCGAGAGCTTCAATGGCCTGCTGCCGGACGAGTGCCTCAATGGGACACTGTTCACCTCAATGGCGCATGCCCGGGCTGAACTCGCCCGCTGGCGGCGCGACCACAACACAGTCAGGCCCCATTCCAAGCTCGATGTGAAGACACCCGCGGAGGTCGCCGGCCAACGTGTCCGGGGGCATGCCCCCCCGGACACGTCGCCATCAACTCAAACAACCAGCATGAAGGGACGAGATTCTATCTCTGAACGGTCACAAGGAGGGGAGCACGTCACGCGCACGACACGCAAGGGGCAAGGCGTTCCGCGCCTCCACCCCAGGACTCGGCCGCTGGGCCGACTGGCACACCTCCTGGTTCTTCATCCTGCCAGCCGGGCTGTTCCTGGTGGCCTATTTCACCGGCGCCTCCGTGCTGATCGAAGTGATCCTGGGCGTGGGCCCCGCCCAGATGCTCAACCGCGAGTTCATCGGCAAGAGCCTGGCGCGCACCCTGCTGATCCTGCCCATCGCCGGCACTCCGGTGGCCTTCGCTCTCATCTGGCGCAACCTGTACAATCCGTCCTATGGGATCTTCGTCTGGTTCGCCGATCTGCGGCTCCTGCCGCCACAGCGCTGGATTGCCGACGGGGTGACGGTGATCCCGTGCCTGGTCCTGTTCGACGTGTGGCAGTGGACGCCGCTGATCATGCTGGCCGGACTCGTCTCGCTGCCCTCTGACCTCTAGGCGGCAGCGCAGATCGACGGCGCCAGCCCCTGACAGGTGTTCTGGCGCATCACACTGCCGCTGGTGTGGCCGACCATCGTAGCCGCGGCGATGCTGCGGCTGATGGAGTCGCTCAAGACCTTCCACCAGATCTACGTCACTACCCAAGGTGGGGCGGCATCGCCTCCCAGACGCTGAACCTCTACGGTTTTGACCAAGCCTTCCAGCATCTCAACTTGGCTAGGCCAGCGCGCTGCTGATGGTGCTGTTCTTCGTGATCCCGGCCGGCAATCTCATCCTGGTGACGCTTCGCCGGGGCCGGCATGACGGGCGTTTCCGGTAGCCGCGCCGCCCGCCTCGCACGCCGCGGCGCGTTCTGACTTGGCCTGGCGCTGGGCGTGTTCTTCTTCCCCTTTGTGTGGATGGTGCTGAGCAGCTTCAAAACGCATGATCGGATGACGGAATACCCGCCTGTGTTCCAGTTCGAGGCGACGCTGGACAATGATCGTTATGCGTTCCAGCAGGCGCAGTTCTTTGAATGCACAAACGGTTTCTTCGAGGAGGTTCCGATCGAGTTGGAGGAGGCCGCCATGATCACCACTGCCAGTGGTGTTGATGGTTCGGGCGGGGCAGCGCCAGTTCATCCGCGGGCTGGCCATCGGCGGGGTCAAGGGCTGACCCGGACGCCGCGCGATGGCCTGGTGCCCCCGGAGGCGCCGCGCTAGGCCTTCTCGACCTCCCAGAACATGGGATAGGCGGACCTGATGAGGTTTTTCAGCGTGTTCCGATAGCCTGCCGGCCGCGTGAACTGTCCCCACAGGATCGAAGGCGTCAGCTGATAGACCACCTGGTGCAGTTCGTCGGCGATGCGTTTTTGCGCTGCCACATCCGGAGCCCGGGAGAATTGCGCCAGCAGCGGCGGCACCCGGGTGTCGCACACTGAGGCGTGGTAGCTCGGGTCGCAGATTGTCGCGATGTAGTAGTGCGTGAGCGGGCTCATCATGTCCCCGCCGGCGGCATAGACCGGGAACATCGACCAGCCTTCCTTGCGGGCTCGCCGGGCAAGCACGGTGCCCCAGTCCATCGACTGCGGCTGCACATTGAAGCCCGCCTCCTTCATGCTCTGCACGAACACGCGCGAGGCGGTCTCGCTGATGGAGCCCGCGACATCCAGCGTGATCACCGGCTCGTTGTTGTAGCCGCTTTCCCGCAGCAGCCGCCGCGC
>JBIKOJ010000198.1:0-9846 GCA_044358135.1 Acetobacteraceae bacterium | reverse complement strand
GGCTCCGACGGTGCCAGGGGATACCCGGCCTCGACATAGCGCCGGACATAGCGTTGGGAATCCTCGATGGAACAGACCGAACGATCGAAGAGCTTCACCCACAGGTTATGCTTGGCCATTACCGGCAGTGCCTGGTCCAGCAGGGCTTCGAACGCATCGTACGGGATCTTGGGATCGAGAACGGGCAGGACGAAATACGCCACGGGCCCGCGGGAAGGCAGCCGCTCGATCGCGGGCAGCACCCAGCTGGCAAGCCGCTGGAACAATTCATGATTCTCCGCGCGCCGTATCGTCGTCGCCACCTCCAGGAGCACGGGATACCACGCGGTGGACGGCGCAGGCGGCTGGGTCAGCAGATAGGTGAGGAGGAGTTCCACGCCGTCTGCCGGAACTGCGGCCACCAGCGCGGCCCGGAGAAGACGCACGGCCTGGCGATCCAGCCTGGCCGACCGATCCCAGCGCCAGCCATGCCTGTTCCAGTTGGCAATCGCACCGGAGACGTCCTCCAGGTCGAGGGCGAGGTCCAGCAGCCGATGGAATGAGGCCTCGGTGGCCACCGGCATCTGCACCAGCACCACATAGGCGTCCCGTCGCGCCGGCTCCGCCACCCCCGATGGCAGCCGGGCCAGAAGTTCGGCCACTTCGCCGCTGGCATCGGGGAACTGCTCCAGCACGCGGCGCGCGACCTGTGCCGCCACGTTCCAGTCGCCCGCTGCTGCGGCGACGTTCGCGCGGACCATGAGCAGCGGCTTGTCCGGCGGGCAACGGCGGATCGCCGCATCCAGCACGGCGGCCGACAACGTCTCCAGCTTCAGTCCGGCCAGGCTGTCCGCCAACCCCCTTGCGGCGGCGGGGAATGCCGGGAACCGCATCACCGCGTCGTAGTAGCGGGCCGCGGCCACCTCGAAGTCCCGTTCCCGCAGCGCGTTGTAGGCATGGTAGGCATAGGTCCATTCCCGGTCCGGAAACAGCCCGATGGCGCGCTGCATCACGCTGTCGGCCTCGGACCGGTCCTGGCGCGCCCGCGCAACTTCGCACGCGATCAGGTAGCCGCTCAGGTGGTCCGGGAACCGCTCCAGGCATTGCGCGGCCAGTTCGTGGGCAGCCTCCAGGTCCCGGGCCTGCAGCCTGGCGGTTGCGGCCTTGACCAGATCCTCCGCCGTCGCGACATCGGGAACGGCCGTTGGCGATGGCGCCGTGGCCTGGGACCCCGTCTGGCCGGCGGCGGCGCCTTGATCGGTGCTGGTCATCCGGTTGTCCTTCTCTGCATGGGCTGGCGTCGCCCGTTCACCTTCTGCGGTGCGGGTAGGGGGAACTGCAACTGCCGGCAGCGCAGGTTGCGCGGGCATCGGCCTGGCAGCGTTCTCCGCCTGGGCCATGGCGGGATCGCCGGTGCGCCGCGCGACCTCCCGCCACAGCGGCATGGCGTCCGCATGCTGTCCGGCATCGGCCAGGAGGGTGGCAAGGCGCCGCAGAAAGGTCGTGTTGCTGCCGGCGATCGCGGCTGCCGGGCGGGCAGCCGCGATTGCGGCCGCCGTCTCGCCCAGCGCTTCAAGGCACACGCTCTGCATCACCGCCAGGTCCGCCGGCGCGCCCACCTTGCCGGCTGCCCGGGCATAGGCATCCAGCGACGCGGCCAGGTCCCCGGTCGCCAGATGGATGTCGCCAGCCCAGGCATCGGGCTCGCAGCGGTCGGGATGGGCGGCGGCGATCGCACGCAGTGTCTGCAGCGCTTCGGCAGCCCGGCCCTCGGCCAGCAGGTCGGCGGCGGCGGCAAGGTCCGTGGCCATGGGCCCGGACAGCGCCGATGCTGCGGGAAGGACCGTAGCCACGGCCCGTTCCGCTTCCAGCAACACCGCCGGGGGCAGCGTGGCCTGCATGGCACCCAGCAGCCGCCGGAGCCCGGGCGCCGGCCCCGCCTGCCACAGCTCGCGCTGCAACGCACGCCATGTCATCGGCTCGCCGATGCCCAGCCGGCCGGCCATGTCGGCCATGGCCACAATCTCCTTGCACAGCCGCTGGTCGGTGAGGGCTGCCGGCCCGTACGCGGCCACGGAGCAAAGCGCCTCGGCCGCGCAGGCCATCACGCGGTCCGTTGAACGCTGGGCCGCCTGGTGGGTGCGGCTCAGCACGAAGGCCGAGCGCGCCAGGAACTCGGCGTCCTGGCGCTCCAGCGCGATGGCGCCGAAGGCCTCCTCCACCAGATGGCTTGGCTGCTGGTCGTCCACCATCGCTGCGGCGCGCAGCAGGGCCTGCACCGCCGCCCAGGTCCCTGGGTTCGGAAAGGTCGCCGGATTCATCCGGTTCTGCTCAAGCAGATCGAACAGGAGGCGCCGGTTGCGCGGTGGGCCGAGCGTCGGGTCCTCGGCAACCCAGCGCTGCAGGCCAACCGGGCCGGCCACCACGCCCAGGTCCTTCAGGTGGCGCGGTATCTCGGCGTGGATCAGGTTCCATGGCCGCAGGGGATGGCGCAGCGCCACGGAGAACAGCATGGCGAGCCCGTCGGCCACGGCGGAGTTCGAGACAGCGATGACGTCGTCGAGGTAGTTCGCATCCGGCTGGCCATTATGAAACAGCGCGACAGGCGGATCGCGATCGTTCATCACCTTCGCGAACACATCCGCATCGAGGGCAGGCAGGATATCGGGGCGGATGCGCACCACGACATCGAACGGCCGGCCGCGCTGCCGTTCGGCGACGCGCTTCAGCTCGTTGCAGCGCCATATCTTATAAAGCATGCGAAGGCTGTTGCCGTCCAGAGGCCTCGGCGCCGGGAAATCCAGCGACAAGGTCTCGTCCTCGATATCAACCGTCGCGCCTGGAAAATGGCCCTGCAGATACTCCGCCGTCACGGCGTCGCCGCGCAGGCTTTCCTGCGCGCGCTGCTCATACTCCGGCACGGCGTCGCTGAACCGGGCGTCGCCCACCATCGCCGATGGCAACGCCACCCCGGTGACGTAGCCGAACATCCGGATCAGCTGGTCTCGGTTGGCCGCACCTGAGGTTTTCCTGCCGCGGTTGCGCCACGTGCTGATGAACACCATGGCGCCAAGGTCGCTGGCGAGCTTCGCGATCCCGGGCAGGTGCAAATGGTCGTCGCGCAACTGTCCGAAAATGCAAAGGGCGATGTCGGGGCGCGCGGTCACACCATCCTCGCCTGGGCACCTTGGACCGCGACGGCGTTCCCGCTCCCGGCCGGATGGAACGATGGCCGCGTCTGCGGCGCGGAGTCAGCCATCGCCGCTCCCGTCTGCGCGCCCCAGGAACTTGTCGTCCTTCGCACTCGGCAGCTTCACCACCACGTTCACAACATCCGTCAGCGCCTCGAAGGCGGTGGCCTCGCCCGGTTCGATCACCACGATGTCGCCGGCGCCCCAGGTGCGCCCCAGCATGCGCACGCTGCCGGAGACGATCACGGTGACCTCGGTGGCGACGCGGTGGTGGTGCAGGTCTTCGCGGTCACCGGCGCGGTAGTGCTTCACCGCCACCTCCACCGCGGTCGAGCGCAGCACCACCGGGTCGAAATCGCCGACGAACCAGCCCTTCACCATGTCGGCCAGCTTGGCATGCTTCATGGCGCATCCGCCTCCGCCTCATAGGCAGCCACCTGGCGGCGGGACTTCAGCGGCAGGTAGCGCCGCGCCTCGATCTCGTGCACGCCCATGCGCTTCTGCGCCAGCACCAGCTCGTTCAGCGTGAGGCTGATGAAGAAGGCGCCTTCATGCTGCGCATCCTTGCGGATCATGGCGCGGGCGGCATCCAGGAAATCGCCGCCGCGGCGGAACCAGCTGAAGCCGGCGGCGGCGTGGCGGCTGATCGGGTTCTTCTCCGCCGCCTCCTCGATCAGGCCCCGCCCGTCCAGCCGCACGAACGAGTAGCGCGGGTGCAGGGAGGGGAACACCACCACGCCGGCATCCAGCCCGCGGTCGCGGAAGCCCTGCACGGCGGCGGCGTAGTCGATGTCCAGCAGCTCGTTGCCGGCCAGGATCAGCAGCTCCGCCTCCGGGTCGATATGGTCGATGCACAGCAGCGCGGTGCAGAGGCGCCGGCTGTGTTGCCGTGCACCGGCACCACCGCGGCACCGGGGGCGGCCAGCTGGATCACGCTGTCCAACCGGTAGCGGCGGATATCCTGCGCGCGCACGGCGAACACGAGGCGCCCACCCAAAGGAACCAGCACGCGAACCATCCGCTCCAGCAGCAGCTCGCGCCCCTGCTCGGCCAGCCATACCGGAGGATCGTGCTCCGGGCCGGCGGGGCCCGCGCCCAGGATCAGGATGCGCATGTCCGTCATCCCCCTCACGCCGCCACCAACTCGCACTCGGCGATGCGCCGGGCGATGTTCTGGTAGGTCACCTCGTCCACGTCCTGCACCTGCAGCACATGCGCGCCAGAGGCGATGGCGGCGCGCACGCCGTTCTCGTTGTCCTCCACGATCAGCACCTCCTGCGGCGAGAGGCCGAAGCGGGTGATGGCCAGGGTGTACATCTCCGGGTCCGGCTTGGCCTTCGTCACGTCCTGGTTGGAGATGGTGAAATCCAGGTACTGCTCCAGCGCCGCGCGCTGCATCATCACCTCGATCGTGCTGCGGATGGAGTTGGAGGCCACGGCCAGCCGGTAGCCCCCTGCGCGCAGGCGCGAGAGCGCGTATTCGTGGTTGAAGCGCGGCTTGCACAGCGCATTCACCAGTTCCATCGTGTATTGCTGCTTCATCTCGTTGATGAAATCGTGCAGCCGCGCCGGCAGATCGTGCTCGGCAGACAGGATCTGCAGCTTGCGCTTGGTCGGCAGCCCATCGAAGGTGGTCAGGTGGTCGTAGCGGCTGATCTCGAAGCCGAACAGGCGCAGGGCACGGTTCAGCGCCTCATAGTGCCAGTCCTTGGCCTCGATCAGCACGCCATCCATGTCGAAGACGATTGCCTTGATCATCGCAGCCTCTTGGTTCAGGCGGATGCGCCGAAGCGGGCCCGGGCATCCTCCGGCAGATCGGTGCACAGCATCAGCGCGGGATGGGCCGCCAGGCCCGAGGCTTCGAGCCGAGACCACAGCGGCAACGGATCGCGGCCATGCAGCTCCGGGGAGACGATGCACACCCGCTTGCCGTCGCGCAGGAAGCCCTCGGCCACCGCCGGCTCCCACCATTGGCCGGTGAAGGCATCCAGCCACACGCCGATCGCGCGGTCGTACAGCGGCGGCGGCATCTCGTATTCGCTGGCGCGGGTGAACACCGGCAAGCCCAGGCGCAGCTGCACCACGGTTTCCGGCACCGACATGTCGAAGGTGAACCAGTCTGCCACGCCGCGCGCGTCCATCACCGCCTTCAGCGCGCGGGCCAGGCCGTCGGCCTTCACGTTCATCGCCAGCGGCAGGGTGCGGCCGGCCAGGATATCGAGCATCGCCGCCAGCGAGATCTCCTCGCCAGTGGGCATGTCGTGCGCGATCATCAGCTCGCCGCGCAGGTCGCGCACATCGGTCTCGGTGCCGAAGCCCAGGTCATAGGAGCGGTGGAAGGCCACCGGGCGGTTCTTCTCCGCCGCCTCCTTCCAGTAGCCGCGATGGCTGAGAACGATCATGCCAGGGCCTGTTGCGCCGCGCGGTGGGAGAGTTCCAGCGCCAGGAAGGCATCGAGGTCGCTGGGAATGCCCAGGCCGTACATGCCGCTGCCCTCGGCGCCGATGTCGTACAGCCCGAAGCGCGCGCCCTCCTCGATCAGCATGTTGTACACCGGGGCCACATAGAACTCGTTGTTCACCCGCAGGTTGCGCGCGATCATCGTCTCCGCCCCGCGCACGAAATCCTGGCCGCGGCGGAAATTGTAGATGCCCACGGTGGCGTGGCTGGAGATCACCTCCTTCTCCACCACCCGGTCCACATAGCCGTTGGACCCCAGGCTGGCGAAGGACCACTTGGGGTCGTCGGCCTGCATGGTCATGATCAGCCCGTCCAGCCCGCGCTGCGCCATGTCGTCCACGTAGGGATCGATCGCGATGTCCACCCACTGGTCGCTGTTGGCGATCATCAGCGGGTCGCCGTTGTCGATCAGGTCGCGCGCGGTCAGCACCGTGCAGGCGGCACCCTCGGTGATGCCGTCCAGCTCGATGATGGCGCAGCCGGGCGCCCATTCCTCCAGCTTCGGCCGCAGCCCATAGGCCGCCACATGCGCGCCCTGGCAGATGAAGATGAATCGATGCGGCACGGAAGGCCGGATATTGCCGATCACCAGCCGGATCATCGGCACGCCATGCACCGGGATCAACGGCTTCGGGTCGGCATAACCGGCATCGGCGAACCGGCTGCCGCGGCCTGCCATGGGTATGACAATGTTCAGCATCGCCGGGCCTCCTGCGCGTGCCGCCATCCCATACCAGCATGGTGCCGGAGGGTGCAACGAGCGGTCACATAAGCATTACCCCCGCACGTATTGCAGCCTGATGAAATTTCCGCGCAATGCCTTCGTCCGCGCCGCCACCCCCTCCGGCGCGTTGCTGCGCAGCCCCTCGGCGATCAGCTCCGCCAGCACCGGCGCGTCGGCCGGTGTCACGCCACGGCGCACCAGCTCCGGCGTGCCGATGCGCAACCCGTTCAGGTCGCCCGCCACCTCGGCGATCGGCAGGCCGATGCCGCAGGCCAGGAAGCCCGCCCGCCGCAGCGTCTTGGAAGCCGCCTGGCCGCCACCGAACGGCGCCGCCTCCACCGCGAACTGGTGGGAGGTGGTCATGCCGCGATCCCGCGCAAACACACGAATGCCGCGCGCCGCCAGCTCACCTGCCAGCGCCTGGGCGAGCGCCACCATCGCCTTCGCATAGTCCGCACCGAACTCGCGCCAATCCAGCAGCGTGATCGCCAGCGCGGCACTTTTGCCGGCGTCGAAATTCGCCGTCATGCCGGGGAAGGCGATGCGGTCCAGCGTCTCGGCGATCGCGGCATCGTTGGTCACGATCAGCCCGCCGGCCGGGCCGCCCAGGCTTTTGTAGGTGCTCATCGTCATCAGATGCGCGCCCTCCGCCAGCGGGTTGGGCCAGGCGCCGCCGGCGATGATGCCGCATTGGTGCGCGGCGTCGAACAGCACATGCGCCCCCACCTCGTCCGCGATCGCCCGCACCGCGCGCACATTGTGCGGGAACAGGTTCAGGCTGCCGCCGATGGTGATCAGCCGGGGGTTCACCCGCCGCGCCAGCGCCCGCAGCCCATCCAGGTCCACCGTATAGCCATCGGCATCCACCGGCGCCGGATGGCTCACCAGGCCATACAGCCCGGCGCACCCCGCCGCATGGTGCGTCACATGCCCACCCACCGCCGGCGGCGGTGCGATAATGGCATCGCCGGGCTTCGCCAGCGCCATGAACCCGTACAGATTCGCCATCGCGCCCGAGGCCACGCGGATCTCGGCATACTTCGCCCCGAACACCTCGGCCGCCAGCTCGGCGGCGATCACCTCGATCTCCTCGATCGCCTCCAGCCCCATCTCATACTTGTCGCCGGGGTAGCCCAGCGAGGGCCGGCTGCCCAGGCCGCGCCCCAGCGCCGCCTCGGCCGCCGGGTTCATCACGTTGGTGGCGGGGTTGAGGTTGAAGCAATCGGCGTCGTGGATTTCCAGGTTGCGCTGGATCAGCGCCTCGATCCGCGCCGCCACCGCGCCGGAGGGGGCCGCAACCCGCCCGGCCAGTGCCTGCACATGGCTCTCGCAGGCCTCGGGCACCCAGGGGCGGCGGGCGAGATGGGTCATGCGGCAGGCTCCTTGCGGCACGGGGGCGATGGCGGTCTGTTACTGCCAATCCGGCGAGGAGTCTCCCCATGGCCAAACTGCGCATCGGCATCTTCGGCATGTCGCAGGAGGCGATGCTGGCCACCCCCGGCCATCTGGATCCGCGCACCGTGCTCATCTCCCGCGGGCAGGAGATCATCGCCAACAACCTCTGGGTCGCCCGCGGCATCGTCGCCACCCTCGCCGCCGCCCCCGATGTGGAGATCGTGCCGCTGATGACGGTGCGCTGCCGCGCCAGTGCCGCCTTCCACCGCGATTTCTTCGACGCCTGCGTGGCCGAGATCACCGCGCTGATCCGCAGCCACGGCCCGTTCGATGGCCTGGTGGCCTCCAACCACGGCGCCATGGAAGTCGAGGGCCTCGATGTCTCCGGCGACACCGCACTCATGGAAGCCGTGCGCCAGGCCGTCGGCCCCGACGTGCCGATCACCATGGCGCTGGATATGCACGGCCACCTCACGCCCCAGCTGCTGCGCGACGCCCAGGGCTTCGCCGTGTTCCGCACCGCCCCGCACCGGGACGACGACAGCACCGGCGCCCGCGCCGCCGCCATCCTGCTGCGCCTCCTGCGCGAAGGCCTCCGCCCCGCCAGCTACGCCGTGCACATCCCGCTGCTGCTGCCCGGCGAGATGGCGATGACGGACTACGAACCCATGCGCAGCCTCTATGCCGCCCTCCCAGGCCTGGAGCAGGACCCGGACATCCTCGGCGCAGACTACATGGTCGGCTTCGCCTGGAACGACCTGCCCTGGGTCGGCTTCACCGCCATCGCCACCGCCACCACCCCCAGCCGCGCCCGCACCCTCGCACTCGACCTCGCCGCCACGCTCTGGGCCCGCCGCCGCGCGTTCCGCCTCCAGCTCACCGCCCTTCCCCCGCGCGAAGGCCTGCTGGAAGCCGGCCGCCTGGCCGCCCATGGCCCCGTGCTGGTCAGCGATTCCGGCGACAACGTCACCGCCGGCGCCTATGGCGACCTCACCCTGGTGCTGCAGGAAGCCCTGGCCCTGCCTGGCATCGGCCCGATCACCATCTGCAACATCATCGCGCCCGACACCGTCGCCGCCTGCCGCGAAGCCGGTCCCGGCGCCACCGTCACGCTGCCCCTCGGCGCCGAGCACCTCTCCCGCCCCAAAACCCACCTGCGCGCGCAAGGCATCGTGGAAGCCACAGGCGACCAGCTCGCCCCCTCGTCCAGCCACCACGTGCAGGGCCCCACCGGCCCCTGGGCCCGCGTCCGCTTCGGCCACGCCACCGCCACCTTCCACGCCCGCCGCCTGCAGATCACCACGCCGGGCCAGCTGGAAGCCATGGGCCTCGACCCACGCGCTGGGATCACCGTGTTCAAGGTCGGCTACCTGCACCCGGAGCTGGAAGCCCTCGGCGGCACCCATGTGCTGCTGATGAGCGACGGCACCTCCCACCTGGATCTCGCCCGCTTACCCTATGCGCGCATCCGCCGCCCGGCCTTCCCGTTCGACCAGGGGATGGGATGGGTGCCGGCACAAGGGCTCTATGGGCCAGCAGCGTAGGAAGAGCCTTCTTTTTGTGAACAAAAAGAAGCAAAAAAACTTCATTCGTTTGAGGCGGAAAGGCCCGATCCTCCCGCATCAAGTATCAGAAGTTTTTTGGTTCTTTTTTTCAAAAAAGAACCTCTTGCCTAAAGCGAGAAATCCCCCGCCGCCACTAAATCCACCCCCACCACCCGAATCCGCAACTCCGGCTCCACGCCGCCCACCGTATTGCCCTCGATCACCGTATCCACCCCGTCGAACCACACCCGCAGCTGCCCCGGCGCGGTAAAGGGCGCGGCACCGATGAAGGCAAACGCGTCGTCCGCCCCGCCGGCCACCGCATCGATCGCCCGCAGCGAAATCCCGTCCCGCTCCGCCCCTGGCGCGGCCAATGGCCGGAAATCCAGGATCAGGTCCGGCGCGGCCGAGAACAGGTCCTCCGGCCCGAACATGAACACGTCGTTCCCCGCCCCGCCGCGCAGCGTGTCGGCCCCCGCGCCGCCTTCCAGCCAGTCGTCGCCGGCCCCGCCCACCAGCGTGTCGTCGCCCCCGCGGCCCCCCACCACGTCGA
>JBIKOJ010000129.1:0-15429 GCA_044358135.1 Acetobacteraceae bacterium | reverse complement strand
CCGTTGATGTGGTTGGCGCGCCCGTCGCCGGCCAGCGTATCGGCGTGCCGGCTGCCCACCACATGCTCGAACCCGTAGACAAGGTCGCCCTCCGCATCCCCGCCGGAGACGGCCTGCCGCCCCCCCGGCCCCAGCACGCCGAGCGCCACCGAAACCGCGGCCGGCGAACCGACATAGCTCAGCGCATCCAACCCGGCGCCGCCGCGCAGCGTGTCGGCCCCCGCGCCGCCTTCCAGCCAGTCGTCGCCGGCCCCGCCCTCCAGCGTGTCGTCGCCGCCGCGTCCGCGCAGCACGTCGATCCCGGCGCCGCCCCGCAGCACGTCCCGCCCCGCGCCGCCATCCAGGCTGTCGCGCCCCGCGCCGCCCTCCAGCGTGTCGTCGCCGAGCGCACCCAGCAGCACGTCGTTGCCGCGCCCGCCGCGCAGGTGGTTGGCGGCACTGTTGCCGGCGATCCGGTCATCCGCGTCCCCGCCAATGGCATGCTCGATCACGGTGCCCGGCGCGATCGCCAGCGCCTCGCCGCCCAGCGAGCCGCCGAAGCCGGGCCGCAGGTCCAGCAGCACCCGCCCCGTCACCGCCGCCGCATCGATCGTGTCCTCCCCGCCCGCATCCGCCAGTACCGCGCCATGCGCCATCCCGGCCACGGCGCCGAACTCATCGGTGAACACGGAGCGGTCATCCGGCCCCGCCGCATCGCCGAACACCGACAGCACCGCGCCGTTGATCGTCCCGGTGCTGCCGTTGGCATAGGTATCCACCAGCGAAAGCCGCCAGCTGCCGGCCGCATCCTCGCCGAAGAACGCGTTGGAAACGAAGGTCCAGGGCCGGAAGGCGATCGGGCCCGAGACGAACTCGCTCGGCCCACCGCTGTGAAAGAACAGCGTGCTGGCGGTGCCAGAGGGCGAGGTGAGCACGATCTCCAAATCCTGCGCCGGCATCCCCGTCAGGTCCAGCCGCAGCGTCACCTGCTCCGCCCGCACGCCGGGCGCGACCTCCAGCAGCAATTCGCGCGCCGTGTTGGCATTGTTCAGCACCAGCGGGCCGGTGAACTGCGCCGTGCGCACCGCTTCGTTGGCGGAGGTCTGCTGCGCGTCCCACGTCTCGGCCAGCCGCACCGCCGCGCGCGCATCCACCAGCCCGAAGCCGTAATTGGCCGAAACATGGAACCCGCCGCCATTCGGCCCGGCCCCCGCGTTCACGAACCACGCTGTGCGCTCCCGCTCGCTCGCCGGCTGGCCAATCGCCGTGCCGGTGTGCCGCGCCGACAGCGCCAGGATCTCGCGCACATCGCGCCAGCCCAGCGCCGGGTTCGCCTCCAGCATCAGCGCCGTCACGCCCGCCACCATCGGCGAGGCCGCGGAGGTGCCGCCGAAATGCGTGGTGTAGTCCAGCGGCACCGGATCGGTGAGGATGCCGTCATTCACCCCCTCCATCCCGCTGCGATCCGTGGTGGTCACGCCCGGGCTGCCGAACCCGTCGCTGGAGGGCGCCACCACCAGCACATTGGCGCCGGAGGAGGCGTATTCGCTCACCACCCCCGCGGTATTCACCGCACCCACGATCAGCGTGTGACGGTCGGTCTGGTAGTAGCTGAGGTTGGCATCCGCGGTGCCCGCCCGGTTGTTGCCGGCCGCAGCCACCAGCACCGTGCCCAGCCCGCCACGCCCGGTCTCGGCCGCGGTCGCGTAGTGCGGCGCGATCGGCGCCCAGGCCAGCGGATCGATCGTGGCATCGAAGGCGACCGTCCCGCCGTAGCTCATGTTCACCACGTCGAACCGCCAGGCCTGCGCCATGGCCGGCTCCACCCACAACAGCGCCACCGACTTGGAGAAGATCACCGGCACGGAGGTGATCCGCGCCTCATGCGCCACGCCCACCACGCCCACGCCGTTGGCCCGCCCGGCGAGCACGCCGGCCACCTCGGTGCCGTGCGCGCTGCCGGTGAAGCCGTATTCCAGCCCCTCCACCTCCCAGGTGGACTCATACCCGGCGGCGAGATCGGCGTGCGTCTTCTCCACCAGGCTGTCGAACACGCCGATGCGCACGCCGCGCCCGGCATAGTCGGCCCAGGCCGGCAGCACGTTCAGGTGCACCGCCGGCTGGGCCAGCCCGTTGCCATGCAGATACCACTGCCGGGCCAGCAGGGGATCAGAGGGCAACAGGGCCATCACCTCACCTCGGCTTGGTCAGGTGCGCGCGGTTCACGCAGTTCTCCAGCCGGTTGTCGCGCAGGTAGCGCGCCGCGGTGCGGGAGGAGAGGAACCGAATGTCGCGCATGCTCTCCGGCGTGTAGAAGGCCGAATGCGGCGTCAGCACCAGGCGGTGCTTGATCCACGCCTCGCCATCCTTCCACGCCTTGATCAGCCGGCGCTGCGGATCGGCCGGCTCCTCCGGCAGCACATCGAGCCCCGCCGCCAGCACGGTGCCGTCCTTCATCGCATCGTGCAGCGCATCCACATCCACCACGCCGCCGCGCGCCGTGTTCACCAGGATCATGCCCTTCTTCGCCGCCGCGAAGGCGTCCTTGCCCACCAGGCCCTTCGTCTCCGCATTCAGCGGCGCATGCACGCTCACGATGTCGCACTGGCCCATCAGCTCGGCCAGGCTGTCCGCCCGCCGCACGCCCAGCGCCAGTTCATAGCCATTCGGCACGAACGGGTCGTAGAACACCACGTCCATGTCGAACGCCGCCGCGCGCCGCATCGCCGCGGTGCCGATCCGCCCCGCGCCCACCACGCCGAAGGTGCACACGCCCAGCCGCTTGCCGAACGGGTTGTGCGCCGGCCGCCAGTTGCCCTTCAGATCCTCCTGCAGCATCTGGTCGTGGTAGGCGATGCTCTTGCTCAGCGTCATCACCAGCGCCATCGCATGGTCCGCCACCTCGCGCGTGCCGTAATCCGGCGTGTTGGCAACCGCGATTCCCATGCCGCCGAGCGTGGCCACGTCCACCTCGTCGAACCCCACGGCGGCCTTCACATAGATGCGCGCCTTCGCCAGCTTGCCGATATTGGCCGCCCCGGGATACGGCCCCACCACCGCATCCGCGCTGGCCCATTCCGCATCCGTCACCTCGTCCACGCTGCGGCGGAAGATGGTCTCGAAGCCCGCCCCCACGGCGTCGCGCGCCACCTCCTCGAACTCCGGCTGCATCACCGGCCACAGAATGCGCATGCTCATGTCGTGTTGTTCCCTGGAGACGTTTCCGTGAGGTGCATATTGGGCGGGCGACGCGGCCCGGGCAATGTGGTCCGATGCGGCCAACCGAGGAGAGAAACGATGCCAGGGCCCACCCACCTGCTGCGCCGAACCGCCATCGCCATGATCGGCCTGGCGCTCGCCTGGCCCGCCGCCGCCCAGCCGATCTCCTCCACCCAGATCGCCGCCCTCCTCGCCAGCCCCGACCGCACCGCGGCCGACCGCACCAACGACCTGCGCCGCAAGCCGCAGCAGATGCTGGAATTCTTCGCCCTGCGCCCGGGCCTGGTGGCCGTCGATCTCAGCGCCGCCGGCGGCTACACCACCGAACTCGTCGCCCGCGCCATCGGCCCCACCGGCGCCGTCTATGGCCAAAGCCGCCCGCCGCCGGGCGCCAACGCCCCCCGCCCGGCCGCCGCCGAGGGCAACAGCAACCCGCAGCTGGCCACGCCCACCCCCGCCGCCCCGCCCCGCTTCCGCCCCTCGCCCGAAGCGCTGGCCGAACGCGCCGAACGCATGAAGGCCGCCGGCGTCGCCACCGCCCCCATCACCGCCGTGGTGCGCCCCTTCGAAGACCCGTTCCCCCCCGAACTCGCCGAAGGAAAGGTCGACGTCGTCACCCTCATCTTCAACTACCATGACCTCGGCCACATGCTGGTGGACCGCGCCGCCATGAACCGTGCCGCCTTCCGCGCCCTGAAATCCGGCGGCACCTACATCATCGCCGACCACGCCGGCCGCCCCGGCACCGGCATCAGCGAAGCCGGCACCCTGCACCGCATCGAGGAAGCCTTCCTGCGCCAGGAAGTCGAAGCCGCCGGCTTCCGCTTCGCCGCCGAAGGCACCTTCCTGCGCAACCCCGCCGACCCGCGCGACAAGAACACGCCCGATCCGCCAATGCCGAAGGACGAGTTCGTGGTGAAATTCGTCAAGCCATAAGGAAGCATGTTCTTTTTTGAAAAAAAGAACCAAAAAACTTTTATCACCTTGTATGCGTGTCAGTCATCCGGCACGCGTGCAGGTGGGTAGAGTCTAATTTACCCTGTTCAATTGGCGCTTCGGTCCATTACGAGGCACCCTCCTATTCTTCTCTGCGTTGAATCTTCCTTGCTTTCTCCGCCCCAGCCACTCGCTGCGGAGCCGGAAGGTCGGTCCCATACAAGGAGCGTCAATAAGCGTAATTTCCTGTTAAATCGCCTCATAGGGTAAAATTTTCCTTTCCCATCGGTGTTGCGTTTGCGACACTGCTCGGTGATGCCCATCCCTGTCGCCGCCCCGAGCGAAGCCGACGCCCTCCGCCGCCTGGCGGAGGCGATGAAGCGCGTCCATCTCCCGGCCACCCTGCTTCAGCTCCTGCTCGCCCTGCTGGCGGTCCTCACCGGCAACAAATCCGTCGCCGCCCAGCTCGGCGCCGCCGTGGTCGGCGCTTCGGTCCGCACCTGGCGCACCCCGCTGCGCGATTGGCATTTCTCCCCCACCGGCGAAACCATCGACGACCTGGCACCCGTACTCCACCCCCGCGCCCTGCGTCGTCTGCGCCGGCAGCGCGCCTGGATCGGCTGGATCCTCCACGGCCTCCCCGGGCGTGGCATGCGCCCGTCCCGCCAACGCGCCCCCGAACTGCGCCCGACGCGTTCCGCCCGCGCGCCCCCACCCGCAACGCCCGCGCCCGTTCAGCACAAATCCGTCTCTCGAACCCCGCCGCGCGCGGCGACGACTCATGCCCGAATTGTGGTAAATTCGGTACCCATTTCGGAATCCCCCATGCGCCTGCTCGCCGCCACCGATTTCTCCCTCCGCCTGCTGATGCGCCTGGCCGAAACCCCCGCGCGCCACCGCAGCACCGAGTGGCTCGCCCAGGCCATCGGCGTGCCGCGCAACCACGTCCACAAGATCGTCCAGGACCTCGCCGAAGCCGGCTTCGTCCGCACCCTCCGCGGCGCCCAGGGCGGCGTGCTGCTCGCCCAGCCCGCCGCCGCCATCCGCATCGGCGCCGTCGTCCGCCACCTGGAACGCGCGCAATCCCTCGTCGAATGCTTCCGCCCCGATGGCGGCGCCTGCTGCCTATCCCCCGATTGCCGCCTGCGCGCCGTCCTCGCCCGCGCCCGCGAAGCCTTCCTCGCCAGCCTCGACAGCACCTCGCTGGAGGAATGCCTCCCCCCACGAGCCATGCAATATATGGTAGGTGACGCGCCCGCCTGACCCCCATATCTTGTTTCCATCGACTCGCCGTGCGCGAGCCCACAGGAACAGGATTCCCATGGACGGATCACTCCACAGCCGCTTCGCCGGCCTCTCCACGACCCCCGGCACCAGCTTCGGCGAGGCCCCGTTGCCCGCCCGCGCGCTCGATCCCGGCATGGGCATCGCGGTGGCCCGCCGCACCGTCTTCCGCACGGAAGACCAGGAGGATTTCGGCCGCGTCGCCGCCCGCGTCGCGGCAGGGAACATGGCCCTGCTGGGTGAATCCGCCGACCCCGTGGAGCAGGCCCGCCTGCGCAACGCCATCGCCACCGGCGCGCTCATCACCTCCGGCCGCCACCTCCAGCACGGCGACGCCAGCCAGCCCGGCCGCAACATGGAGGTCTTCACCAACTGCGCCACCGCGGCCGCCAGCTTCACCCTGTTCTACCTCCTGCTGAACGGCAGCGGCGTCGGCCGCGCCTACGACGACTCGCTGATGGCCACCGACTGGGGCCGTGCCCCCCGCCTGCGCCTGCGCCTCGCCACCTCCCACGCCGACGCCCCCACCACCCGCGCCGCCCGCCACCGCTTCGGCACCGAGTTCAGCCTCCTCCCCTGGGGCACCACGCCGGAGGCCTATACGGAAGCACAGGACGAAGAAGTCGCCGCCTGGATCGCCCGCGAGTTCGAGATCGACTCCACGCCCAATCCCGCCGCGCACGTGATCGAAGACAGCCGCGAAGGCTGGGCCAAGGCCATCGAGCTGCTCGAAAGCCGCGCCTTCGCCGGCGCCTCCCATGAAACGATCCTGCTCGATTTCTCCGCCATCCGCCCCTGTGGCGCCGCCATCGCCGGCATGCAGGGCCGCCCCGCCTCCGGCCCGCTCTCGCTCATGCGCGCCTTCGCCAACCTCCGCCACCACGTCATCGAGCCCGCCCGCGCCGGCACCCTGCCGCGCTGGGAACAGGCCCTTTTGGCCGACCACCACCTCTCCGTCGAAGTCCAGGTCGGCGGCGCCCGCCGTGCCGCGCGCATGGCCACCAAGTCCTGGCGCGACCCCGGCATCCTGCGCTTCATCCGCGCCAAGGCCGAAGGCGGCCTCTGGACCGCCAACAACTCCGTCATGGTCGATGCCGCCTTCTGGGCCGGCGTGAAAGCCGCCCAGGAAGGCAGCACCGCGCCCGACCACCTGCACGCCCTGGCCATCTTCGACGAAGCCACCCGCTGCGCCTTCATCAACGGCGAGCCCGGCTTCATCAACGGCGACAAGCTGGACGACCACCGCACCGGCCGCGCCCACGCCAAGCCCATCCACACCGATGGCCGGGATGTCCATTCCGCCCGCTACCAGGCCACCCACGCCGTCGCCCTGCTGGCCGAAACCGCCCGCCGCGCCCAGCACACCGATTTCCCCGCCACCACCAACCCCTGCGGCGAGATCACCCTGCACGTCACCGGCGGCTACTGCGTCATCGCCGACTTCGCCCCCCTGCTCGCCTGCCCCGCCGACCTCACCGCCTACGCCCCCGGCGCTGCGCCCGCGGAGGTCACCGCCCTGTGGGATGCCCGCGTGGAGGATGCCGTCCGCCTCGGCGTGCGCTTCCTCATGCGCGCCAACACCATGGATGCGCTCTACGGCGAGGAAGTCCGCCGCACCAACCGCATGGGCATCGGCCCCACCGGCCTGCACGAATGGGCCTGGATGCGCTTCGGCTTCTCCTTCGCCGACCTGCTGGACGAAACCCGCAGCGCCCCGTTCTGGGCCATGCTGTCCCACCTCTCCGATGCCGCGAAGCAGGAAGGCACCACCTACGCCGACCAGCTCGGCCTGCCCGCCCCCTTCACCGTCACCACCGTCAAGCCCGCCGGCACCACCAGCAAGCTCTTCGGCCTCACCGAAGGCGCCCACCTCCCCGCCCGCCGGCAATACCTGCGCTGGGTCCAGT
The DNA here is from genome assembly GCA_044358135.1 of Acetobacteraceae bacterium. Classification (GTDB taxonomy): domain Bacteria; phylum Pseudomonadota; class Alphaproteobacteria; order Acetobacterales; family Acetobacteraceae; genus CAMDGX01. The sequence continues at coordinate 8,104 of JBIKOJ010000129.1, read as the reverse complement.
TCCGCGGCCGTCGCGAGAACGGCGGCTGGACCGCCGACAGCGACCCCCTGCTCGCCCAATACGAAGCCCTCGGCTACCCCGTCCGCCCGCTGCAGAGCTTCCCCGGCATGGCCATCGTCGGCTTCCCCACCCTGCCCCTCATCCAGCGCCTCGGCATTGCCGACCGCCTCACCACCGCCTCCGACGCCACGCCCGAAGACCAGTACCGCTGGCTCTCCCTGCTGGAACGCCACTGGATCGGCGCCGAGCAAGGCAACCAGGTCTCCTACACGCTGAAGCTCTTCACCGACCGCCACAGCCTCGAAGACTTCCGCGCCATGGTCCTCACCCACCAGCCCCAGATCCGCTGCTGCGCCATCCTGCCCAGCCGCCCCGATCACGAACTGGGCTACGAATACCTGCCCGAAGAAGAAATCGACGAAGCCAGCTTCGCCACCCTCGCCGCCGGCATCAACGACAGCGCCTTGCATGAGGCCGTGGACATGGCCCACCTGGCCTGTGCCAGTGGGGTGTGTCCGATATAAGGAAGCGGTTCTTTTTTGAAAAAAAGAACCAAAAAACTTTTATGACCTTGCGCCCGCTTCTCCATGGAAAAACGCGCGCAAGGTCATGAAGTCTCTTTGCTTCTTTTTCTTCAGAAAAAGAAGGCCTTCACTTCCTTCAAAACCTTCGCCACCCGCACCAGCCTGGCCCGCCCATCCACCGGGTTCTCAAGCCCCCGCAACAAATCCAGCACCGGCGCATTGAGCCACGGCACAGCAGCACTTCCGTCATCGCGATGGATGCGCACCGCCCCGGCATGCGGCACCGCGCGCACCGCCTGCTTCGCCCCCATCGCCTCGATCTCCACCTCGCCCAGCCCCGGCGCCGGCAGGCTCGGCGGCAGGCAGCGCGCCAGCTCGATCGTCACCACCACCTCGCTGGCGCTGCGCAGCAGAATCACCACGCTGTCCCGCTCCGCCCCGAACAGCGCACCGGCATTCACCCGCACCTGCACGATCTCATCCGGAATCGCCGCCAGCACGGCGTCCAGCGCCTCAGGCCCCAGAGCCTCGATCACATCGCCCGCCATCCCACGCGGCTGGCGGATCGCCAGATAAAGCGAACGCAACGGCCCGAAATCCGGGTCCGCCATCGCCGCCAACGCCCGCCGCGTCGCCTCGCCATGCACGATCTCCCCGCCGCACAGCAGAACGCCCGGCGGCAACGCCGCCACCGCGGCGCCATCCCGCGCCAGCTCCGGCCCACACACCGCGATCTTCCCGGCCGAGAGCGCAGCCGACGCCACCTGCGCCGCCTCCGCCCCGAAGGCAAGCACCGCCCGCACCGCCGGGTCGGCCACCGCCGCCTGCCAAGGCGCCCCGTCCGGCAAATCCGCCACCAGGGAAACCCGCCCCAGCGGCCCCTGGTGCCCGCGCAGCGCCTGGGCGTGCGGGCCATCCCCCACCAGCGCCACGGGAATCTGCGCCGCGTTCATGCCACGCCCCCCAGCCGCACCGGCACGCCCTCATGGGCGGAGCGCACCGCCGCGAGCGCGATCTCCAGCGCCGCCCGCGCCTCGGTGGGCGGCATAACCACCGGCCGGCCCGCACGGATGGCGGCCACCAGCTCCGCCAGTTCGCGCGCATAGGCCGGCAGGTTGTGCAGCAGCATCTCGTAATGCCCGGGGAAATCCGCCCCGGTGTCGCCGAACCGCGTCAGCCCCGTCAGCTCATGGTCCCGCGCCCGGATCGCGCCCTCGGTCCCATACAGCTCCAGCTGATGAAACGCCGGATACCCCGGCGGCGCGCAGTTCAGCACCTCGGCCGAGCCGATCGCCCCGCCCTGGAACTTCACCGTCAGGCTGATGAAATCGATCACCCCCACATTGCCCTCGATCGTGGTGTTGATCTCCGCCTGCACGCTCTCCGCCTCCTGCCCGGTGAACCAGCGCAGCAGGTCGGCCTCGTGGATCGCATTCATCATCGGCGCCCCACCGCTCACCTGCGGGTTCCCCGTCCAGTGCGCCGGCGTCCACCACACCTGCGGAATCGCGCGGGACCGCCGCTCATTCTCGCGCAGCAGCCGCACCGCCCCGATCTCGCCCCGGTCGATCGCGGCACGAATTTCCATATAGCGCCGCGTGAACCGCCGCGAATGCCCGATCAGCAGGTTCACCCCCGCCGCACGGCAGGCCGCGATCATCCGGTCCGCCTCCGCCAGGCTGGGCGCGATCGGCTTCTCGCACAGCACATGCTTGCCCGCCTCGGCCGCGGCCACCACCTGCTCGGCATGCAGATACTCCGGCGTGGCCACCACCACGGCCTGGATATCCGCCCGCTCCAGCATCTGCCGCCAATCGGTGGAATGCGCCGCCCCCCAGGGTTCCGCCGCCGCCCGCGCCGAGGCCGCGTCGATGTCGGCACAGGCGCGCAACACCACCTGGTCCGCCAGCGTCGCCATCGCCGGCAGATGGGCGGAACGCGCAATCCCACCGCAGCCGATCAATCCAAGCCCCAGCTTCTCCATCACCAGCCCCTGCGCCCCGGCGCCGGAAATGGCTGCTCCAGCCCATCCACCGGCACGTTGCGCCCATTGATCCAGTGCGCCCGCGGCGAGGCCAGGAACACGATGACATCTGCCACCTCCTCCCCCGTCCCCAGCCGCCCCATCGGGAACCCATACGTCACGTAATCCGCGTAACCCTGCGGCTCCGTCTGCCGGTAGCGGTCCCACCCGTTCCCCTCGATCAGGATCGAGCCCGGGGAGACCGTGTTCACCCGGATCCCATAATTGTTCAGGTCCAGCGCCCAAACTTCCGTATCGAAGATCAACGCCGCCTTCGCCGCGCCATACTGCCCGGAGCTCGAAAGCTGCGGCGTCCAGCCGGAGATGGAGGCGATGTTCACCACCGCCGCCCCCGGCCGCCCGGCCATGTGCGGCGTGGCCAACCGCATCATCCGCACGGTCTGGATCACGTTGATTTCCAGCGCCCGGCGCCATTCGTCGTCGGTGCTGTCCTCGATCCGCCGCCCGCCGCCACCGCCGCCGACATTGTTGATCAGGATGTCGATCCCGCCATGCACCCGCACCGCCTCGGCCACCAGCGCCTCGGCCTGCGCCGCATCGGTCACATCCGCCACCACCGTGGTGACGGAAGCCGCATGCCCCAGCTTCGCCTTTGCCGCCGCCAGATCCTCCGCACTGCGGGCGGAGATCACCAAATGGCACCCCTCCTCCGCGAAGCACGAAGCCGTCGCCAGCCCGATGCCCCGGCTGCCCCCCGTGATCAGCGCCACGCGCCCACCCAGCTTCAGGTCCATGGAAAACTCCCTCGCATGCGCCGCAATGGTTCCAGATCGCCGCCCGCGCCGCTAGCGTCGGTGTGGAACCACGGAGTCCCCCGCCATGCCGGCCGGCGCCCACCCCGCCGCCTTCAGCCGCGCGAGCCTCGCCCTGATCGTGCCGCTCAGCGCGCTCGCGGCCCTGCTCGGCGTGCAGATGGTCACCGTGCTCGGCACCGCCGCCAGCACCGCCGTGCCCGCAGCCCTGGCCGCCATGGCCCTCGGCGCCCTGCCCTGGACCCTGCTGCTGCCATTCCGCTCCGTCCATCGCCAGAACCTCGCCCAGGGCGCGGCCGCCGTCGCCACCATCGCCGCCGGCAACGCCCTGCTGCTGCCCATCGGCCTGCCCGTCGCCCTCGGCCGCCCGGATCTCGTCACGCCGCTTTTCCTGGGCGTCGCCCTCGCCCTGCTGGTCGACCTCCTCCTCGCCGCCCGCCTCTTCGCCACCCCCGCCTTCCCCGCCGAGGCCGCCTGGCCCCAGGGGCGCGCCGCGGCCGAAACCATCCTCGCCGGCCGGGAAGGCGAACACCGCGCCGTCTCCCTGCTGCTCGGCCTCGCCGCCGGCGCCATCGGCGCGATGTACCGCGTGCCGATGCTCGCCTTCGGCCTGGCCTTCCTCGCCCCGCCCTGGCCCCTTCTCGCCTTCGCCCTCGGCCTGCTGCTGCGCGGCCACGCCAGCGACCTCCCAGCCGGCTGGCTGCCAGACCTGATGCGCGCCCAAATCCCCCAAGGCCTGCTGCTCGGCGCCGCCCTCGCCGCCGTGGCGCAACTCGTCGTCATGGCCCTGCGCCGCCGCGCGGAGATCCGCCCCGCCCTCGCCCTGGCCTTCGCCGCCCATCTCGCCATCGCCGTGCTGCTGGCCCTCGCCGGCGGCCTGGCCAGCCGCCTCGGCCCCGGAATGCTGCTGCTCTTCGTCGCCTACGCCGCGCTCGCCGCCTTCGTGCATCTGCTGGTCTGCGGCCAGGCCGCGATGCACACCGGCTGGCTACCCGCCCTGGCGCTCGCCATGATCGCGCTGACCCTCGGCCTGCTGATCGGCTTCCCGCCCGCCGCTCTCTGCCTCGTCACCGGCTTCACCGCCGCCACCGGCCCCGCCTTCGCCGCCTTCGGCCACGCGCTCGCCACCGGCCACATCCTGCGCGAGGGCACCACCGAGCCCTTCCAGCAAGACGGCCAACGCCAGCAACTCCGCAGCGCCCTGCTCGCCGCCGCCATCGCCGTGGCCGTGGTCTGGCTATCCCACGCCGCCCTCTTCGCCGAAGGCCGCGTCCCGCCGATGGACCACGTCTACGCCATCGCCATCCGCGCCGGCACCGCGCCGGATGTCTTCACCCGCATGCTCCCCTGGGCCATTGCCGGCGCAGCCCTCCAGCTCGCCGGCGGCCCCACAAGCCAGCTCGGCATACTCTTCTCCACCGGCCTCATGCTGCTCAACCCCGCCGCCGGCTGGGCCCTGCTCGCCGGCCTCGCCTGCCGAGACTTCGCCCGCCGCCGCCTGCCCGCCGCCACCCCGCAAGACCTGCGCAGCTTCGCCGGCGGCGCCATCGCCGGCGACGCGCTCTACGGCCTCTACGACTCCACCTGGCGCCTCATCGCGGGAAGGCGCTAGTCCAGCGCCGGCCGATCCCCGGCCACCCCCAGCGCCCCCTCCAGCGCCCGCCCGAGCGACAACGCCGCCGCCTCGTCGAACAGCGGCGCCAGGATGGAGATGGCATGCGGCACAAGATGCACCGGCCCCTCCGCCTCCACCACCGGCGCATTGAGATAGGCCGGCATCCGCCGCGTCCGCGTCTGCGCGAACCCCACCCGCAGCGCCAGCGCCGGATGCCCCGTCATATTGCCGATGATCGTCAACGGCCCCGCCGCCAACGGCGACAGCAGCGTATCCACCTTGCGGAACACCGCATCCATCGCCTGCATCACCACCCGCCGCAGCCGATCAAGCTGGATATGATCCACCGCCGACAGGAACCGCGCCTTGCGAAACGTGTTCGGCCACGCCCCGCTATCCTGCCGCGCCAGCTCGTCGTCGGCATCGCTCAGCGTCAGATCCTCGAACGCCGCCGCCGCCTCCGCGAACAGGATGTTCTGCAGCGCATCATACGGCAGATCCGGCAGCGAAACCGGCACCGGCACCGCGCCGAGCCCCCGCACCGCCTCGATCACCGCTGCATCCAACGTGTCGCCGAAATCGCCGGCCACATACCCCACCCGCATCCCGGCCACGCCGCGCGAGGCATCCCATCCGAACGGCGCGGCAATGCTCGCCTCATCCGCCGCATCGCCCCGGTTGATCGCCGCCAGCACCAGCGCCGTATCATCCACGCTGCGCGCCAACGGCCCCAGCCGATCCAGCGACCAGCACAACGCCATCGCCCCGGCGCGCGACACCCGCCCAAACGTCGGCCGCAACCCCGCCACCCCGCACCGCGCGGCGGGGATCACGATCGACCCCAACGTCTCGCTCCCGATCGCAAATCCGCACAACCCCGCCCCGGTCGCACTCGCCGACCCGGCACTGGACCCGCGCGACCCCTCCTCCGTGTTCCACGGATTGCGCGTCGTCCCGCCATACCAAATGTCGCCAAAAGCCATCGCCCCCAGCGAAGCCTTGCCGAGCAGCACCGCGCCAGCCTCCGCCAGCAGCCGCACCACCGCCCCGTCCTGCTCCGGCACCCGGTCCCGATAGGGCTCCGCCCCCCACCCGGTCACCACGCCGGCCGTATCCACCAAATCCTTCACCGCATACGGAATGCCATGCAGCGGCCCCAGCCAGGTGCCACGCGCCAGAAGCGCATCGGCCTTCGCCGCCTGCGCCCGCGCCAACTCCGCCGTCACCGTCGCAAAGCAGAACAACCGAGGGTTCAACCGCTCGATCCGCGCCAGATAAATCTCCGTCAGCCGCGCCGAGGACAGCACCCCCTCCCGGATCCACCCCGCCAACTGCCGCACCGGCGCAAACGCAATCGCCTCGTCGCTCCCCGGCAACGCCCCCCCACCCAGCGCAACATTCATCCCCGCCTGCGCCGGCATCGAAAACCCCGGCAGCCGCGGATCGAACAACGTCGCCGGCGGCAATGCATTCTCCAGCTTCACCGCCCGCCGCCGCACCGCCGCCGCCACCTGCGCGTCGATATTCCCCAGCATCTGCGCCCGCTCGGCATCGGTATACCGAACCCCGAACAGCCGTTCCGCCGCCGCCAGCGTCGCCGCGTCGATCTTCTCGCCCATACCCTCAACTCCGCGCGTAGATCACCGGCTTTGGCGTGAACACCACCCCCTCGTCCAGCGGAAACACCGGCCGCGCGCACACCGTATGCCCCAGCGTCGGCAAATTGGCAGACGTCGCCCCGGGAATATCAATATTGAAGTTCTTCTCCACCCACTGGTCGAACATATGGAACTCCGTATGCGGAGACTTCACCACCACCGCATCGAAATCCTGCGGATCGAGCCCGTTGGCATAGTACATCGCCCGGTCGAACAGGCTCACCGTCCGGCTCATCACCACCACCGTGGTATTGTCGAACACCAGCACCGCCGTCGGTCCGGCTTCCAGCGGCGCCCGCATCGTCTCCAGCTTCGCCGCCCCGTCCGACAGCAGCTTCACCCGTGCCCGCACCCGCATCGGCGCAAACCGCGCGGGATCCAGGCTCCCGCCCAGATCCACCTCGATCTCCGCCCCCACCCCCGCCTTGTGCGCCGCCGCCGCCGCCGGCGCATCCACGATCTGCGCCAGCACCCGCCCGCGATACCCCATCTCCCGCACCGCCCGAATGATCAGGTTCGAATCCCCCGAAGCCCCGGAAGACGTCGCATCCGCCGCATCGGTGAACAGCACCGGCCCCTTCATCGTCGCCGCCTGCTGGATCGCCCGCTCCAGCGAGATGAACTTCCCCTGCATCCGGTGCCGCTCCGGCCAGAACATCTCCGCCAGCCGAACCGCCTCCCGCTCAGCGACCTCCGGCGTCCCGTCCGTCATCACGATCGCCTGGCTGCAAAGCTCCGGCACATCGGTAAAGGGATTGCCGATCATCACCCCCGCCGCCAGCGCCGTCCCGTCGCGCTCGATCCGCTGCGCCTCGCGGATCATGTCGCCATAGCACCCGCTTTTCGTGATCAGTTCGTCCCCGCGCACCAGCGCCGGAATCGTCACCCGCGCAATGGTCGGCTTTACCCCGCCCGCCAGCAGCTTCAGCAGCAGCTTCGCGGCCCGCGCCCCCGTGTCCGCGAAATCCACATGCGGATAAGTATGATAGATCGCCAGCCCATCCACCTGCCGCAGCATCCGGTCGGTCAGGATCCCGTGCAGATCCAACGACACCACGATCGGCACCGCCGGCCCCGCCAGCGCCCGAACCTCGCGCAAGATCCACCCCTCCGGATCCAGCTCCCCCTCCGCCCCCATCGCCCCGTGCAGCGACACATAGATCCCATCGATCCCGGCCATCGAAGCCGCCACCGCCGCCCGCAACTCCCCCGAAAGCCGAGCCCACCCCGCCGCACTCAGCAACCCCGCACTGCCCGCCCGCGCCGAATACACCGGCACCACCTTTACCCCCGCCGCCGCCTCGAACACCTCCAGCGCCCCGCCCACGCCCGTGTTCAACCCCCGCTGCGCCAGCATCTCCGCCCCGCGCTGCACCCCGAAATACGAATAATCCGAAGGCACCGGATTGAACGACGAAATCTCCTGCATGCACTCCACAATCATGATGCGCGTCATGGCGGTCCCCCCGGCTCGTTTCGCCAACTCTGGCCCCGCCCCCACCCCTCCGTCT
>JBIKOJ010000325.1:0-4051 GCA_044358135.1 Acetobacteraceae bacterium | reverse complement strand
AGGCTCCCCCCAACCGGAGGAACCCAAATGACCAAGGCCGCCCTGCCCCCCATCCGCATCACCCGCATCGAGGTCGCCCCCCTCTTCGGCGAATCCCCCAAGGGCGGCTGGTCGGCCGAGATCAAGCCCGAGGACTCCATCCACGCCCTCATCGCCGTGCACACCGATGCCGGCCTCGTTGGCCACGGCAGCGTCTTCACCGATGGCCGCCTGGTCCAGGCCGGCGTCCAGGTCCTCGAACCCCTCTGGCGCGGCGAAAACGCCCTCGAACCCGAGCGGGTCAGCGAAAAACTCCACCAGAACACCTTCTGGATGGGCCGCGGCGGCACCCTCACCCACACCATCAGCGGCATCGACATCGCATTGTGGGACATCCTCGGCCAGGCCACCGGCATGCCCGTCGGGCGGCTCCTCGGCGGCACCTACGCCACCCGCGTCCTGCCCTACTGCTCGCTGCTCATGGAAGAACCCGCCCTCATGGGCGAGGTCGTCGCGCAATACCGCGCCCAGGGCTTCCGCGCCTTCAAGATCGGCTGGGGCCCCTTCGGCCGCCGCAACTCCTACAGCAACGACGAAGCCATCATCCGCGCCGCCCGCGACGCCGCCGGCCCCGACAACCAGCTCTTCGTCGACCCCGGTGCCTCAGACGCCAACTGGCCCAACGGCCTCAAATGGGCGCTCCGCACCGCCGACATGCTCGCCACCTACGACATCGGCTGGTTCGAGGAAGCGCTGCGCCCCGACGCCATCGACGATTTCTGCCACCTGCGCCGCCACAGCCCCGTCCCCATCGCCGGCGGCGAGGTCCTCACCCGCCGCCAGGCCTTTCTCCCCTGGCTGCAACGCGGCGCCTTCGACATCATCCAGCCGGATGTCACCAAATGCGGCGGCATCAGCGAACAGCGCCGCATCGCCTGGATGGCCGACGATTTTGGCGTCAAATACGTCGGCCACGGCTGGAACACCGCCCTCGGCCTGGCCGCCGACCTCCAACTCGCCGCTGCCCTGCCCAATGTCGACCTCGTCGAATACATCGGCGGCTCGCCGTATGTAGACGGCATCCTCGAAACCCCCTTTGTCCTCGACAGCGAAGGCTACCTCCCCATCCCCGAAACCCCCGGCCTCGGCGTGAACCTCTCGCGAGAGAAATTGGCCCGCTTCACGCCCGATCCCAGCGTGTTGTTCGCGTAGCAAGCAAGAAGGCAAGATTCAACACAGAGGACACAGAGGGAGCACAGAGAACACGGAGGCGCTTTGAACTCCCACTTTCTTCTCTGTGCCCTCTGTGCTCCCTCCGTGCCCTCTGTGTTGAATCTTACTTTCTTACTCCCTTTCTCAGCTCAACCTCCTCCCCCGACGAGGTCGCCCATGAAGATCATCGCCGTCGAAACCCACCACATCGCCGTCCCCGCCTCCATCGGCGCCCCGGATGTCGGCTTCGTCGGCACCGGCTGGTCCCGCATGAGCACCCTCTTCCTGCGCATCGTCACCGACCAGGGGCTCGAAGGCTGGGGCGAAGGCTTCGGCCACGCCACCTGCCAGGCCACCCGCGCCGTCATCGACCACCAGCTCGCCCCCATGCTCCTCGGGCAGGACGCCCGCGACATCGCCGGCCTCCACCGCCGCATGGGCATGGCCTTGCACGTCTACGGCCGCAACGGCCCCGGCACCTTCGCCCTCTCCGCGATGGACGTCGCCCTGTGGGACATCGCCGGCAAGCAGGCCAACCTCCCCCTCCACCGCCTCCTCGGCGCCACCCCCACCACCAGCCACGAGGCCTACGCCAGCCTCCTGCGCTACGGCGAAGGCCGCAGCATCGCCGCCGCCGTCACCCGCGCGGTCGACCAGGGCTACCGCCACCTCAAGCTGCACGAAATCGCCTACGAGCCCGTCGCCGCCGCCCGCGCCGCCGCCGGCCCCGCGCCCGAGATCATGCTTGACACCAACTGCCCCTGGACGGTCGACGAGGCGCTGGCCATGGCCCGCACCCTCCGCCCCCTCAACCTCGCCTGGCTCGAAGAACCCGTCTGGCCGCCGGAAGACTTTTCCGGCCTCGCAAGGGTCCGCCGCGAATCCGGCATCCCCATCGCCGCCGGCGAAAACGCCCAGGGCCTCATGGATTTCCGCACGGCGTTCGACGCCAACGCCCTCGACATCGCCCAGCCCTCCGTCGCCAAGATCGGCGGCATCACCTCCATGATGGCCATCGCCGGCCTCGCCGAGGCCCGCGGCGTTCGCCTCATCCCCCACTGCGCCTATTTCGGCCCCGGCTTCCTCGCCTCGCTGCACCTCCACGCCCGCCTCGCCCCCGGCCTCCCCTTCGAACGCCTCTTCATGACCCTCGAAGCCAGCCCCTACCACGACGCCATCAACGCCCAAGCCGGCCACGTCCCACTCCCCCAAGGCCCCGGCCTGGGCCTGGACCCAGACCCCGAAATCCTCCACCGCTACGCCGTCTCACCCCCCACCATCACCAAGTAACACTCAATGTCATTGCGAGCGGAGCGAAGCAATCCAGCGCTTTACTTCGCCCGCGCCACCACAAGAAAGAATGTTCTTTTTTGAAAAAAAGAACCAAAAAACTTCTATTCCCTTACCCCGCATTCCACACGGAGGAACCCGCGCAAGCGAATAAAGTTTTTTTGCTTCTTTTTGTTCACAAAAAGAAGGCCTTCCTTACCTCCCCTTGAACGCCGGCTTCCGCTTCTCCAAAAACGCCTTCCGAGCCTCCTTGGAGTCTTCGCTCGCAAACGCCTTATGGATATTCGCCACCTCATACCGCAGCTGCGTCGTCATATCAGCCGAGTACATCGAAGCATTCATCACCCGCTTCAGCAGCCTAAGCGTCACCGGCGACCAGGCGCACAGCGTCTCGCAATACTCCGCCAGCCGCCCAGCCAGCTTGTCGTCATCCACCGTTTCCCCGGCCATCCCCCAGGCCACCGCCTCGTCGCCTTGCAGCGTCCGGTTTTCCATCATGAAGCGCATGGCTTTTTCGTAGCCCATCGCCTGCGGCAGCGTGATCGAAAGTCCCGCATCCGGGGAGGCGCCGATGCGCGTATATCCCGCCATCAGCCGCGCCCCGCGCGCCAGAATGCGCGCATCCGCCGCCATCGCCAGGCCCAGCCCGGCGCCCACCGCGGCCCCGTTCACCCCGGCCACCACCGGCTTCTCGCAGCGCTGCCGTGCGGCCAGCAGGAAGTTTCCCACCCAGCCCACATCGTCCAGCTGCGCCGTCAGCGGCGAATGCGGCGAATAGGGCGCGCTGCCGGAAAGATCGAGCCCGGCGCAGAACGTATCCCCCGCCCCGGTCAGCGCGATCACCCACACGTTGTCATCCTTGGCCGCCGTGTCGATCGCCTCTACCACGCCCCAGGCCAGCTGCTGCGAAAGCGCATTCTTCTTCTCCGGCCGGTTCAGCGTGATCGTGCGCACATGCCCGCGATCCACGGACGTGACGAGCTCGGACATTCTTTCCTCCACTGGGCTTCGGTCTGCCCTGCATCATGGCGCCCTCTGCCCACCTTGTCGCCCCGCCCGCAAGATGAAACGCTGCCCCCATGTCCGACCACGCCCCCCAATCCCCCTACGACCGCATCGGCGGCGAACCCACCGTCCGCCGCCTGGTGGAACGCTTCTACGACCTGATGGAAACCACCCCGGAAGGCCACGCCGCCCGCGCCATCCACGGCCCGGATCTCGGCCCCAGCCGCGAAAAGCTCTTCATGTACTTCTCCGGCTGGTTCGGCGGCCCACCCCTGTTCACCGACCGCTACGGCCACCCCATGCTCCGCCGCCGCCACCTCCACGCCGCCATCGCCACCCCCGAAATCGAAGCCTGGCTCACCTGCTTCCGCCAGGCCTGGTCCGAAACCGTCAACGACCCACCGCTGACCGCAGTCCTCATGCCGCAGATCGAAAACCTGGCGCGTCACATGCGAACGCGGGAAGACCAATCCTAGGAAAGAATGTTCTTTTTCTGAAGAAAAAGAACCAAAAAGACTTTTCTCACACGCACTCCGCCGCCCGCTTTTCTGACCTTCCCCTCCCC
>JBIKOJ010000210.1:0-8979 GCA_044358135.1 Acetobacteraceae bacterium | reverse complement strand
TAATGGGGATCGGGGGTCAGCGGTATTCGATGCGCGGGTCGATATAGGCGTAGAGAACGTCCACCAGCACGTTCATCAGCACGTAGATCACCAGCACGAACAGGATGCAGCCCTGGATCAGCGGGTAGTCGCGCACGCCGATCGCCTGGATCAGCAGGCGGCCGATGCCGGGATAGGTGAACACCGCCTCCGTCACCACCGTGCCGCCGACGAAGGCCGCCAGCATCAGACCGACGATGGTCACGAAAGGCAGCAACGCGTTGCGCATCACGTGGCGGCCCACCACGTCCCGTTCCGGCAGGCCCTTGCTGCGCGCGGTGCGCACATAATCCGCCTTCAGCTCGCCGAGCAGGGAGGCGCGCAGGAAACGGGCGAAGATGCCGGACACGTAGGTGCCGAGCGTCAGCGCCGGCAGCAGGATGTTCCTGAGCGCGCCCAGCGGATCCTCGAAGAACGGCACGTAGGTGGACACGGCCGGCAGCCAGCGCAGCTGCACGCCGAACAGCAGGATCAGCAGGATGCCGAGCCAGAAGGTCGGCACGCCCAGCGCCAGCGCCGACCAGGCCGAAAGCGCGCGGTCGATCCAGGAATTCGGCACCAGCGCAGAGATGATGGCCACCGGCACGCCCAGCAGCAGCCCCACCAGGATGGCGCCGAGGCCCAACTGAAGCGTGGCCGGCACGCGGGCCATGATGAGGTGCAGCACCGGCTCGCGCGACTGGATGGACAGGCCGAAATCGCCCACCAGTGCGCCGGTGAGCCAGGACCAGTATTGCTCATGCAGCGGGCGATCCAGGCCCAGGCGCTGCATGGCATCCGCGATCTGCTCCTGGGTCGCGTTCTCGCCCACGATGGCGCCGATGGGCGAGCCCGGCACGGCATAGACCATGGCCCAGATGCCGATCGAGGCCAGGAACAGCACGGGAATCAGCTGGACGAGGCGGCGAAGGATGTAGCCGGTCATTGTGTATGACGTCCGGAAAGCAAAAAGCCATCGAAGGCTGGGCTCCGCCCAGACCCGCCAGGGGCCGAGCCCCTGGACCTCACTTCCTGAAGACCGGGAAAATTCCGATTTCGTTGAATTGTAGCTTTTTTGTCCATCTATTTATTGCTTGCGACGTTCAGCCAATGATCGTCCGGAATTTCTTCAATGTCATAGGAGTTGTCTGATGTGTATTCCTTGAAAGTCTCTTCGCTCATCCAGTGCGGCCTCTTCCCCTCAGGAAAAACCTCCAAGAATGGATAACTTCGCTTAATTACCTCAGCACTCTCCGCAAATATCACAACCCAAAGGCCGCTCGTTTTGAGATCGTATAGGCACAGATGCGGCACTCTTCTCCTGGCCTCCCCACCTGTCGAGAGTGGCTTAGAACCAGGTTGATAAGGTCCAGGGGCTTGGCCCCTGGCGGGTCTGGGCAGAGCCCAGCCTTGCTTGCCTTCGCTTTCACTGGCGTCCTCCTCCACGATCTCACGCCGATCCTCCAGCACGTTGGCCAGCACGCGGCCGAGCGTATCCAGCGAGAGGATCGTCAGCGTCAGCGCGAAGCCGGGCAGCACCGCGTAGGTGGGGGCCTCGTAGAGATAGGACTTCCCGGTGCGCAGCATCTCCCCCCAGGAAGGGGTGGGTGGCGGGATGCCGACGCCGAGGAAGGCGAGGGCCGCTTCCAGCAGGATCGCGACGGAGGAGAGAATGACCACCTGCACCAGGATCGGCGACCAGGCATTGGGCAGCACGGTGCGGAACATGTTGTACGACGCCGAGCCACCCAGCGCCTCCACCGCCAGCACGAAATCGCGCTGCCGCAGGCTGAGCACCTGGGCGCGGGTGATGCGGGCGAAGCTGGGAATGCCGGTGATCCCCACGGCCACCAGGGCTGCGGCTTGGCTGCGGCCGAGCACGGCGATCAGCGCCATGGCGAACAGAATGCCGGGCAGGGCCAGCAGCACATCCACGATGCGCATCAGCACCGCATCGCGCCAGCCGCCGAAATACCCGGCGATGAGGCCCATCGGCACCCCGATGGAAGCGGCGATCACCACGGCGCCCGCGGCGGTGAGCAGCGAGGTGCGGGCGCCGTAGATCACGCGGGCGAAGATGTCGCGGCCCAGCTCGTCGGCGCCGAACCAGAACTGGGCGCCGGGCGGCTCCAGCGTGCTGGCGAGGTCCTGGTAGAGCGGGTCGATCGGCAGGATCCACTGCGCCGTCAGCGAGACGAAGATAGTGATGGCGAGGTAGGTGACCGAGATCGCCGCGGCGGGGCGGGAGAGCACGCGCCCGGCGGTGATGCGGGCGCGGTACCAGGCGCCTCGTGTGGGGGCGCTCATGCGGCTGGTTCCGGCACGCGCGGGGCGGCGAAGTGGCAGGCGGCGCGGGTGGGTTGGGTGGAAAGGTCGCGGAAGGCCGGGATCTCCGTGCTGCAGCGGGCTTCGGCGCGGAAGCAGCGCGGGTGGAACGGGCAGCCGGAGGGCGGCTTCGCGGGGCTGGGGATGTCCCCTTGCAGCACGATGCGCCCGGTATGCCCGCGGCGCGCGGGATCGGGCACCGGCACGGCGGAGAGCAGGGACTGGGTGTAGGGATGGGTGGGCCGCTCGTAGAGCGTGTCCCGGTCGGCCTGTTCCACGATGCGGCCGAGATACATCACGGCGACGCGGTTGCAGATATGGCGCACCACAGAAAGATCGTGGGCGATGAAGAGATAGGCGAGGCCCAGCTCCTTCTGCAGGTCCTGCAGCAGGTTCACCACCTGGGCCTGGATGGAGACATCCAGTGCCGCCACGGGCTCGTCGAGGATCAGCAGCTTGGGCGCCAGCGCCAGTGCGCGGGCGATGCCGATGCGCTGCTTCTGGCCGCCGGAGAATTCGGCGGGGTAGCGGCCGAGCATGGTGCGGGAGAGGCCGACGAGTTCGAACAGTTCGGCCACCCGCTTCATGCCGCCGGCGTCGTCGAACAACCCGTGGATGCGCAGCGGCTCCGCCACGATGTCGCCCACGGTCTTGATCGGGTTCAGCGAGGCATAGGGGTCCTGGAAGATGTACTGCATGTTCCGCCGCGTGCGGCGCAGGGCGGCGGGGTCCATGGTGGTGACCTCATCGCCGCCGAAGCGGATCGAGCCGCCAGTGGCGCGCACCAGGCCCATGATGGCCCGCCCCGTGGTGGTCTTGCCGCAGCCGGATTCGCCGACGAGGCCCAGGGTTTCGCCGGGGCGCACCTGCAGGCTGACACCATCCACGGCGCGCACGCTGCCGGTCTGTCGGCGCAGCAGGCCGGTGCGGATGGGGAAATGAACCTGGAGGTTCTCCACCTCCAGCAGCGGCGGCGGGGCGGTGGCGGCGGAAGGCTTCGGCGTGGCGGCGGCAAGCGGCGGCATGGGCGCGCCGAGCAGGGTGGGGATCTCGTCCTGGAAGTGGCAGGCGGCGGCGCGGCTGGTGTCGGGGGTGGCGGCGTGCAGGGTGGGGTCTGCGGCGCCGCAGAGCGGGCGGTTGCGGCCGATCGGGCAGCGCGGGCGGAAGGCGCAGCCCGGCGGCAGGCGCGCGGGCGTGGGCGGCTGGCCGGGAATGGGCACCAGCCGGTCGGCCACCACATCCAGCCGTGGCAGCGATTGCAGCAGGCCGACGGTGTAGGGGTGGCGCGGGGCGGCGAAGATCTCCCGCACCGTGCCGGTTTCCACGATGCGGCCGCCATACATCACCGCCACGCGGTCGGCGGTTTCGGCGACCACGCCAAGGTCGTGGGTGATCAGGATCACGGCGGCCCCCGTCTCCGCCTGGCGCTTGGCCAGCACGGCCAGCACCTGGGCCTGCACGGTGACATCGAGTGCGGTGGTCGGTTCGTCGGCGATGATCAGGCGCTTCTGGCCGGCCATGGCCATGGCGATCACGGCGCGCTGGCGCATGCCGCCGGAGAACTGGTGCGGGTACTGGCCCACGCGGGCATCGGGGTCGGGGATATCCACCTCGCGCAGCAGGGCGGCGGCGCGGGCGGGGGCTTCGGCCTGGGTGACGAAGCCGTGCGAGACCTGCCCCTCGATCACCTGGCGGCCGATCGGCAGCACCGGGTTCAGCGTGGTGGTGGGGTCCTGGAAGATCATGCCGACCTCCCGGCCACGCATGCGGCGCAGGGTTTCGGCATCGGCGGTGGTGACCTCCACCTCCCCCACGCGGATGGTGCCGGCCACGCGGGCGGTGGGCGGCAGCAGGCCGGAGATGGCCAGCGAGGTGACCGACTTGCCGGAGCCGGATTCGCCGACAATGCCCAGCACCTCGCCGGCGTGGACATCGAAGCTGATGTCGCGCACCGCCGGCACGTCCCGCCCGCTGCCGGTGAAGGTCACCGACAGGTTGCGGACGGAAAGGACCGGCGGCGCCCCTGGAGCAGAAATCACGTGGCGCCGCCGGGCATGGTCAGGACGTGAAGCCGACGGTGCGCAGCACCAGCAGGCTGTCCGCGTCCTTCACGAAGCCGCCGACATTGGTGGCGGCCACGGTCAGGAACACGTCGAACGTGTTGGTGGCGATGCCGAAGCTCGCCTCCACCATCGCCTTGTTCAGCGCATCGTAGGCGGCCTTGATGTCGGCGGTGCCGAAGGCGGTGTTCACGCGCTCGATCGCCGCCACGTAGTCCTTGTGCGGGTTGGGGTTGCCCAGCACGGGGTTGCCGACGATGCGGTAGATCGAGTTGGTGGTGATGCGGGTGGGGAATTTCTGCACGTTGCCCACGCCGCCGAAGGTGGCGTTGAACTTGCCGCCCAGCAGCGCATCCACGTATTCGGAGCCCTGCTTCAGCTCCAGCTGCACGTCGATGCCGGCGCGCTTGAGGGAGTTCTGCACCACCTGGCTGATCGCCACGCTGTCCTGGTCGCCGCCGTTCACCAGCATCTTCCAGTCGCTCATCTGCGCGGCGGTGAGGCCGGATTCCTTCAGCAGCGCCTGGCCCTTGGCGATGTCGAAGCCGTAGGTGCGGTCGTAGCTGCGATCCGCGGCCGGGTTGGAGGGGGCCCAGGGCAGGGCGGTGACCTCGCCCAGGCCGGCATAGCCCACGCGCAGGATGGCGGCGCGGTCGATCAGGTAGTTGAAGGCCTGGCGGAACTTCACGTTGTCGAACGGCGCGCGGGTGGTGTTGATGCGCAGCACCTGCACGAGCTGGCCGTGGCCCTGGTGCAGCTGGAAGCCGGCATTGCGCAGGCGAACCGCCTGGCGCCCGCCGCCGCCGAAGACCATGTCCACCGCCTTGGATTCGAGGGCGGCGGCGGCACTTTCGTTGTCGGAGAAGACGGTGAAGACGGCTTCCTTCAGGATGGGCTGGTTGGCGCGCCAGTATTTCGGGTTGGCGACCAGGCGCAGGCGCTGGCCGAGGACGCGTTCGGCCACCGTGAACGGACCGGTGCCGTTCACCTTGGTCTCGGCGCTGTCGGTCGTGTCCTTCGCGATCACGAACATGAACTGCAGCAGGTCGGTGATCTGGCGGTCCGGCACCTTCTGCTTGAAGTTGAGGCGCACGGTCTTGTCGTCCACCACCGTCCAGTCCTGGACCGGGGACATGGTGGGGAAGACGTTCTTGCCGGTCTTGGGGTCGGCTGCCTTCTTCAGCGTGGCATCCAGGTCCGCGCTGGTAAGGGCCGCGCCGCTGTGGAAGGTGACGCCCTGGCGCAGCACCACGGTGACCGACATGTTGTCCGGCGCGATGGTGAAGGTCTCGGCCAGGGCCGGCACCGGGCGGCCGGCATCGTCGTAGTCGATCAGCGTGTCGTACAGGTTGCGCATGATGATCGCGTTCTGCGACGAGAACTGGTGCGGATCGTAGTTCACGAAATCCGCCAGCAGGGCGATGCGCAGCGGGCGGTCACCCTTCAGCGCGGTCTGTGCGCTGGCGGGGGCGAGGGTGGCGCCGAGGCCGAGGGCTGCCGTGCCGGCCAGCAGGGTTCGACGATTCATGACATGGGTCACGCTCAGTCTCCTGTCTTTGTTTCGTGCCGCCATGGGGCGTGCCTGATTATAATAGCCTCCCATCGGGCCATGGGCCTGTCAAACCGATTTGGCACATTCTTGCGTGGTGGCATCGGGTTTTCGCAACGGCGTTGACAGGCGGGGCGGACGGGGGGGAGGCTTCCCGTGCCTGCCAGAGGAGCCCCGGATGGCCGCCATCGACCCGATCACCGTTTCCGTCATCCAGCACCGGCTGCGCGCGATCGTGGAGGAGATGGGCGAGGCGATGCTGCGCACCGCCTATTCGCAGATCCTGAACTCCTCGCGCGATTTCTCCACCGCGCTGTGCGACCCGCAGGGGCGGCTGATCGCGCAGGCGGAGCACGTGCCGATCCATGTTGGCGCGCTGCCCTTCGCGGCGCGGGCGGTGACCGAGTATTTCGGCGATACGATCAAGCCGGGCGACGTGTTCCTGCTGAACGACCCCTATCGCGGCGGCAACCACATTCCGGACCTGACGGCGTTCGTGCCGGTGTTCGATGGCGACCGGTTCGTGTTCTGGTCGATCAACCGGTCGCACCAGAGCGACATCGGCGGCGCCACCCACGGGGCCTACAACGCCGGGGCCACCGAGATCTTCCAGGAGGGCATCCGCATTCCGCCGCTGCGGCTGTACGACCAGGGGGTTCGGCGTGAGGACGTGTACGAGATGATCGTGCTGAACGTGCGCCATCCGCGCGATTTCCGTGGGGATCTCGCGGCGATGATCGGCTCGGCCCGGGTGGGGGAGCGGCGGTTGCGGGAGCTGCTGGCGGAGTTCGGGTCCGAGACCACCCATGCCGGGGTGGAGGCGGTGCTGGACGGGGCGGAGCGGCGGGTGCGGGCTATCATCTCCGAGTGGGCGGACGGGGTGTATGAGGGCGAGGCGTTCCTGGATGACGACGGGCACAAGTTCAAGGATATCCGCATCCACGCGAAGGTGACGAAGACCGGCAGTGACCTGGAGATCGACCTGACCGAGAGCCATGAGCAGGTGGTGGGGTTCATCAATTCCAGCTTCGCCAATACGCATTCGGCGGTGGTGGTGGCGCTGAGCTACCTGATCGATCCCGATATCCCGAAGAATGACGGCGCGTTCCGGCCGCTGACGGTGAAGCTGAAGGAAGGCACGATCGTGTGGCCGCGGGAGGGCGCGCCGGTGACGCTGTGCACCAACCATTGCGGGCAGGAGATCATGGAGGCGATCATCAAGGCGCTGGCGCCCGCCTGCCCGGAGCGGGCGATGGCGGGGTGGGGGCGGCGGTTCCGGATTGCCATCCAGGGGGTGGACCCGCGGACGGAGCGGCCGTTCATCTGGCATCTGTTCCAGTCTCGCCCTGGTGGTGGTGGCTCTTCGGAGGGCGATGGCTGGGCCGGCGCGGGCGAGTGGCAGGCGGCGGGCGGGATCAAGTTCGGCAGCATCGAGGTGCACGAGGTGCGGTTTCCGCTGTTCTTCAAGCGGCATGAGTTCCGGCCGGATAGCGGCGGGGATGGCAAGTATCGCGGCGGGCCGGGCGGAGAGCTGGAGCTGGCGATCGAGACGGCGGTGCCGGCGGTGGGGAATACGGCGGGGGACGGCATCAAGTACGGCGCCTGCGGGATGGTGGGCGGGCAGGATGGGTGGCCGCATCGCTACTGGCTCACCTCTGACGGGTTGGCGGATCGGGCGTTGAAGACGAAGGAAGTGGGCATCGTGATCCGGCCCGGGGATGTGCTGCATGCGTATTCCGGCGGTGGCGGTGGGTGGGGCAGGCCGGAGGAACGGTCTGCCGAGGCGCGGGCGGCGGATGTGCGCTCTGGCTTTGTGACGAAGGGCTGAGCGGATGTACGCGATCGGGATCGATGTCGGCGGGACGTTCACCGATTTGGTGGCGGTGGACGCGGCTGGGCGGGTGACGCTGGCGAAATCGTCCTCCACGCCGGGGGACCAGTCCGTGGGGGTGATGGAGGGGTTGGAGCGGCTGGCGGAGGCGTTGGGCACGACGCGGGCGGCGATGCTGGCGGGGACGCGGCGGATCGTGCACGGGACGACGGTGGCGACGAATGCGCTGCTGGAGCGCAAGGGGGCCAGGGTTGGGCTGCTGACGACGGAAGGGCATCGCGACATCATCGAGATGCGCGAGGGGTTGAAGGACGATCGCTACAATCTGCGGCAGGCGCCGCCGGAGCAGTTGGTGCCAAGGCATCTGCGGCTGGGGGTGCGGGAGCGCATTCGGCCGGATGGGCGGATTGAGGTGCCGTTGGATGATGCGTCGCTGGATCGGGCGATTGCGGTGCTGGTGGGCGAGGGCGTAGAGTCGGTCGCGATCTGCACGCTGCATGCCTGGCGCGATGGGCGGCATGAGCGGGCGATGGCCCAAGCCGTGCGGGCGGCAATGCCGGGGGCGTATGTGTGCCTTTCCTGCGAGGTGCTGCCGCAGATCAAGGAATATGACCGGGTCTGCACCACGGTGGTGAATGCCTATGTGGGGCCGGCTTTGCAGCGGTATCTCACGCGGCTGGAGGGGCGGCTGCGCGAGGCGGGGTATGCGGGGCCGGTGCTAATCATCCAGTCCCATGGCGGGGTGGCGACGATTGCGGATGCCGTGGCGCTGTCGGCGGGGGCGGTGCTGTCGGGGCCGGCGGGGGGCGTGGCGGGCAGTTGCCATGCGGCGACGTTGATGGGGCATGGGGATCTGATCCCGTTCGATATGGGCGGGACGTCCACGGATATCTCCCTGGTGGTGGGTGGGGCGGCGGCGATTGCATCCGACCGGCGGTTGGCCGGGCAGCGTGTGGCGTTGCAGAGCTTGGATATCGCTTCGATCGGTGCGGGCGGTGGGTCGATCGCGCGGGTGGATGCGGGTGGCGTGCTACATGTGGGGCCGGAGAGTGCCGGGGCGCAGCCGGGGCCGGCCTGCTATGGGCGGGGCGGGACCGAGGCGACGGTGACGGATAGCAACCTGGTGCTGGGGTTTCTTGATCCCGACAATTTCCTGGGTGGGCGGGCGAAGCTGGATCGGGCCGCGGCCGAGGCGG
>JBIKOJ010000377.1:0-2553 GCA_044358135.1 Acetobacteraceae bacterium | reverse complement strand
CTTGGGGGAGAGGGTGGGGTGAGGGGTCGATCCCACAACCACGCTCACCCCCCTGCCTCCACCACCCGCGGAGACCCTCGATGCACACCCTCTACGCCCGCCCCGGCTGGGGCTCCGCCATCATCGAGCTCCAGCTCGCCCACTACGCCATCCCCCACGAGATCATCGACCTCGACGACCTCTTCACTTCCGAATCCGCCCGCGCCCGCCTCGCCCCCCTCAACCCCATCACCCAGGTCCCCACCCTGGTCCTGCCCACCGGCGAGATCCTCACCGAATCCGCCGCCATCACCCTCCACCTCGCCGACCTCGCCCCCACCCTCTCCCTCGTCCCGCCCCCCGGCGACCCCACCCGCCCCGCCTTCCTGCGCTGGCTCGTCTTCATGGTCGCCAACATCTACCCCACCTTCACCTACGCCGACGTCCCCGCCCGCTTCGTCGAGAACGAAGCCGCCCAACAGGGCTTCGCCGACAAGGTGAATGCCTACGCCAAGCGCCTCTGGCTCCAGGTCGAACAGGCCGCCCAATCCCCCTGGTTCACCGGCCAAACCCTCACCGCCATGGACCTCTACATCGCCGTCATGACCCAGTGGCGCCCCAACCGCGTCTGGTTCGAGCCCAACACCTCCAAGCTGATCGCCATCGCCCACGCTGTGGAAGCCCTGCCCCAGTTCGAAGCCGTCTGGCAGCGCAATGCCCGGCCCGCCACGTCAAGCGCGTTCTGAAGCAAGCAAGGATGTTCTTTTTTGAAAAAAAGAACCAAAAAACTTTTATAAATTTGCTGTGCCGTCATTGCGAGCGCAGCGAAGCAATCCATCGCGCCACATCCCCCAGCCTCCGATCCTCCACCCCGCCACAAATTAATAAAGTCTTTTTTGCTTCTTTTTTCTTCAGAAAAAAGAAGACTCTTCCTTGACTCCCCCCTCCGAACTCCGCCGCCACTGGCCCGTGGTCTTCGCCTGCTTCCTGGTCGCCATCCACGCCTGGACCTACGGCTTCTACGGCCTTTCCGCCTACGTCGCCGCCTTCCAGCGCGAGCAGGGCTGGTCGAATGCCATGACCTCCGGCGCCACCTCGGCCTTCTACCTCGTCGGCGCCGTCGCCCTGGCCCGCGCGCCCCTTTGGGTGCAGCGCTTCGGCCCCCGCACCGTGCTGCTCGGCGGCTGCGCGGCACTCTCGCTGGGCGCCACCATCGCCGCCAATGCCATCGCCCCCTGGCAGCTCGTGCTGGGCTTCCTGATCCTCGCCCTTGGCTGGGCCTGCACCTCGGTCCCCGCGCTCTCCACCGTCATTGCGCTGTGGTTCGATGCCAGGCGCGGCATGGCCATGTCCCTGGCGCTGAACGGCGCCAGTGCGGCCGGCTTCACCCTCGCCCCCGCTTTGGTCTGGCTGTCGGACCGCCACGGCATCGCCTGGGCCGGCACCACGCTCGCCCTCGCCATGCTGGCCCTGGTCATCCCCGTGGTGGTGCTCGCCCTGGCCCGCCCGATCCCCGCCCTGCCCCCGCCTGCCCCGGCCACCCCGGGCAGCGACCTCGCCACCCAGCGCGACGCCCTGCGCAGCCTGCGCTTCTGGGCCATCGCCCTGCCCTTCGCGCTCATCGTCATGGCCCAGGTCGGCCTCATGGTCCACCTGGTCACCTTCCTGCTGCCCACGCTGAACGCCGCCGGCGCCGGCCTCGCCATGGGCCTCGTCGCCGCCTGCGCCGTCCTCGGCCGCGTCGCCCTGGGCACTATCATCGACCGCATCGACCGCCGCCGCGCCAGCGCCGCCGGAACCGCGGTGCAGATGGCCGGCCTCGCCCTCATGGCCGCCCTGCCGGCGCAGCCCTGGGCGCTCTACGCGGGCTGCGTGCTGTTCGGTCTTTCGGTCGGCAACAACATCACCCTGCCCCCGCTCCAGCTCCAGCGCGCCTTCACCCGCGCCAGCTTCGCTCTCACCGTCGGCCTCTACAGCGCCATCGCCCAGCTCGGCTACGCCATCACCCCCGGCCTGCTCGGCCTGATCCACGACACCGCCGGCGGCTACCGCCCCGTCCTCCTCGCCGTCATCGCCATGCAGGCCACCGGCGCCCTCATCCTGCTAACCCAATCCCGCCACCCCGGTTAGCACCCACCACGCGAAAAGAAAGCAAGCGGCCACAGAGACACAGAGACACAGAGGAGCAAGACAAGGGAGAAGAACCCCTTCGCCCGCTCGCGTAGGGCGGAACGCGAAGCGGTCCCGCCATCCTTCTTGCTCTCCCTTGCCTTGCTCCTCTGTGTCTCTGTGTCTCTGTGGCCACTTTCTTGCTTTCTTGCTTACTTCTCTCCCCCCAGCGAAGCAGGGGGATTGAGCCGCGAAGCGGATCAATGAGGGGGGCTCTTGGGGCGCACCCCCACCCAGAAAAAATCCCCCAACCCCCTTGCACCGCCGCCGATAGTTAGTTATATATCTAACCATGATCCAATTCTCCCTCCTCCTCACCGGCCTGATCCAGGGCCTGCGCCGCGTCATCGCGCGCGCAGCCCCTGTCGTCAGCGCGCCCGCACGCCCGATCTGGGCCGGGCCCGA
>JBIKOJ010000376.1:0-2572 GCA_044358135.1 Acetobacteraceae bacterium | reverse complement strand
GATGGCGACGGTTTGGATGAGCCAGCCGAGGCTGGCGACCTGGATGGAGAGCCAGACGGCGCGGAAGGTGCGGTTGCGCAGGGGGGCGAGCGCGGAGGGGGGGGCCTCTACGGGGGTCACGCCGGGTGCTCGGTTTGGGGGCCCGCCATGGGTGGGGGGTTTAGCGCGGGTGGGGGTGGGGGTGGTGGGGAGAGTTTGCAGGGCTGGGAGTCTGCGGAGGGGGGCGATCCGGTGCCCATTTTCTCTCGACCCCTCACCCAACCCTCTCCCCCAAGGGGAGAGGGCTTATGCGGTGCTGCTGCTACTTCGCTTCGGCGCGGAGTTCGGCGAAGGTTTCGCTGGCGACGATGAGGGCTTCGCGGACGTAGGGGAGGCCGACATAGACGGAGAGGTGGAGGATGGCTTCGGTGAGTTCCTCCTCGGTCCAGCCGTGATTGCGGGCCATGCGGAGGTGGACCTTGAGTTCCGGGTAGCGGCCGGTGGCGGTGTCTGACGTGACGCAGATGAGGGCGCGGGTTTTGAGATCGAGGCCCGGGCGGGTCCAGACCGCGCCGAAGGCGATGTCGGTGGCGAGTTCGCGGAACTTCACCATGATGGGGTCGGCGTAGAGGGTGGCGTTGAGCTGCTGGGCGTAGCCTTCGCCCATCAGCTTCGTGCGCATTTCCGTGCCTTTGGCGCGGAGGGATTCGTCGGTCATTTACGCTACTCCCAGGGCTGGTTTGGGGGATTGGGGGCGGCTGCGGGCGAGGAGGAAGGCGGCGATGGCGAGGTTGACCAGGTTCCAGGCGAAGCCGTTGGCGAAGGCGGCGCGGTAGGAGCCGGTGAGATCGAAGATGGCGCCGGACATCCAGCCGCCGAGGGCCATGCCGAGGATGGTCATCATCAGCACGATGCCGACGCGGGTGCCGGCTTCGCGGGCGGGGAAGTATTCGCGCACGATGATGGCGTAGCTGGGGATGATGCCGCCCTGGAACAGGCCGAACAGGGCGGAGACGATGTAGAGCGAGGTGAGGCCGTCGAAGATGAAGTAGAGCAGGAGGGCGACGGCCTGGAGGAAGGAGCCGAGCAGGAGCGTGTAGAGGCCGCCGATGCGGTCGGCGATCCAGCCGGTGGCCAAGCGGGAGACGATGCCGAAGCCGAACATGAGGGTGAGCATTTCGGCGCCTCGGGCGACGCCGTAGCCGAGGTCTCCGCAATAGGCGACGATGTGGACCTGGGGCATGGACATCGCCACGCAGCACAGGATGCCGGCGACGCAGAGCAGGACCATGAGCGCGTTGGGCGAGAGGCCGCGCAGGGTGGGGGCGCCGGCGGCGCCGAGGACGACCGGGGCGTGGGCTGGCGGGCGGCGGCGGACGGCGAGCGACATGGGGATGAGCACGGCGGCGCAGATGATGCCGATGGCGATATGGCCCTGGCGCCAGCCGATGCTGTCGATCATCGCCTGCAGCACCGGGGGCCAGAGGGCGGCGGCGAGGTAGTTGCCGGCGGCGCTGATGGCCACCGCGATGCCGCGGTTGCGGATGAACCAGCGCGAGCTGTCGGCCATGAGCGGGCCAAAGACGGCCGAGGAGCCGAGCAGGCCGATGGGGATGGCGTGGGCGGCGGTGAACACCCAGAGATTGGGCGCCAGGCCGGCGATGACGTAGCCGATGCCGAGGCTGGCGCCGCCGATGGCGACGGGCACGGCGACGCCGAAGCGGTCGGCCAGGCGGCCCATCAGCACGCCGCCGAGGGCGAAGCCGATGGTGACGAAGGTGAAGGGCAGCGAGGCGTCGGCGCGGTCGAGGCCGAACTCGCGCTCGATATGGGGGAGCACGACGACGGCGGACCACATGCCGGCGCCGCCGATGGTGCCGAGGACCAGGGCGAGGCCGAGGCGGTACCAGGCGTAGGGGGAGTCTTCTACGGCGGTGGTGGGCACGCTGTTACTCCCAACCCGGGGGCGGGGTGAAGGCGCGCCAGGATTTTTCGAGGAGCTTGGCGACCTCGATGGTGGTGCGGTCCTGGTATATGCCGCCGAGGATCTGGACGCCGTAGGGCAGGCCGGATTTCGACAGGCCGAGGGGGGCGACGGTGCCGGGGAGGAGGTAGAAGCTGGCCAGGCCGGCCCAGAACATCTGGTCGGTGACCGGGACGCGGGCGCCGTTCACTTCGATGGTGCGCTCGTGGCGCTCACCGGCCTGGTCGTGCGGGAAGGCAGGGGAGGCGGCCTGGGGGGTGAGGAGGACGTCCCAGCTTTGGAAGAATTTTTCCCAGGCGCGGATCATGCGCTGGCGGCGTTCGTTGCGCTGGAGGTATTCGCGGTGGGTGAGGGAGATGCCTGTTGCCATCTGGGCGAAATAGGGTGGGGTTTTTTCGGTGATGGTTTCGCGGGCCTTGTGCCAGCGTTCGGCGGCGGCATCGTCCAGCCCGACGGCGGTGGTGGCGCGGAGCATCTCGATAGAGAGGGTGTGGCCTTCGGCGAGGTCGAACTCGGGGCGGGCGGTGAGGCTGACCTTGGCACCCTGCTTGCGGAGGAATTTGCCGAGTTTTTCGAGTTCGGCCTGCATTTCGTGCTCGACATCCGAGC
>JBIKOJ010000209.1:0-9070 GCA_044358135.1 Acetobacteraceae bacterium | reverse complement strand
GCCGGCTTCGGAGAGACGCTGGGCGCCTATACCGGCTTCATCGAACCCGCCAATTTCGGCACCGGTGGCGTCGCCATCGCCACCAGCGGCACCGGCGTCAAGTTCGGCTTCGCCCCCGATTGGGATAACGCCCCCCGCCTGGAGCTCGATCCAACCCTCAGCAACGTGCTCATCTCCAGCACCAGCACCTATGCCGGCCAAACCTTCGCCTCCCTCGGCGTCACCCCCGGCAGCTATGTCTGGTCCTGGGGCAGCGGCCCCACCGCCGATACCTTCACCCTCAACATCACCAACGAAGCCCCGCCCTCCTCCACCCCGGAACCCGCCAGCCTCGCCCTCCTCGCCGCCGGCCTCGCCGGCCTCACCCTCCAGCGCCGCCGCAACCAGGCCTGATCCCCAACGCCGCCATCATCCGGCAAAATATTTTCTAACCAACTCTTGCGCCGGCCGGCGCCATGGGATAATTTCCCCATCCCATGGCGCACCCCTCCCAACAGGCCCCGTACGATCAGCCGCCCCACCCCCTCCGCCAGCTCGCGCTCGTACTGGGTCTTGCCTTCTGGTCCCTGCTCCAGGCCGCCGCCCGCCACGAATCGCGCCTTGCCCCCCATCTCCCGCTCGCCCTGCGCCGCCTCATGCGCGCCCGCGCCCGCCTCCTCGCCATCCTCACCGCCCTGGCCGACGACACCTGGCGCACCCCGCGCCACCGCGCGCCCGCCCCCCGCCAGCGCCCCGCCACCCCCACGCCCTACCTCCCCCGCCGCCGCGGCTGGCTCGGCGCCGTCACCGATCACGCCGTCCGCGCCCACGCCGCCCAGCTCACCACCCTGCTCAACGACCCCGCCACCACGCGCACCCTCGCCGCAGCGCCCCCCTGCGCCCGCGCCGCCGCCATCCGCACCCTGCGCGGCCCCGCCCGCCTCCTCGCCCTCGACCTCCCCGATATCCTCCAACTCCCCGGCCCCCCCCCCCCCCCCCCCACACCCCCCCCGCCCCCCCCCCCCCGCCCGCCCCCCCCCCCCCGCCCGCCCCCCCCCCCCCCCCCCCCCCCACCGATCGCCCCATCCCCCGCAACGTCCTCGCCTTCGCCCGCTACAACCGCCGAAGATTCGGAAAAGGCGCCTGAACCCCACAGCCCACCCACGCCCATTTCATTCCGATATCGTAATTTTCTCCCCACCTTCCCTTTCCCCCCACCCCTGCTACCGTTGCCCCCAAGCAAAGGGGAAATCCAAGCATGAGCACCACCCAGGGCAGCAACACGGGGGGCCGCCCGCTCCACGGGCTGCGCGTCATCGACATGGCCACCACCATCGCCGGCCCCTATTGCGCCCGCCTCCTCGCCGATGCCGGCGCCGACGTCATCAAGATCGAGGCCCCCGAAGGCGAGCTCACCCGCACCCGCCCCCCCATCCGCGAGGGCGCCAGCACCTCCTATGGCGGCCTCAACGCCGGCAAGCGCAGCCTCGTGCTCGACCTCAAGCAGGAAGCCGCCGTCAACGTCGTCCGCCGCCTTGCCGCCAGCGCCGATATCCTGGTGGAGAATTTTCGGCCCGGCGTCATGCAGCGCTTCGGCCTCAGCGCCCAAAGCCTGCTCGAAGCCAATCCCCGCCTGATCTACTGCGCCATCTCCGGCTTCGGCCAAACCGGCCCCTCCTCGGGCCTGGCCGCCTACGCCCCCGCCATCCACGCCAGCTCCGGCTTCGATCTCGCCCACATGGCCTACCAGCCCGGCCGAACCATGCCGGATTTCTGCGGCATCTACATCGCGGATGTCCTCAGCGGCACCTACGCCTTCGGCGCCATCGCCACCGCCCTCCACCAGCGCAACACCACCGGAAAAGGCCAGGTGGTCGACGTCTCGATGCTCGAAGCCAGGCTCACCCTCACCCTCGGCGAGGGCCAGGGCACCCCGGTCACCCTCCCCCCACCCCCGCCCCGCCACATGTTCGGCCCGGTGGCCACGAAAGACGGCTACGTCCTCCCCGCCATCGCCAGCGAACGCACCTTCCAGAACGCCGCCAAGGCCGCCAACCGCGAGGATTGGATCACCGACCCCCGCTTCGAGAAATACCCCGATCGCCGCAACAACTGGGCCGTCCTGATGGAGGAGATGGAAGCCTGGTCCCGCACCCTGCCCACCAAGCAGGTCGAAGCCGCCTTCATGCAGGCCGGCGTCCCCTGCTCCGCCTACCGCACCGTCGCCGAAGCCCTGGCCGACCCCCAGCTCGCCCACCGCCAGGCCCTGGCCGAAGTCCACGATGCCGGCGGCTCCTTCAAGGTCATGAACGCCCCCTTCCGCCTCTCCGGCGGCCCCACCACGGTGCGAGACTTCGCCGCCTCCCTCGGCCAGCACACCCAGCAGGTCCTCGCCGAAGCCGGCTACTCCGCCGCCGAGATCGCGGCCCTGACCGCGTCCGGGGCTACCAACAAGTAACGTTCCACTGCGCGAATTCCGTTGAGTTTCCCCGAAGAACTCTGCCAGATATGCGTTAGCTGCAACGCTATGACCGCGGCGTAAGCCCGGTCAAAGACAGAACGACACCCCATCAGGGGTGCGAACGGGAGGATACGGGGCGCCGGAACCATGCCGGACTGCCAACGCCCTCCCGTTGTCCAGGGGAGGAAGCATGGGCCGGCAGATCGTCCATCGACTCGTCATCTCGTTCCCGGCGCTGATCGGCGTCCTGTTCCTGTGCTTCGTGATGATGCAGGTGGCCCCGGCCGATCCCGCCCAGATCATCGCCGGCCCCGACGCCAAGCAGGAAACCATCGACGCGATCCGCCTGGAGCTCGGGCTGGACCGCCCGATCATCGTCCAGTTCATCGAATACATCGGCCGCGTGGTCCAGGGCGACCTCGGCCGCTCCATCATCTCCAACAAGGCCGTCAGCGAGGAGCTGGCCCAAACCATCGGGCCCACGCTGGAGCTGATGGTCGGCGGGCTCGCCATGGCGATCCCCCTCGGCATCATGCTCGGCACCTTCGCCGCGGTGAAGCGCGGCACGCTGATCGACCGCGCCATCATGGCGATCTCGGTCGCCGGCGTGTCGATGCCGATCTTCTTCATCGGCCTGCTGCTGATCCAGTATGTCGGCTTCAAATGGGACCTGCTCCCGTTCACAGGCCGCAACGGCCCGTTCTGGGCCGGCGGGTTCACCAGCATGGTCCTGCCCTGCCTCACGCTCGGCAGCGTGCTCATCGGCCCCATCGCCCGCCTCACCCGCACCGCGGTGCTGGAGGTGCTGGGCGCCGATTTCGTCCGCACCGCCCGCGCCAAGGGCCTGCGCGAACGCACGGTCATCATCGGCCACGCCCTGCGCAACGCGCTGATCCCCGTGGTCACGCTGATCGGCCTCCAGGCCGCCTACCTGCTGGGCGGCGCGGTGGTCACGGAAACGATGTTCAGCTGGCCCGGCGTTGGCAGGCTGGCCGTGGGCGCCATCATCTCCAGCGATTTCCCCACCGCCCAGGGCGCGATCATGATCCTGGCCCTCGCCTTCCTGCTGATCAACCTGCTCGTGGACGTCTTCTACGTCTATCTCGACCCGAGGATGCAGCGCGGATGAGCACCACCATCAACGCAGCCCCGGCGGCACCGGTCGCCGCCTCCTCGGAGATGTCCCGCCCTTCGGTCCTGCATCGCATCATGCGCGACAGGGTGGCCGGCGCCGCCGCGACCATCCTCACGGTCGTGGTCGTGGCCGCGCTGTTCGCCGAATGGTTCGCCCCCTACGACCCCTATGCCATCAACCTGATGAACGTCATGGCCCCGCCCGGCGGCGACCACCTCCTGGGCACCGACAGCAACGGCCGCGACATCCTCAGCCGCCTGATCTACGGCACGCGCAACACCCTCATGCTCGGCCTGGTCGGCGTCATCTTCGGCGGCCTGCTGGGCGGGCTGCTCGGCATCCTGGCCGCGTTCTACAAGCGGCTGGATGGCTGGATCATGCGCCTGGTGGATGTGCTCCTCGCCTTCCCCGCCATCCTGATCGGCCTCGCAGTGGCCGCCATCGCCGGCGCCGGCATCACCGCCGTGCTGATCGCCCTCGTCGTCGCCACCATCCCCGACGTCGCCCGCGTCGCCCGCGGCGCCGCCATCGGCGTGATGGAGCAGGAATTCATGGAAGCCGGCCGCGCGCTCGGCGTGTCCGACTTCACCTTGATCTGGCGCTACCTCACGCTGAACTGCATCTCCACCATCTTCGTCTTCCTCACCCTGCGCTTCGGCCAGATCATCCTGATCGGCTCCGCCCTGTCCTTCCTCGGCATGGGCGCCCAGCCGCCCACGGCGGAGCTGGGCATGATGGCAGCCCAAGGCCGCGACTTCCTGTTCATGGCCCCGCACATCGCGACAGTGCCAAGCCTCGCCATCTTCGTGATCGTGCTCTGCGCCAACCTGCTCGGCGACGCGATCCGCGACGTGCTCGATCCCCGCCTGCAGCAATAGCCCCCGGAGCCGCCAGGATGACGCACCGCCTTGCCGCCCTTTCCGTGCTCGCAACACTGCTCGCCGCTCCGGCCGCAGCGCAGACGCTGACCATCATCCGCAACATCGACGCGCCGAACTACGACGGCGTGCGCACCACGGCCGGCGCCACCGGCGAGGTGCTGTTCAAGACCGGCGATACGCTGGTGGCGCTGGACTACGACCTCAAGACCATCCGCCCCTCGCTCGCCCAGTCCTGGGAGGTGAGTGCAGACGGCACCACCTACACCTTCAAGCTGCGCGACGATGTCACCTTCTGCTCCGGCAGGAAGTTCACCGCCGACGACGTGGTCTATACGTTCGAGCGGGTGCTGAACAAGGAGACCCGCGCCCCCTTCGTCTGGCGCATGGGCCCGGGCATTTCCGTCACCGCCAAGGACCCGACCACCGTTGAATACAAGATGAGCGCGCCGTTCAGCGAGCTGCTGCTCAACCTCACCAACTTCCACGCCACCATCGTCAGCAAGGAGAGCGTGGAGGCGCTGGGCCGCGACTACGGCATCAAGGGCATGGACGGCACCGGCCCCTATTGCTTCCAATCCTGGGAGCCGCGCAACCAGACCATCGCCACCCGCCACGAGGCGTACAAGTGGGGCCCGCCGGTCTATCAGAACCGCGGCCCCGCCAAGTTCCAGCGCGTGGTCTGGAAGATCGTGCCGGAGGAAGGCGCGCGCCTGGCCACGATGGCCTCGGGCCAGGGCGACCTCACCTACACCATGCCGGACCAGTACCTGCCCCAGCTCAGCCGCATGCCGAACATGGCGATCCACCGGCCGGAAGCAGACCTGCAGCTGTTCTACCTCGGCTTCAAGGCCACGCGGGAGAACGTGAGCGACGTGCGCGTGCGCACCGCGCTGTCGCTCGCGATCGACCGCAAGCAGATCGTGGATTCCATCTATTTCGGCAACGGCATCCCGGCCGAGACCTACATCCACCCCAAGGCGCCGGACTACAACCCGGACACGCCCAAGCATCTCGGCCGCTACGATCCCGCCGAGGCCGCCCGCCTGCTGGATGAGGCCGGCTGGCGCATGGGCACCGACGGCTTCCGCTACAAGGACGGCAAGAAGCTCACGCTGCTGCTCTACGGCTTTGCCGGCGGCCGCTCGCCCAAGATCGCGGAGGCAGCGCAGGGCTTCTGGCGCCGCATCGGCGTGGACCTGCAATTGCAGATGTGGGACGGCACGATCGTCTTCTCCAAGCTGGCGACACAGGAATACGACATCTGGTCGATCAGCTTCCCCTACTCCTCCGCCGGCGACGCGCTGCGGCTGTACTTCCACTCCACCAACATGCCCGCGCCCAACCGCATGAACTGGAAGGATGCGGCGACCGACGCGGCGCTGGACCGCGGCGTGGCCGCGCTGGACGACGCCACCCGCTTCCGCGCCTTCGCCGAGGTGCAGGACATCGTGCACAAGAACGCGCTCTGGGTGCCGCTGGTGCACCAAGGGCTGGCCCTGGTGGCCAACAAGCGGATCAAGAACGTGCGCGCGCACCACGTGTACGGGTCGCTCACCTACAAGGGCCTCGACTACGCGCCTTGACCGGCGCGCCACCGCTCAACGACGCGCCGGCAACAGGCGCGCGGAGACGGGCATTGCCCGGAAGGGCGACGCCCAGACTGCAAGGAACCGAAACGACGCCTGACAGGGAGGCGCCTATGTCGACAATGAAGATTGGCTTGGCCGGGGTGGCGATCGCGGCCGCCATCGGCTTCGCACCCGCGGCCCACGGCCAGACGCTGAACATCATGCGCAGCACCGATGCGCCGCATTTCGACGCGCATCGCACCACATGGTCGCCCGCCGGCGACATCATCAACATGGTGCAGGACACGCTGGTGGCGCTGGACTGGGACGGCAAGACGCCGATCCCCTACCTCGCCCAGAGCTGGGACATGAGCCCCGACGGGCGCAAATACACCTTCAAGCTGCGCGACGACGTGCGCTTCTGCTCCGGCAAGAAGATGACGGCCGATGACGTCGCCTTCAGCATCACCCGGCTGCGCAGCCCGGAGATCAAGGGCCCCTTCGCCTGGCGCGCCGGCGAGGTGAAGGCCGTGACGGCGGTGGATGCCCACACCGTTTCCTATGAGCTGAGCGAGGGTTTCTCCGATCTTCCGCTCCAGCTCACCATGTTCACCAACGTGATCATGAACCGCGAGAACGTGGAGTCGCTGGGCAAGGATTATGGCGTGCAGGGCATGGATGGCACCGGGCCCTGGTGCTTCGTCTCCTGGCAGCCGCGCACGGAGATCAACCTGCGCCGGAACGAGCACTACAAGTGGGGCCCGAATATGTTCCGGAACCCGGGCCCGGTGAAGTTCGACCGCATGTCGATCAAGATCATCCCCGAGGAATCCAGCCGCGTGGCCGCCATGATGGCCGGGCGGTTCGACCTCACCGGCGCCTTCCCCACCGCCTTCCTCACCCAGGCCAAGGCGGCACCGATGCTGACGGTGCAACGTGCCGAGCCGAACTTCCAGCTGCTCTACTACGGCTACAAGACCACGCGCCCGATGGTGGCCGATGCGCGCGTGCGCGAGGCGATGAGCATCGCCATCAACCGGGCCGAGATCGCCCGCGGCGTTCTGCTGGGCAATGCCGAACCCGCCTACACCAATGTCGATCCGCTGGCGCTCGACTTCGCGCCGAAATCCCGCGACTTCCTGAAGGAGGACGTGGCCCGCGCCAACCGCCTGCTGGATGAGGCCGGCTGGAAGATGGGCTCCGACGGCATCCGCGAGAAGGACGGCATGAAGCTCGCCCCGCGCGTGTACGTCAGTGCCAACACCAACTCCGCCAAGGTGGCGGAAGCGATCCAGGGCTACCTGCGCAAGGTCGGCGTCGATTGGCGCATCCAGGCCTGGGACAGCACCATCGCGCCGATCAAGATGGGTGAGCAGGACTACGAGATCTGGTCGGTCACCGTTCCATACCTCACCGCCGGCGACCTGATGAGCCTGTATTTCGACAGCCGCAACATCCCCACGCCCAACCGCATGAACTGGAAGAACGAGCAGACCGACGAGTGGCTGCGCCTGGGCAAGACGGCGCTCACGCCCGAAGCCCGCGCGCTCAACTTCGGCCTCGTGCAGGAACAGGTTTCGCGCGAGCACCTGTGGATCCCGGTGCTGAACGTGGACATGTACCTGGTGACGAACAAACGCCTGAAGGGCGCCCGCCCGCACACGCTCTACCAGAACGTTTTCTACAAGGGCCTCGACCTCAGCTTCTGAGCCGGATCGCCTGCACAACACGGGAGAGAACGACCATGCCTGACGAAAAGCGCCACGCCGCCAAACGCCATGCATGGTCGGCCGCCCTTGCAGTGGGGTTGCTCCTCGCCGCCCCCGCGGCGCAGGGGCAGACGCTGCGCATCATGCAGAACATCGATGCGCCGCTGTTCGACCCCCAGCGCACCACCTGGGGGCCCGGCGGCAGCATCGGCAACATGACGCAGAGCACGCTGGTGGCGATGGATTGGGACGGCAAGACCGTCCATCCCTACCTCGCCAAATCCTGGGAGATCAGCCCGGATGGCCGCACCTACACCTTCAAGCTGCGCGACGACGTGAGCTTCTGCTCCGGCAAGAAGTTCACCGCCGAGGACGTGGTGTACACCTTCACCCGGCTGAAGGCGCCGGAAACCCGCGCGCCGTTCGGCTGGCGCGCCGGCGAGATCAAGGGGCTGCGCGCGATCGATGCCCACACCGTTTCCTATGAGTTGAGCGAGCCCTATTCCGACCTGCCGCTGCAGCTGACGATGTTCACCAACAACATCATCAACAAGGATGTGGTGGAGGAGCTGGGCAAGGATTACGGCACCAAGGGCATCGACGGCACCGGCCCCTGGTGCTTCGTCAGCTGGCAGCCACGCACCGAAACGGTGATGCGCCGGCACGAGGCCTACAAATGGGGCCCGGCGATGTTCAAGAACCCCGGCCCGGTGAAATACGAACGCCTCTCGGTGCGGATCATCCCCGAGGAATCCGCCCGCGTGGCCGCCATGATGTCCGGCCAGTTCGATTTCACCGCCTCCTTCCCGGCCACCTTCATCGCCCAGGCGAAGGCGAACCCGAACCTGGTGGTGGAGAAGGTCGATAGCAACTTCCAGTTGCTCTACTACGGCTACAAGACCACGCGCCCGATGGTCTCCGATGCCCGCGTGCGCGAGGCGATGAACATCGCCATCGACCGCGCCCAGATCGTGCGCGGCGTGTTGCTGGGCAATGCCGATCCCTCCTTCACCTACGTCGCGCCCAACGCGCTGGACTACAACCCGGCCACGGCGGGGATCGTGAAGGAAGACCTGGAGCGCGCGAAGAAGCTGCTGGACGAAGCCGGCTGGGTGCCAGGGCCGGACGGGATCCGCGTGAAGGACGGCCTTCGGCTGGAGCCGAAGGTGTACGTGACCGCCGGCGGCAATTCGGTGAAGGTGGGCGAGGCGATCCAGGGCTTCCTGCGCCGCGTGGGCGTGGACTGGAAGCTGCAGGCCTGGGACAGCACCATCGCCCCGGTGAAGATGGGCGAGCAGGACTACGAAATCTGGTCCGTGACCGTTCCCTACATCTCC
>JBIKOJ010000208.1:0-9112 GCA_044358135.1 Acetobacteraceae bacterium | reverse complement strand
GGGCTTCAGGCGTAATGGGCGAGAGGCGCAGGCCGAGGCCGGAGAGTTCCACGGGTTGGGTCGGTGCAGGCTTGTCGGGTGCCGCGGATGCCACGCGCTGATCGTCTGGCAACTCGCCAACCTTGGCTTCCAGGGTCACCTCCTTGCCGTCGCGCCACAGGACGACCGGAACCTGCTTGCCGATCTCCGTATCTGCGACAATGCGGGGCAGGCTTCGCATGTCCTTCACGTCCTGGCCGTTGAACCGCAGCACAACGTCGCCGTTCCTGATCTTGGCGGAATCGGCGGGGCCACCATCCGTCACGCCGGCGATCATCGCCCCCGCGGGTTCCTTGAGGCCGATGCTTTCAGCGATGTCGGGGGTTACCTGCTGAATGCGCACGCCGAGCCAGCCGCGTCGGGCCCGCCCGAAATCGCGCAACTGGGCGACGACGTTCTTGGCAAGGACGGCAGGAATGGCGAAGCCGACACCCACGGACCCACCGGTCGGTGAATAGATGGCGGTGTTGATGCCGACAACCTCGCCGTTCATGTTGAACAGCGGGCCGCCCGAATTGCCCTTGTTGATCGCGGCATCGGTCTGGATGAAGTTGTCGTAGGGGCCCTGCTGGATATCCCGGCCACGGGCAGAGACAATGCCTGCTGTGACCGTGCCGCCAAGCCCGAAGGGGTTGCCGATCGCCAGCACCCAGTCGCCTACCCGCGCCGAGTCGGAATCGCCGAACGGCACCGCAGGGAGGGGGCGGTCTGCGATGACCTTCAGCACGGCAAGATCGGTGCGCTCGTCCTTTCCGATCAGCGTTGCCTTCAGCATCATCCCGTCGTGCATGGTGATGGTGATCTCGTCCGCCCCGTCGATCACGTGGTTGTTGGTGACGACAATGCCCGACGGATCGATGATGAACCCTGACCCAAGGCTCTGGGACCGGCGTGCCGGCGGGTTGCGGTCCCCGCGTTGACCGGGAGCTGCTCCCGGCGGAGCGCCAGGCGGGCGGTTGCGCTCCATGAAGTCACGGAAGAAGCGCTCGAAGGGCGATCCGGGCGGGAACTGCGGCATATCGGGGGAGCCGCGATCGCCGCGGGCCGCGACGGTCTGACTGGTCGAGATGTTCACCACTGCCGGCAGCAGCTTCGCGGCCAGGTCGGCGAAGCTCTCAGGTGCGGAGCGCGCCTGCGCGGCATTGCCGATACCAGGCATCGCTGGTGCCGCCAACGTCAAGGCGACTGCCAACATGGCACCTCGGATAGCACCGGTGCCCCGCCGGGGCCGCCAAGACTTGAAGACGCCGGGGTCGATCATGGGGGAATCCTGTTACTCGCAGCCATAATGTGGGCGGCGGCGCCCACGATCGCAAGCGGAGCGCATCCATCATCATTTGCGCTCCGCTCGCTGAGTCATCAAGGAGCCCGTGGCGGAGTTGGAGCTGGGTCGGGCGTTGCAGCCGTTGCGGCTGGCGCTTCGCGCAGGAGCTTCAGGAAGCCATCTCCAGGTGTCATGACGAGCCTGGAGCCACCCTGGGCGAAGGATTCCCGGTAGGCCTGGAGGGTTCGCCAGATCTGGAAGAAGTGCGGGTCACGATTGAATGCCTCCGCATAGATGGCGATGGCGTGGGCTTCACCCTCGCCGCGCAGGCGGTCGGCCGTGCTGCGGGCATTGGCAAGGAGGACGGTACGCTCCCGCTCGGCGTCGGCGCGGATGCGGGCGGCGGCCTCGTCGCCTTCTGCGCGAGCCTGGGCGGCGACACGCTGCCGCTCCGACTGCATGCGAGAAAGGATGGCCTGGGTATTCTCTGGCGGCAGGTCGGCGCGGCGGATGCGAACGTCGGCCACCTCGACACCAAAGTTGCGCATCTCGGCGTTCACCTGCTCCCGGATCAGGGCCATGATCCGACCGCGGTTGGATGAGAGTACGTTCAGCAGCTGTTCGTTGCCGAGCACGCGGCGCAGGGATGAGGTAACCACCGAGTTCAGGCGGGCACGAATGCCATTCTCGGTGGGACCTACGGCCTGATAGTAGCGCAGCGGATCGACGATGCGGTAGCGGGTGAAGCTGTCCACGATCAGGCGGCGCTGATCGCCGAGGATGACTTCCTCGGGCGGCAGCTCATAGTCCAACAGCCGGCGATCGAACCGGATGACGGTTTCGGCGAGCGGCCATTTCAACTTCAGGCCGGGCTCGGTGATCACTCGGCGTGGTTCGCCCAGGCGCGTGACGAGGACCTGATCGGTCTGCTCGACGGTGAACATGGAAGCGGCGGCCACCACCGCGGTCGCGGCGATCGCGACGAGGGCAATCAGGGAGCGGCTCATCGGGTGGTCCCCCGCGGAGGAGTGGCAGGTTGGCCGGTTGGCGCAAAGCCGGCACCAGGCTGCGCCGGTGCGGGGCGGGTGGGGCGGGTTGCCTCGCCAAGCGGCAGGAACGGCATGATACCCTGCAGCCTGTCGTCAACGATGACAGACGGGGTGTTGCCCAGAATTTCCTGCATCGTCTCGATATAGAGGCGCTGGACCGTCACTTCCTTGGCGGCCTCGTAGGCCTGGAGAACGGAGAGGAAGCGCTGCGCCTGACCGGTTGCCTCAGCCACCGACACCTCGCGCGCTGCGGTAGCTTCGGCCACCAGGCGGGCCGAGTTGCCTCGGGCACGGGGCACAATGTCGTTCTGATAGGCATCGGCCTCATTGCGAGCCCGGTCGGCATCCGTGTTGGCGCGCTGAACATCGCGGAAGCTGTCGATGACGGCGGCGGGCGGATCGACCTTCTGCAGCTGCACCTGGGTTACCTCAACGCCGGCATGATACTGGTCGAGGATCGCTTGCACGCCGCGAAGCACGTCGGCCTCGATACGGGCGCGGGCATCCGTGAGGGCCGGCTGGATGGGGGTGCGGCCGATCACTTCGCGCATGACGCTCTCGGCGGCGGACTTCACGGTGTATTCCGGGTGGCGGGTGTTGAAGAGAAAGTCGCCGGCGCTGCGCACGCGCCAGAAAACGGCAAAATTGATGTCGATGATGTTCTCATCGCCGGTCAGCATCAGGCTTTCCTCGGGCAGGTCGCGGCCGGCGGCCTCGCGCCCGCGGAGGGAGCGGATCTCGACCGGGCGCGCATCGGAGATGCCCGTGCTGAAGCCGACCTCGACGCGGTTGATCCGCGTGACGGCTGGCAACAACACCCGCTCCACTGGCCACGGGACATGGTAGTTGAGGCCTGGAAAGGCGGTGCGGTTAAAGGCCCCGAAGCGGAGAACCACGCCCTGCTCATCTGGCTGCACGCGATAGAAGCCGCTGGACAGCCAAACCACCGCGACCAAGGCGCCCATGATCGCAATGCCACGGCCGCCACCTAGCATGGAAGGCATGCGCGGTCCGCTTCCTCCCGGCATCGCGCCGCGGAACATGGATTGAACCCTGGCGATCAACTCATCGAGGTCGGGTGGCTGATTGCCGCCATTCCCGCCGGGCCCACGCGGTCCTCCGCCCCACGGGCCTTGCGGCCCCTTGGGTCCATTGCCTTGCGGACCGCCAGGGGGAGCGCCCCATGGTCCGCCCCCTCCGCTTCCGGAGTGGACGACGGCAAAGCTGTCGGCGTCGCTGGGTACGCCGTTTGAGGAAGGCATGAGCTAACTGGGCTCCTGTGCGCGTTTCCGCCGATGCAGGGGAAGGGCATTGGCTTCCGGAGTTGAAGCAGCCATATCCCTGGCATGACACGCCTGCATATTGACTGGGTGCGAAGGGTTTTCAAGCGCATGAGCGAGCCGAGTGCTGCCTCCTTGAAGGAGGTTCTCCGCAATGTGGCTGATCCAGAGAGTGGACGTGACATCGTCTCGGCGGGGATCGTCGAGGGAATCGAGGTGCGCCGCGGTCCACATGGCGTGCTGGTTCAGGTGAGTCTGCTGACCGAGCGCAGTCGCGTGGAGGCGATGGAGCCGGTTCGGCAGAAGGTTGAGGCGGTGTTGGGCGCCGAGCGAGGCGTGCAGAATGTTGCCGCGGTACTGACGTCGCACGCAGCGTCCCGGCCCGCGGGGCGGTCCGAACATTCGCACGGCCACGGGCACGCACCCCGCCCGGCGACGCAAGGCGGCCCTCCGGAGAAGGCAGTGCTGCTGCCGAACGTGAAGAGCATCGTTGCCGTGGCATCCGGGAAGGGCGGCGTCGGCAAGTCTACAGTGGCTGTGAACCTGGCCGTCGCCCTGGCGCAACTCGGTCTTCGAGTAGGCCTGCTGGATGCAGATATCTATGGCCCGAGCTTGCCGCGGATGTTGGGGCTGGCGAGGAAGCCGGAAGTCCGTGGAGACAGGATGATCCCCCTCGAGGCCTGGGGACTGAAGGCGATGTCCATCGGGTTTCTGGTCGACGAGGATACCGCCATGATCTGGCGTGGCCCCATGGTGATGGGAGCCCTGGAGCAGATGATGGGCCAGGTCGAGTGGGGCGAACTTGACGTGATGATCGTTGATATGCCGCCCGGCACTGGAGACGCACAGCTCACCATGGCGCAACGTGTCACGCTGGCAGGCGCGCTCATTGTGTCGACGCCTCAGGATATTGCGCTGCTGGATGCGCGACGCGGCGTGAAGATGTTCGAACGTACCCGGGTGCCCGTGCTGGGGCTCGTGGAGAACATGAGCTTCTTCTGCTGCCCGAATTGCGGGCATCGGTCCGAGATTTTTGGTCATGGCGGGGCCCGTGCGGAGGCGGATAAGCTTGGGATTGAGTTCTTGGGCGAAATTCCGCTGCTGCTGGACATTCGGAGCGCTGCTGATGCTGGCACACCGATCGTCGCAAGTGCTCCACAAAGCGATGCCGCTCGTGCCTATCGCGATGTGGCAGCACGGCTGCAGGCGAAGCTGGACGGCAAGCTGGGACAGCCGGGTGGTCCGCGCATCGTAATCAGTTGAGGGCGGCATCCGTCTCCGCAGCTGTGGGCATGCTGCCCTGAGTGCCCTTGCGCGTGCAGCAGAGACCCGCGGCGACATTTGCGC
This sequence comes from Acetobacteraceae bacterium, assembly GCA_044358135.1. Taxonomy (GTDB): domain Bacteria; phylum Pseudomonadota; class Alphaproteobacteria; order Acetobacterales; family Acetobacteraceae; genus CAMDGX01. The sequence continues at coordinate 4,133 of JBIKOJ010000208.1, read as the reverse complement.
GCTGCAAGGCCTGGCGGAGAGGCAAACCGCGATCCAGCGCCGCAGCAAGGACGCCGGTGAAGCAATCCCCGGCGCCAGTCGTGTCGAGAGCGTTGATCGGCGCGGCTGGAATGGTCACAGACCCATCCGCCGTATGGGCTTGCAAGCCGCGTTCGCCCAGTGTGACCACCACGGTGACGCCTGCAAGGCGGTCGCTAATCGCAGCAGCACCGGAAGCACAACCAAGATGACGAGCCAGGAACTCCGCCTCGCCCTCGTTGACCACCAGGACATCGAGGCTGCTGAGCGCCGCGATATCGAGAGGGGCGGCCGGTGCAAGGTTAAGCACGATGCGGCATCCGGCCTTCTGAGCGCGGCGGATCAGGTCTTCCGTGTCGGCGCGGGGAGCTTCCATTTGAAGCAAGACTGTGGTGCCAGGGCTTAGCAACGCATCTTCGACCTGAGAGTGCCGCGCGCATAGATTGGCGCCGCTGGCAACAGCAATCAGATTGTGCCCCTGGGAATCGACACAGATGGCAGCAGTGCCGGTTGCGGCGCCTACCCGGGCAATGCGGCTGATGTCTATGTTGGTGGCACGCATCAGCCTGAGAGCATCTTCCGCGAGGGCATCCGACCCCACCGCCCCGGCAAAGATCACCCTGCCACCGTCACGCGCCGCGGCAACGGCCTGGTTTGCACCTTTGCCGCCCGGTTCGATGGACATCCGTTGTCCAAGGACGGTCTCTCCCGCTGCCGGCAGATGCGGCAGGGAGAAGATCAGGTCCAGGTTGACTGATCCGAACACGACGACCATGCCCTGTTTCCTTAGGTTCGGCCAAGAGCGGACATCATCTCGGACCATTCGCGCTTCGAAAGGCCGCTGTCGGCCTGACCCACCGCCTCCCCACCCAGCATGCGTTTCAGAACGTCGAGCATCGGGGCCGAGAATGTGACGGCGCCGAGTCGGTAATCCACAAAGGCCGCGTAGGTTTGGGGAACCCACGCCTTGACAACCGACAGCATGGCTTCCGCGTAGGCTCGAATCTCATACTGCGCGTGGGTATCGGCCCGCAAAGACAGGAAATGCAAGAGGTTGTGAAGATCGGCTTTCCAATACCATTGCGTGTAGGCGTTGAGTGTCAGGTTCATGCGGGCAAGTTCCCGCGCCAAGCCCTGGCGGCCTGGATCGGCTGCACTGCCATCCGATTCTTCATTCAGCATGAACATGTAGTGGTCGTAGTTGCGCATGGCATCGTCACGCAAAAGGTCGAGTACCTCTTGCGCTTCTGGCCCGGACAGCACATCGCCGCGGCCTTGCCGGTTGCTGGAGGACTGGGCTGCAAGATGCTCGGGTGCTGGAAGGTAAAATTCACGGTCCAGCACTGAGTAGCGTGCAGAGTATTCGTTCACATTCGCCGTGCGGTGGCGAATCCACTGGCGGGCGATGAAAATTGGCAACTTGATGTGGAATTTGATTTCGCACATCTCGAAGGGGGTCGTGTGCCTATGCCGCATCAGGTAGCGGATGAGGCCGGCGTCTTCCGAAACGCGGCGCGTGCCGCGCCCGTAGGACACCCGGGCCGCCTGCACCACGGCGGCATCGTCGCCCATATAGTCGATCACGCGCACGAAGCCATGATCGAGCACCGGCATGGCGGTGAAGAGCAGTTCCTCCAGCGCTGGGACGGTGGCGCGCATGGTGGTTGCGTGCTGGGCACGCTGGGCCATGATCTCGCCCTGCTGATCGTCGGTCACAGGCATGCGTAGGGTCCCTTCCCAGCGGTAGCAGTCATCCCTATATTACCGATGCCGGCTTGCCGGCTATGGCGATAAACGGTGCGTGGAATAAGCGTTGTGGACCCGGGGGCAGTGCCCGGCGCCTCCACCAAATTCCTGCCTTGGCAGGGGTGAGGGGGCGAAACAGGCTCGACACGCGTGGTAAAGACTCATCTTTTGCCCGGCATGGTTCCGCCGTTATCGGGCCGTATGACAAGTGCCAATGACAATCATGAGGCGCTCGCTGTCGCTGCATAAGCGATAAGCGCGGTTCGGGGGGCACCGGGCAACAGAAGCCCCCCACTTTCGAACGAAGTCGCCGGCTTGTCGGGACAGTGCGGAAAGTGCACCCTCTTGCTCATGTCGTCCTATTGCGCCTTCGCGATCGGCCACCCGGTTCACGATCATTATCACGCGACTGAGCACGGGTTTCCGTCTCGCGACGAGCACGTGCTTTTCGAACGGCTGTGCCTGGAGATCATGCAGGCTGGGCTCTCCTGGGAGATTGTCCTGAAGCGGCGTGCCACCATGCGGATCGCGTTTCAGGGGTTCGATGTGGATCAGGTGTCAGGCTTTGGCCCCACCGATGTGGCGAGGTTGCTGGCGGATCCTGGCATTATCCGCAATCGGCTTAAGGTCGACGCGATCATCTCGAACGCCCGCATCATACAGGGGCTCCGGCACAGCCATGGGGGCTTCTTCGAGTGGCTCGACGCCCACCACCCCTTGGAAAAGCCGGAGTGGGTGAAGCTCTTCCGTCGCACATTCCGCTTCACGGGCGGTGAGATCGTGGGTGAGTTCCTGATGAGCCTTGGGTGGCTTCCTGGAGCTCATGCGGCTGGCTGTCCCGTCCAGGAACATGTCATCGCGAGCAATCCGCGTTGGCGGTGCCGACACATATCTCCAACATAGGCTTTTCGGCCGCCTGTCTTGGCGCTATTGGACAGCGCGGTACCGCGAGGCAAGCGATGGAAGACGACCCCGACACCACAGGGCAGGGCGCGCCTGATAGCCTATTGCCATACGACGTATGGACCGAGGAGGCGATGCGCAGCGTCGCGATCCAGGCACTTAAGCATGTCTCGGAGAATGGACTGCCCGGCGAGCATCATTTCTACCTGACGTTTCGGACGGATGACCCCGGCACTATCGTCCCCGCGCGCGTGAAGGCGCAGTACCCCCAGGAGATGACCATCGTATTGCAGCACCAGTTTTGGGATCTGGTCGTTGACGACGTTGACAAGCAGCCGGAGGCGGGGCGGATCAGCATTGGCCTGTCGTTTGGTGGCGTTCCGAGTACACTGGTGATTCCTATCACAGCAATCACAGCCTTCGCTGATCCACACGTTCGCTTCGGCGTTCGTTTTAGATATCAACCGCCGGCAGATCCCCAACCGTCATCGCCTGACCCCGAAGGAACGCCTGACGCACCGCCTACCGAGACGCCACAAATTGTGAGTCTTGACGCATTCCGCCGCCGCACTCCGCCCCGCGACTCTTGATTCCACCGAGAGAACCTGAATGAACGCCCTTCCGCCGCGGCCTGCCAACTTCCTCTATGCACCCATGTTCCCCTTGGGGCCTGACCCCACGCCGTGGCGAAAGTTGGACATTGAGGGCGTTTCCGTCAGCTCGTGGGACGGGCAGACCGTCCTGCGGGTCAAGCCGGAGACGTTATCGGAACTAGCGTTTCAGGCCTTCCGCGACGTATCCCACCTCCTGCGCCCGGCCCATCTGGCGAGCTTGCGCTCCATCCTTGAGGATCCCGAAGCCTCTGGGAACGACCGATTCGTGGCACTCGACCTCCTGAAGAACGCCAATATCTCTGCCGGTGGCGTGCTGCCGATGTGCCAGGACACCGGGACGGCCATTGTTTTCGGTAAAAAGGGACAGCGCGTTTGGGTTGACGGCAATGAGGAGGAAGCGATCTCCTGGGGGGTGCACCGCACTTACACCGAGACGAATTTGCGTTATTCGCAAATGGCTCCTCTCGATATGTTTAGCGAGGTGAATACGGGAAACAACCTTCCGGTGCAGTTTGATATCATGGCTTCGCCCGGCGATTATCACGCCGATGAGTTGCACTTGATGTTTGTGGCTAAGGGTGGCGGATCTGCCAACAAAACCTTTTTGTTCCAAGAAACTCGCGCAATCCTCTCGCCCGAGAAGATCGTGAAGTTTCTTGAAACGAAGATGAAGACGCTGGGTACGTCTGCTTGCCCGCCATATCATCTGGCGATCGTGATCGGCGGTACATCGGCAGAAACCACCTTGAAGACGGTGAAGCTCGCCTCGACCAAATGGCTGGACGAACTGCCAACCCAGGGAAGCAAGGCTGGGCACGCCTTCCGTGACATCGAGATGGAGAGGAAGGTATT
>JBIKOJ010000040.1:0-30201 GCA_044358135.1 Acetobacteraceae bacterium | reverse complement strand
CCCGTCACCCATGTGCACTACAACGACCAGATGCACGGCTTCCTCACCATGGGAAAGCTGATCCGTGCCTCGCAATCGCTGATCGACACGATGGCAGTCGCGCTCAAGCGCGCCTGGAACTGAGACCGCGCCCGAACGGGCGCCCATAACGGAGGAAACAATGGCCGGAATCCTGGCTGGCAAGACCGCGCTCGTCACGGGCGGCGCCTCGGGCATCGGGCGCGCCACCGCGCTCGCCATGGCGCGGGAAGGCGCGCGCGTCGCCGTCTCCGACCTCTCGGAGGAAAGTGCCGCCGCCACCGTGGCGCTCATCAACCAGGCCGGCGGCCAGGCCATCGCCATCGGCGGGGACGTGGCCAAGGAAGCCGACGTGCAGGCCATGGTCGCCCGCACCGTCGCCGCCTTCGGCCGGCTGGACTGCGCCTTCAACAACGCCGGCATCTCGCCGCGCAACGTCGGCCCCACCGGCCAGCGCACCCACGAAATGAGCCAGGCGAGCTTCGACGCCATGCTCGCCGTGAACCTCACCGGCGTGTTCCTGTGCATGAAGCACGAGATCCCGCACATGCTGGCGCAAGGCGGCGGCAGCATCGTCAACACCGCCTCGATCGCCGGCCTGATCGGCCTGCCCGCGGCCACCAACTATGTCGCGTCAAAGCACGGCGTGGTCGGCATCACCAAGACCGCGGCCATGGAATACGCCAAGGACAACATCCGGGTGAACTGCGTGAACCCCGGCTACATCAAGACCCCGATGACCGACCCGACCATGGCCGAACGCTACGATGCGCTGATGACCAAGGTGCCGATGAACCGCCTCGGCACCGCCGACGAGATCGCCGAAGCGGTGGTGTGGATGCTGTCGGATCGCGCCAGCTTCATGACCGGCGCGAGCCACATCATCGATGGCGGGTACTACGCCGCCTAAGCAAGCAAGAATCTTCTTTTTCTGAAGAAAAAGAAGCAAAAAGACTTCATTCGTTTGCGCCCGCTTCAGGCGATGCGCAAACGAATGAAAGTTTTTTGGTTCTTTTTTTCAAAAAAGAACCGCTTGCTTCCCTACGCCCCGATGATGCTCCCGAACCGCTCCCAGGTATCCTTCTTCCAGCGCGCCAGCTGCAGCTGCTTCAGCGGCCGGAAATCCGTGGGCGTGGTCGCCGCCGTCATGCCCGGCAGCAGCAGCGGCAGCGCCACCGTCTTCACGTTCGACGCCTGCTTCATGATGTTCTCGCGCGAGAAATCCTCCCCGCACTGCTTCAGCACGATGTGCATCAGCGTCGCCACGCTATAGGCGTAAACATAGTTGGCGTCGGTGGTGTCGCCGTCCGGCAGGTATTTCGCCATGAACTCGCGCCACTCCTTCATGTCCGGCGCATCCTTGAAATCCGGATCGGTGGGGTCCTTCAGGTATTGGGACGTGACCACCCCTTCCGCCTTCTCCGGCCCCGCCGGCGTGATGGTGGAGGCGATGGAGGCCGACACGTTGGACATGATGTGCAGCGGCTTCCAGCCGATGTCGAACGCCTTGCGGATCACCTGGGCGGAGAATTTCGGGATCGCGCCCGTCACCAGCACATCGGCCCCGCTGTCCTTCATCGTCACCACCTGGCTGTCCACCGTGGCGTCGGAGGCCTCGTAGGTCACGACCTTCACGAAGGTCTTGTCGAAATCCTTGCCATAGACGTCCTGCAGCCCGTGCAGGTAGTCCTTGCCGAAATCGTCGTTCTGGTAGATCAGCGCCGCCTTGGCGTTCGGCCGTTCCTGCTTGATGTACTTGCCGTAGATCTGCGCCTCGGTGCGATAGCTGGGCGCGTAGCCGATCGTCCAGGGGAACGCCTTGTAGTCGCCCCACTTGTCCGCGCTGGTCGCCAGGAACAAATGCGGCACCTTGCGCTGGTTCATGTAGCGGTGGATGGCCGTATTGGTCGGCGTGCCCAGCGGGTTGAACAGGAAGGCCACCTGCTCCTGCTCCACCAGCCGCCGCGCCTGCTCCACCGTCTTGGCCGGGTTGTAGCCGTCGTCGAGCGAGATGAAGTTGATCTTCCGCCCGGCCACGCCGCCCATGTCGTTCACCCGCTTGAAGAACGCGGTGTGCGACCGCCCGCCCACCCCATAGGAGGAGGCATTGCCGCTATAGGGCACGATATGCCCGATCTTGATCTCGGTCTTGGTCACGCCCACCAGGGTGGCGCCCTGGGCGGGGCGGATGATCGCGGGCGCCGCAAGGCCACCCACGCCGGCAAGTCCCAGTCCAGCAAGCACTGTACGACGCTTCATGACGCTTTTTCCTCGCTGTTTATTGGCCCCTGTCGTTGCAGGGGCTGGAGGAAGTCTAGCCAGGGGCCGGCGCCAAAGTCCGCAATTTTCGTCATCGCGCCCGAAAAACGAAACGGCCCGGCACCGTCCCCGGTGCCGGGCCGCCCTTGCTCAGACGTGTGCGATCAGGCCGAGCCTGATGGGATCAGGAAGAGGCGAGCACGCCGCCGAACCGCTCCCAGGTCGTGCCGGTCCAGCGCGTCAGCTGCATCTGCTTGATCGGGTGGTAGTCGCCCGGCCCGGTGCTCACGGAGATGCCCGGCAGCAGCACGCCCACGTCATGCTTCAGGTTGGCCGCCTGCTTCATGATGTTCTCGCGCGACAGGTCGTCGCCGCACTGCTTCAGCGTCTGCACCATCGACTGCACCACGCCATAGGCGAAGATGTAGCCGGCGTCGTTGATGTCGCCGTCCGGAATGTACTTGGCCATGAACGCGCGCCATTCGTTCATGCCGGCATCGTTCTTCCAGTCGGGGTCGCTGTGGTCCTTCAGGTACTGGGAGGAAATGATCCCCACCGCCTTCTCCGGCCCGGCCGGATTGATCGTGGCGCCCACGGAGGCCGACACGTTGGACATGCAGTGCAACGGCTTCCAGCCGATGTCGTAGGCCTTGCGGATCAGCTGCGCCGAGAACTTCGGGATGCAGGCGCTCACCAGCACCTCCGCCCCGCTCTCCTTCAGGCTCACCACCTGGCTGTCGATCGTCGCATCTGTCGCCTCATAGGTGAGCACCTTGGTGAACACGCGGTCGAAATCGGCCTTCAGCGCGTCCTTCAGCCCGTTCAGGTAGTCCTTGCCGAAATCGTCGTTCTGGTAGATCAGCGCCGCCTTCGCGCCGGGCTTCACCTGCTGGATGTAGCGGGCGTAGATCTGGCCCTCGGTGTGGTAGCTGGGCTGCCAGCCGATGGTCCACGGGAAGTCCTTCGGGTTGGCCCACTTGTCCGCCCCGGTGGACAGGAACAGGTGCGGCACCTTGCGCTGGTTCACGTAGCGATGGATCGCCGAGTTGGTCGGCGTGCCCAGCACGTTGAACAGCACCGCCACCTTGTCCTGCTCCACCAGCCGGCGCACCTGCTCCACCGTCTTGGCGGGGTTGTAGGCATCGTCCAGCGAGATGAAGTTGACCTTGCGGCCGTTGATGCCGCCCTGGTCGTTGATCATCTTGAAGTAGGCGGCATGGCTCTTGCCGATCACGCCATAGGAGGAGGCGTTGCCGGAATAGGGAATGGTGTGGCCGATCTTGATCTCGGTCTTGGTCACGCCCACCACGGTGGCGGCCTCGGCGGTGCGGATATGCGGCATGGCAAGGCCGGCACCGATGCCGGCCAGAACAGTACGACGCTTCATCTCAGGCATCACTCCAGTTGGATCGAACGTAAGGCAACGCGGGAGGCCCCTATCGGGCTGCCCGGAACCGGCGCATCTGGGCGGCCAGCAGGCTCGCAATCCCGCCCGGTGCGAAGAACATGAACAGGATCAGGATCACGCCGAAGATCGCGCCAGGGACCGCCTTGCTGATCTCCTCCGCCAAATTCGGCACGAACACGATGAACAGCGCGCCATACACCGCCCCGGAAATGGAGGCCGCACCCCCGATCACCATGCCCACGAACAGCGTCAGCGACAGCGCGATCGAAAAGCTGTCCGGCGAGACGAAGCCCACCGCGATCGCCCCCAGCGCCCCGCCCACCCCGGTGAACAGCGCGCCGAAGCCGAAGGTCAGCGTCTTGTAGCGGGAGAGTTCCACGCCCATCGCCTCGGCGGCCAGCGGCTGGTCGCGAATGGCCATCAGCGCCAGCCCGATACGGCTGCGCACCAGGTTGGTGGCGGCGATGAACAGCACCACCCCCACCGCCAGGGTGAACAGGTACACCCACTGGTCGGGGTCCAGCGGCAGGCCGAACGGCGCATCCGGCTTGTTCAGCACAATGCCCTGCACGCCGCCGGTCCAGTCCTCGAACAGCTTGTATTTCAGCAGCTGCGGCACGGCCACGGCCATGGCGAAGGTCACCAGCGCCAGGTAGAGCCCGCCCAGCCGCAGCGCCGGCAAGCCCAGCGCCAGGCCCACCATCCCCGTCACCACCGCCGCCACCGGCAGCGTGGCCCAGTAGGGCACGTTGAAGTGCTCCATCAGGATCGCCGCGGTATAGGCGCCCACGGCATAGAACGCCCCCTGCCCCAATGAGACCTGGCCGCCATAGCCGGTCACCAGGTTCTTGCCGAGGACAGACAGCGCATAGGCCACCACCAGCGTCAGCTGGAACAGCTGGTAGCCGGAGGCGAACACCAGCGGCACCACCGCCGCGGCCACCACGAACAGGATCAGCAGGATGCGGGAGTTGGATTGGGTCATCGCTCTACACCCGGTTCGCCAGGGTCTTGCCGAACAGGCCCGACGGCTTGAACACCAGCACCACCACGATGATCACCAGCGCAGTGGTCAGCTTCAGCTCCGTGCCCACGATGTAGGCGCCGGCGATGTTCTCGATCACGCCCATCAGCACCCCGCCCACCACCGCGCCCAGCGGGCTGGTGATGCCGCCCAGCAGCGCGCCGGCGAAGGCATAGAGCAGCACGCCCGCCATCATGTTGGGGTCCAGGAACACGATCGGCGCCACCATCATGCCGGCAATCGCCCCGATCGCCGCCGCCAACCCCCAGCCGAGCGAGAGCATGCGCGCCACCGGAATGCCCACCAGCCGGCTGGACACCGGGTTGTAGGCCGCCCCGCGCAGCGCCAGCCCCAGCCTGGTGAACCGGAAAAACGCCCACACCGCCGTCAGCACCACCAGCGTCACCGCCGTGGAGCCGAGCTCATGGCGCGACAGCATGCCGCCCAGGATCGGCGCGCCGGCCCCGAACGGCGTCGGGAAGGGCTGCAGCGTATAGGTGAAGATCCAGCCGGCAATGTTGTTGAAGATCAGCAGCAGGCCCAGGAACGCACCCACGCTCGCCAGCACCGGCGCCCGCGCCAATGGCTCCAACAATGTCCGTTGCAGGATCATGCCCGCCACGAAGGAGAACACCAGCGTCAGCACGAACGCCCCCCAATAGGGCACGCCCGCCTGGATCAGCGTCAGCGCCACATAGGTGGAGAACATCGCCATCTCGCCCTGGGCGAAATTGATCTGGTGGGTGGCCAGGAAGATCATCACCAGGGCCAGCGAAATCGAGGCATAGATGCTGCCCGTCGCGATGCCCGAGATGATCTGGTGCAGAACGCCTTCCATCAGTGGATCACCTCAAGGGAAGAAAGAGTCTTCTTTTTGTGAACAAAAAGAAGCAAAAAAACTTCATTCACTTGCGCCGAGGCAACCCCGGAACCAATGTACAAAAGTTTTTTGGTTCTTTTTTTCAAAAAAGAACGCACTTGCTTGCTGAACATATCAATACCCAAGATACGCACGCCGCACCGACTCATCCTGCCGTATCTCGGCCGCCGGGCCAGACATCACGATCTTCCCGGTCTCCAGCAGATACGCCATGTCCGCCACCGACAGCGCCAGCGAGGCATTCTGCTCCACCAGCAAAATCGAGGTCCGCTCGGTGGCGATGATCTGCTTCATGATCTCGAAGATCTCGCGCACGATCAGCGGCGCCAGGCCGAAGCTCGGCTCGTCCAGCAGCAGCAGCCGCGGCCGGATCATCAGCGCGCGCGCGATCGCCAGCATCTGCTGCTCGCCGCCCGAAAGCGTGCCCGCCTGCTGCCGGAACCGGTCCTTCAGCTTCGGGAAATAGGTGAACATCCGCTCCAGGTCGGGCTCGATCGAGTCCTTGCGGGTGTAGCCGCCCAGGCGGAGGTTCTCCTCCACCGACAGCTCCATGAAGGTCCCGCGCCCATCGGGCACATGCCCCACCCGCATCGCCGCGATCGCCTCGGTGGGCAGGTTGTTGATGCGCTTGCCGTCGAACATCAGGTCACCGCTGGAGCGCACCATGCCGCAGATCGCCCGCAGCGTGGTGGTCTTGCCCGCACCGTTGGCACCCAGCAGTGCCGTCACACCGCCGGTGTTCACCACGAAGTCGATGCCGTGCAGCACCCGCACCTGGCCATAGGCCGCATGCAGACCCTTCGCCTCCAGGATGGGCCCCCCTTGGATGGGCGTGCTCGCCACAGGATCAACCATGGCCGCCCTCCTCGCCTTCGCCGAGATAGGCGCGGATCACCTCGGGGTCGCGCTGCACCTGCTCCGGCGTGCCGTCGGCGATCTTGCGCCCGAATTCCAGCGCCACCACCCGGTCAGACACGCGCATCACCAGGCTCATGTGATGCTCCACCAGCAGGATGCTGAGGTCGAAATGCTGCTTCAGGCGCAGGATCAGGTCGCCCAGCTCGTCCACCTCGCCGTGGTTGAGGCCGGCGGCCGGCTCATCGAGCATCAGCATCTTGGGCCGCGCGATCATCGCCCGCCCCAGCTCCACCCGCTTCTGCCAGCCGAACGGCAGGCCGCCCACCGGCAGGTCCGCCTGCGCCCTCAGGTCCAGCAGCTCGATCAGCTCATCCGCCCGCCGCGCCGCCTCCGCCGCATCCGCCCGCGCCTGCGGCAGTTGCAGCGCGTTGGAGAGGAAGCCGGAGGTGCCGCGGTAGTGGTGGCCCACCATCATGTTCTGCCGCACCGTCATGCTGCGGAACAGCGCCACGTTCTGGAAGGTGCGGCCAATGCCCAGCTCCACCATGCGGTGCCGCTGCATGTCCTTGATGGTGGTGCCATCGAAGATGATGTCGCCCACCACATAGCGGTAGAATCCGCTGATGCAGTTGAACATCGTGGTCTTACCGGAACCGTTCGGCCCGATCAGCCCGCAGATCTCGCGGCGGTTCACATCGAAGCTCACGCCGGCCAGCGCCACGATGCCGCCGAAGCGCATCTCCACGCCGGATACCCGCATCAATGGGCCATGGCTGGCCACTGTCGCCGATGCGGCTTGCGCCACGGCGCTCACGGCCCGACGCTCCAGGAATGAACAGGCACGACACGCGTACGCCGTCTCGTCACGGACTCCCCCCAGCTTTTCGGCGTCCCGGGTTCGGTCCCACGGTGCCATTTTGTAACGTGCGAGACATTGCCCCGCCGGGAATCGAGGCTAGGGGAGTCGCCGTCGCGTCACAAGCCCGCATTACGGTCCGTTCATGCCGCCCGGGCGCCTGACCTCCACCGCCACCCTGGCGCGCGGCACGGCGTGGAACATCGCCGGCCGGCTGCTGCCGCTGCTGGTGGCGCTGGCCGCCACCCCGTTCCTGATCCAGGCGCTGGGGCTGGCGCGCTGGGGCCTGTTCACCCTCGCCCTCGGCCTCGTCGGGCTGTTCGGCGTGTTCGATCTCGGCGTGGGCCGTGCGCTGACCCGCCTCGTCGCCGCCCGGCTGGCCGAAGGTCGCCCCCCGGCGGAGGTCGCCGGCGCCGTGCTCACCGGGCTGCTGATGCTGTTCGCTTTGGGCCTGGCTGCCGGGTTGGCCTGCGCCGCCGGCGCCTGGGCCTATGCCGGGCTGCTGGACCTGCCGGCCGCGCTGCGGGCAGAGGCGCGCGGCGCGCTGCTGGCCATCGCGGCGGCGGCCCCGCTGGTGCTGGTCAATGCCGGGCTGTGGGGCGTGCTGGCCGCGCACCAGCGCTTCGCCGGCGCCAACCTCGCCAACCTGCCGATCCTGGCGCTGTACTATCTCGGCCCGCTCGCCATCCTGCCGCTGTGGAACAGCCTGCTGGCCGCCACGCTGGTGCTGGTGGCCTGCCGCGCGGTCATGACCTGGGCCTATTGGCGGCTGTGCCTGCGCGAACTCCCGGCCCTGCGCACCGCCCGGCCCGATCCGGCCGCCGCCCTGCCCCTGCTGCGCCAGGGCGGCTGGATGACCGTCTCCGCCATCCTCGCCCCCGCCGCCCAGCACCTGGACCGCTTCATCATCGCCGCCCGCCTCTCGGCCGAGGCCGCGGCGCTCTATGCCACGCCGTTCGACCTCGTGATCCGCATCGCCGTCCTCGCCCAGGCCGTGCTGGCCGGCGCCTTCCCCGCCCTCTCCGCCGCCCTGGCCACCAACGACGGCACCGCCGGCCGCCTGTTCCGCCACGCCACGCTGGCCATCCTCGCCCTGGTGCTGCCGCCCGCGCTGGCCTGCCTGCTGTTTGCCGATCTTCTTCTCGCGGCCTGGCTCGGCGTCGATTTCGCCCGGCTCGCCACCCCGGCGGCGCGTTGGCTCGCCGCCGGGGTGGTGCTGTTCGCGCTGGATGGCGTCGCCGCCGCGCTGATCGACGGGGCCGCCCGCGCCGCCCGCAACGCCGCGCTGGCCATTGCGGAACTCGCGCTCTACCTGCCGCTGCTGCTGCTGGCGCTGGCCGCCCATGGCATCGCCGGGGCCGCCGCCGCCTGGGCGCTGCGCCTGCTGCTGGCTGCCACCTGCCGGATTGTTCTCGCCAAGGGCGCCCATCCCCGCCTGGCGCCGGAACTGCGCGCCCTCGCCCCCGCCTTGGCCGCCACCCTGGCGATCCTTGCCGTGGCCCTGATCGCGGCCGACCAGCCGCCACTGCTTCGCCTCGCCCTGGTTCCCGCCCTGCTCGCCCCCGTGGCGACCCTCGCCTGGTACCGCGGCCTGGCGCCGGGCGAGCGCGCCATGCTCGCCGGCAGGGTGGCCCTCCTGCGACGAAAGGGCTAAGCCGCCGCCATGCAAACGATGCTCTGGCTCCAGGTCCTGCTGCTCGGCGTGCTCGAAGGGCTGACGGAGTTCATCCCCGTCTCCTCCACCGGCCACCTCATCCTCATGTCGGCCGTGCTCGGCTTCGAGGGCCCGCCCGGCCGGGTGTTCGAGATCGCGATCCAGCTCGGCGCCATCCTGGCCGTGGTGCTGCTCTACTTCTCCAAGCTCTGGGCCGTGCTGGTCGGCCTGCCGCGCGACCCCGCCGCACGGCACTTCGCCATCGCCATCCTGCTCGCCTTCCTGCCCGCCGCCGTGATCGGCGCGCTGGCGCACGGCTTCATCAAGAGCGTGCTGTTCTCGCCCTGGGTCGTGGCCGTCAGCCTCATCGTGGGCGGCGTCGCCATCCTGCTGATCGAGCGCGCCCGCCCCCAGCCGATCATCCACGCCATCGAGCAGCTGCCGCTCGGCCGCGCCCTGGCGATCGGCTTCGTGCAATGCCTGGCCATGATCCCCGGCGTCTCGCGCTCCGGCGCCACCATCATGGGCGCGCTGCTGATGGGGGTGGACCGCCGCACCGCCGCCGAGTTCTCGTTCTTCCTCGCCATCCCCACCATGTTCGGCGCCACGGTGTACGACCTCTACAAGAACCGCGACAGCCTCACGCTGGATGGCGGCATCGTCATCGCCGTGGGCTTCGCCGCCGCCTTCCTCGCCGCCCTGCTGGTGGTGCGCGCCGTGATCGGCTTCGTCGCCCGCCACGGCTTCGCGCCCTTCGCCTGGTACCGCATCGCGCTGGGCACCATCGCCCTGGTGCTGCTCTCCGTCCTCTAGGCCATCATGCGCGCCATCCCCTGGGGCACGCTGGCCTTCGCCGCGGGCGGGCTGGGGGTCGTTGCCCTCATCGCCTGGCATGGTGCCGCCGCCATCGGCGCGGAGGTCTGGCAGGCCGCCTGGGCGCTGCCGCCCATCCTGGCCATCCACGCCGCCACCCAATGGCTCTCCGCCATCGCCTGGCGCCAGGCCGTCGGCGCGCCCACCCCCGGCCTCGGGCGCTGGTTCGCCATCCGCGTCATCCGCGAATCCGTGAACGGCCTGCTGCCCGTCGCCCAGCTCGGCGGCAATCTCGTCGGCATCCGCCTGCTGATGCGGCGCGGCGTCTCCGGCACCGCCGCCACCGCCGGCACCACCATCGACGTGACGATCGAAGCCGCCAGCCAGCTGCTCTTCACCCTGCTCGGCATCCTCGTCCTGGCGCTGATCACCACCTCCGAGACCTCGCCCTGGCGCACCCCCTGGGTGCAGGCCAGCCTCGCCCTGATGGCCGTGGCCCTGGCCGCCTTCCTGCTGCTGCAGCACACCGCCGGGCTGCGCCTGATCGAATGGATCGCCGGCCCGCTCACCCGCATCTTCCCGCGCTTCTCGCTCGATGTGGTGCGCCGCCTCTTCGCCGCCCTGCACGAACGCCAGCGCCAGCCCGGCATGCTGGCCAAGGCCACCGCCCTGCACCTGCTCGCCTGGCTCATCGGCGTCGGCGAAACCTGGCTCGCCCTGCACGCCATGGGCCACCAAGGCGGCTTCGCCGAAGCCCTGGTGATCGAAAGCCTTTCGGTCGCCGTGCGCGGCGCCGCCTTCGCCATCCCCGGCGGCCTCGGCGTGCAGGAAGCCGGCTTCGTACTGATCGGCGCCCTGTTCGATGTGCCGCCCGACCAGGCCATCGCCATCTCCATGCTGAAGCGCCTGCGCGAACTGGCCTTCGGGCTGCCGGGGCTGCTGGCGTGGCAGTGGCTGGAGGTGCGGCGGTCCTAGCAGGGAAGGAAGGCCAGGGCTCTGCCCTGGACCCGCTGGGGCCTTAGGCCCCAGACCCCTGGACCTTAAGTGAGCACAGCTTTCACATCCCGAGTACGTACGGGATAAAAACCCTTTTCCGCCGGTGTTGCGTTTGGCATAGTCACCGGTGATGCCACATCCTGCCGCCGCACCGCACGAAGCCGACGCCCTTCGCCGCTTGGCGGAGGCGATGACTCGCGTCCATTTCCCGGCGCCCCTGCTCCAGCTCCTGCTCGCCCTGCTGGCGGTCCTCACCGGAAACAAATTCCTTGCGGCTCAATTCGAATCAGCAATCGCCACGGCCCCGGGCCGCACCTGGCGCACCCCGCTACGGGATTGGCACTTCTCCCCCACTGGCGAGACCATCGACGACCTGGCGCCCGTACTCCATCCGCGCGCCCTGCGGCGCCTGCGCCGCCAGCGCGCCTGGATCGGCTGGATCCTCCGCGGCCGGCCCGGCCGCGGCATGCGCCGTTCGGGCCATCGCGCGCCCGCTCCCCGCCCCTCTTGCACCGCCCGCGCACCGCCATGGGCAGGCGCGCATCCCACGTCACCCTGAATCCGTTTTCGGCCCCCGCCTCGCGCGGCGACGACCCATGCCTAAAGTAAAGGGGTCTGGGGCCTAAGGCCCCAGCGGGTCCAGGGCAGAGCCCTGGCCTTCCTTCTTGTCCCCGTGCAGCACTGCCGAAAGGTCGCGCACCAGCGCCGCCATCACGCCGGGCCAGCGATCCGCCTCCGGCGCCACCACTGGCGTCCGCTCTGCCAGCGCCACCAGCGCCGCCCCCAGCGCCCCGGCCTCCGGCGGCACCAGCCGCGCCAGCGCCGATCCGGCCAGTTGCTCCGTGATTCCGCCCACCTTGGTTGCCACCACGAAGCGCCGCGCCGCCAGCGCCGCGGCGGCCACCCCGCTTTGGCTTGCCTCGCGATAGGGCAGCACCAGCGCGTCGGACCAGGCGAGGAGGGTGGCGACCTCTTCCTCCGGCACCCAGCGGTTTTCCACCGTCACGCCGGGCAGCGCGCGCAGCTGGTCCAGCACCGGTGATTCCGGGCCGTTGCCCACCACGCGCAGTTCCAGGTCATCGCGCGGGCCGAGCGTGGCCATGGCGTCGGCCAGCAGGTCCAGGCCCTTGTAGGGCAGCAGCCGGCCGAAGCAGAGCAGCCGCAGCTTGCCGCCATGCGCGCGCGGCGGGGGTGGGGGGGCGCCGTAGGAGAGCGGCGGCAGTTCCGTCAGCACCAGGCGGCCGGGCCGGGCCACGCCCTGTTCCAGCAGGCGCTCGCCGACATGCCGGCTCAGCGCCACCACCGCATCCGCGCGCCGGGCCAGCCGGCGCTGCAGCACCATCTGCAGGGAATGGATGTCGCCGGGGTGCAGATCCGCATCATGGACCACCACGGCATGGGGCACCTTGGCCCGTCGCAGTGCGGCGGCCATCAATATATCCAGCGGCGCCGGCATGGCGCAGATCGCCACATCCGGCCGCAGCGCCGCGATGCGCTTCGCCAGCCCGCCGACCTCGAAGGGCAGCCGAGGCAGGCGCAGCACCAGGTCGCGCAAGCCGGAATAGGTCTCCATCGGCAGGTCGCAGTGCGGTGCATTGGCCCCGGCCAGGATTTCCGCCTGGCGGGACAGGGAGAGCAGCGCCTCCACGCCGGGCACGCCGCGCAGCCCGGCGGCCAGTTCCACGGCATAGCGCGGCCCGGCGCCGCGCCGGCCCCATTGCCACACCAGAACCCTCATGCGGTGAACCCGCGCAGGGCCGCCGCGAGGCTTTCCACCCCCAGCGCCGCCCGCGCCGTGGCCTGCCCGCGCGCGCCCAGGGCGGCCCGCGCCACGGGATCATCGGCCAGCCGGCGCAAGGCTTCCGCCGCCACGCCCACATCCGGCTCCGCCCACACCGCGCCGGGCACGTCCAGCACCCCGCGCGGATCGCGCGCCGGCACCAGCGTGAACGGCACCAGCGCGGCGCTGTCCGCGTCCATGAAATCCATGTTGCCGGACCATCCTGTGGCCACCACCGGGCAGCCCAGCAGCATGGCCTCCGCCGGCACCAGCCCGAACCCCTCGCTGCGATGCAGGGAGAGTACGATGTCCGCGCAGGCCGTCAGCGCATGCACCTCGCCCAGCGCCATCTCCCGCGTTTCGATCCGCACATTGCCCATCCCTGCCACCGCCTGTTGCAGCAGGGCGAAATCCTCCGGGAAATGCCCGGGATGCCCCACCTTCAGCACCAGCACCCGGTCTGCCCGATCCCCGAAGGCCGCGCGGAACGCCGCCACTGCCGCCAGCGGGTTCTTGCGCACGAAGCTTGACGCAAGGTTGAAACTCACCAGCACCACCACCGCCCCCGCCGGCAGCCCAAACGCCTCCCGCCCCATCGGCGCCGGCACCGGGGGCGCCACCGCCAGCGGGTAGTTCACCACCCGCACCGCCATCCCCGAGGGCATCACCCCCGCCATCGCCTCGGCGGTAAACCGGCTGGTCACCCAAACCTCATGCACGAAGCGAAACCCGTCCCGCCACGCATCGGGCACCACCGGCAGCTCCCAGTTCCACATACCCACCACGCGGCGCCCGCGCAGCAGCGCCCGGTCCTGCCCCAGCAATGCCAGCGGCAGGGAGGGCGGGTTCACATGCAGCATCAGCGGCATCCCCGGCGGCGGCAGCGGCGCCCGGCCGGCATCCACATCCAGCGCCACGGCGGGAACGCCCATTCCGCCCAGCGCATCGCGCACCAGCCGCACGCCCATGCCGAGGCCGGAGGGCCGGGCGAACTCGCCCAGCAAGGCCATCCCGGCCCCGGCCGGCGGAGGCACCGCTTCCGGACGCGGCGCCATGGCCGTGGTGACCCCGCGCACCAGTGCCCGGCGCGGCCCGGCGGGCAGCTTGCGCCAGGCGCGATGCAGCAGCGAAAGGGGCGAACCGGTCATGCCCGCCCCTACACCCACCCCGCCGCTGCTTCCACCGCCGCATCGGGGTCCAGCGGCCAAACCGGCCGGCGCACCTTGGTCCAGGTCAGCGAGGTGTGCACCCGGCTCGACACCCCGCCGGATTCGCAGGCGATCGCCGCGCGCGCGATCGGGGCGAAGGCGGCGCGGAACGCATCCATGCACTTGATGGCGATCAGCGGCGGCGCCGTGGGATCGATGCCAAAGATCCTGAGCTGCTGCAGGTCCAGGATGTTGCGCTGCCAGGTGGTGACGATCACCTGGATGCCGTGGCATTCCAGCAGCGCGGAGGGGCCGAACTGGCCCATCTGGCCCGGGGTGTACGGCCCTTCATGGGTGAACTTGCCGTCGGACAGGGCCAGGACCCGGAACACCGCCTCGATCGGCCCGCCGCCATGGGCCGGGGCGACGTGGCCGCCCAGGGAGAGTGCCACCTCCGCCCCCACGCCGGCGACGCGCGCGGCCTCCGCCGCCACGGGATCGGCGATGGAGGCGAACACGGCGCCGGCCACCGGGTTCTCCAGCAGCGCCCGCAGCACCGCGGTGGCATCGCCATAGCCGCCGCCGCCCGGCGCATCACCGAAATCGGAGACCACCACTGGGCCGGGCCCGGGCGGCACCGCGCGCGCCGCGGCCAGGGCTTCGGCCACGGTGTGCATCTTCACCGTGTCGTTGTTGCGCTCATCCCAGCAGAACCGCACCAGCCGTGCCGCCAGATCGGCGAAGCGGGGGTCCGCGCCGTTGCCCGTGACCGCCACGGAGGGACCGACATGCCAGACATCGGCCAGCACGAAGCCCGATTGCAGGCTGACCTCGATCACGCCGGGGTCTGCGGCTTCCATCGCCCGCGCCAAGGCCTGGCCGCGCCGGGCCGGGCCATCGGGCGGGGTGGTGCGGGTGGAATCGAATCCGCGCATCTGCCAGCTCCGCGCCAGGTGGACCCGCGGCTTGATCTCGCCGTCCATGGCCCGCTGCAGGATCCCGGCCGCCCGCGACGCCGTCTCGAAATGGTCCACATGCGGGTGGGTGCGATAGGCGGTGATGGCATTGGCCGCCGCGGCCAGCCGGTCGGAAACGTTGCTGTGCGGATCCAGCGTGACCACGATGGGAACATCCGGGCCCACGATCTCGCGCACCGCCTGGGCCAGCGCGCCGTCGGCATCGTCCTCGCCCACCGCCACGCAGGCGCCATGCAGCCCCAGCAGCACGCCATCCACCTTCCCGGCGGCGCGCGCGCCCGCCACCAGCGCATCGCGGATCGCGGCGAAGGCGCCGGCATCCATCGGGCCGGCGGGCGAGCAGGGCACGGCGATCGGCGTGGTCAGGCGCCAGCCTGCTTCCGCCGCATAGGCCAGGAATCCGCCCATCTCCGTGCGCGTCGGCCCGAAGCGCGGCCCGATCTCCGCGCCGCGCACCACGCCCTGGCGCTCGAAATGCGCGAGCGGGGCAGGTGCTGCGAAGCTGTTCGCCTCATGCAGGATCATGGCGGCAAGCACGTGGCGCATGGGCGGTCTCCACTCCGGTTGCGCGCAGACTACAGCCCGCCCCCTGGTCTTCCCACCCCGCCGCTGGCAGACTCGCCGGAACGGACGACGGGTGGATGCGAACCAGGTGACATTGCCGCTTTGGGCCAGCGCGCTCGCGGCCACCCTCATCGCACAGGTCGTCAGCTCCTTCGCCGGCATGGCCGTGCCGCTGCTCGGCCCGCCGCTGATGGACCGCGCCGGCCTGCCGCCCGAAAGCATCGGCCTGGTTTCGGCGATGAGCTCGGCCGGCATCTGCTGGTACCTGGCCTGCGGTGGCCCGATGCTCGCCCATCACGGCGCCGTCCGCTCGCTGCAGATCGGCCTGGCCTGCACCGCGCTTGGCCTGTTCCTGCTGTCCCAGCCGCTCGGCCTGCTCGGGCTGCTCGGCGCACTGGCGATCGGCTTCGGCGTTGCACCCAATACCCCGGCCGGCAGCCAGATCCTCAACCGCGCCGCGCCGGCGCGGCACCGCACGTTGATTTTCTCGATCAAGCAGGCAGGGGTGCCGTTTGGCGGCATGCTGGCCGGGTTGGTGGTCGCCCCACTGGCGCTGTCGCATGGCCTGGGCACCGCGCTGGGCTGCATCATCACGCTGGCGGTGGCGGCGATGCTGGCCATTCAGCCTTTCCGCCGCCGGTTGGACGGGCCGGGCCCCGCGGCCCAGACGGAAGCATGGGGGCGTGCGCTGCTTTCGCCCAGGGTGCTGGTGCGTTCGCTGGGCAGCCTGCGGGCCCATCCCTCGCTGCCGCTGCTCACGGCGCTGGGGGCCTCGTTCTCCATCGTTCAGGCCTGCCTCGGCGGGTTCATGGCCACCTATGTCGTGACCCAGCACGCCGCCACGCTGGCCGAGGCCGGCCGGCTAGTGGCGCTGATGCAGGCGGCGAGCCTTGCCGGGCGCATCGGGCTGGGCTGGGTGTCGGACCGGATGGCCGGCCGGGCGCTTCAGCTGCTCACGGCCCAGGCCCTGGCGGCGGCGCTGGCGGTGCTGGCGCTGGTGAGCGTGGCGGACCAGGGCGCCTGGGCGCTGCATCTCTGCGTCGCCGCCGCCGGGCTGTGCGGCTTCGGCTGGGTGGGGGTGCACATGGCGGAGCTGGCGCGCGTTGCCCCGCCGCGCATGGTGGGGGAGGTGACCTCGGCGGCCAATTTGTTCGGCTTCCTCGGCTCGGTCTGCGGCCCGCTCGCCTTCACCCTGGTGGTGCGCTGGACCGGCAGCTACGCCTTGGCCTTCGCGCTGGCCGCCGGGCAGCTGGCGGTGTTCGCGCTGGCCACGCTGGCGATGGCAGGGCGGCCGCGCTAGGTCCGGATCAGCTTGATCCGCTTGCCATCCACCCCGAGCGCAACTCCGCCGGCCTTCAGCGCCAGTGCATCCGCGCCGAACACGTCGTGCCGCCAGCCCTGCAGCGCCTGCACATCCGGGGCGTCCTCGGCGGCGATGCGGTCGATATCCTCGCTGTTCGCCACCAGCTTCGGCGCCACGTGGTGCTGTTCGCACTTCGCCGCCAGCAGCACCTTCAGCAGGGACACCAGCGCCGGCGAGGGCTTCGGCCCGTCGCGATGGTTCGGCACTTCCGGCAATTCCGCCTCGGGCAGCGCCTTGGCCTCGGCGATCGCCGCCAGCAGGCCTGCGCCCATCCGGCCTTCGGCGAAGCCGCGCGTGACGCCGCGCATGCGGCTCAGCGAGTCGATCGAATCGGGGGCGCTTGCGGCGATCTCCAGCAGCGCCTCGTCCTTCAGCATGCGGCCGCGGGGGATGTTGGAACGCTGCGCCTCGCGCTCGCGCCAGGCGGCGATGGCGCGCAGCACGCCGAGCATGCGGCGGTTGCTGGTGCGCGGGCGTAGCCGCTCCCACATCAGGTCGGGGTCGGCGCGGTAGGTGGCGGGGTCGGCCAGCACGGCCATTTCCTGGCCCACCCAGTCCAGCCGGCCGTCCTTTTCCAGCCGCGCCTGCAGCTTTTCGTAGACGCGGCGCAGATGGGTGACGTCGGCGGCGGCGTAGTTGATCTGCGCGCTTGAAAGCGGCCGTGCCGCCCAGTCGCTGAAGCGGTGTGCCTTGTCGATATGGCCGCCGGTTGTGGCGGCCACCAGGCTGTCATAGCCGACCTGGTCGCCGAAGCCGGCCACCATGGCGGCCACCTGGGTGTCGAACATCGGCCGCGGCACGTCGCCGAAGCGCAGCACGAAGATCTCGATATCCTGGCGGGCGGCGTGGAACACCTTCATCACGTTGGTATCGGCCAGCAGCGCGCCCAAGGGTGCGAGGTCGATCCCCGGCGCCAGGGCGTCCACCACCGCCACATCGGTGTCGCTGGCCAGCTGCACCACGCACAGCTCCGGCCAGTAGGTGCGCTCGCGCATGAATTCGGTGTCGACCGTCACCACCGCCTCGGCACGCAATCGCGTACACAGGGCTTCCAGCGCGGCGGTGTCGGTGATCAGCACAGGCGCCGGGAACTCCGGCCGGGGGGTACGGGGCATGGCACTGTCATACACGCACGCTGGCGCGCCCGGAAGCCATCGGGCACAAGCATGAAACGCACGCCCTGCCGAGACGAGGTGCCGCCATGCTCAGCGTCTTCCCCGCCCCCTCCCAGGCCCATGCGGACGCGCATGCGGAAGGACGCGCCGCGCATGGCGCCCTGCACGACGCCGCGCTGTGGATCGACATGGTCAACCCCGACGAGCCCACCCGCCAGCTGGTGGAGGCGACCACCGGCCTGCACGTGCCCACGCGGGAGGAGTTGTCGGAGATCGAGACCTCCAGCCGCCTGTGGCGCGAGGGCGAGACCCTCACCCTTTCGCTGCCCGGCCTGGTGCGCGGCGAGGCCGGCGAATCGCGCACCTCGCCGATCGGCTTTGTCCTGTCGCCGGAGCGGCTGCTCACCGTGCGCTTCGCCGCCGTGCCGGCCTTCGACACCTATGCGGCGCGCTGCCGCCTGGGCCAGAACGCCGACCGCAACAGCATGTCCCTTCTGCTCGGCCTGTGCGAAGCCCTGGTGGAGCGCATCGCGGACATGCTGGAACGCGAAGGGGAGGAGCTGGACGCCGTCTCACGCCGCGTTTTTCGCCCCAGCGAGGCCCGCCGTGTGCGCCCGCGGCGGGCCGAGACGGAGCTGCGCGCCCAGCTGCGCAATGTCGGCCGCGTGGGCGACCTCGTCTCCAAGGTGCGGGACATGCTGTTGGGTCTCGGCCGCATGATCCCCTTCGTGCTCGCCAACGCCGCCTGGATCACGCCGGAGCACAAATCCCGCTTCAAGATCCTGCGCGCGGACATCGCCTCCCTCACCGACTACGACGGCCACCTGGCCAACAAGGTGCAGTTCCTGCTGGAAGCCACCATCGGCTTCATCGGCATCGAGCAGAGCAACATCATCCGCGTGCTCACCATCGTCAGCGTGGTGGGCGTGCCGCCCACCTTCTTCGCCAGCATGTGGGGCATGAACTACAGGCACATGCCGGAGCTGGAGTGGACCTTCGGCTACCCCATCGCCCTGCTGGTCATTTTCCTGTCCGCCGTGCTGCCCATCGTCTGGTTCCGCGTTCGCGGCTGGCTGTAGCGGCTGGAGGCCTGATTTCCCATCGAATGCGGCAACCCGGAGGGAACCACGGACTTAGCACTCCCGCTGCAACTCGAACTCCGCCTGCCGCAGGAGGCCAAAACGGCATGACCCCACCCGATCACATCCTCCCCTGCCCCGCCGAGCTCTGGGGTGGCCTGGAATGCAGTGTCGTCCAGGTCGGCCAGACCCTGCGCGACCAGTTCCGCGAAACCGGCCACCACGACCGCATCGCGGATCTCGACGCCGTCGCCGGGCTCGGCATTAGCCGCCTGCGCTACCCGATCAGCTGGGAACGCATCGCCCCCGACCAGCCGGAGGCGTGCGACTGGGCATGGCACGACGAGCGGCTGGCCGAACTCCGGCGCCTCGGCATCGCCCCCATCGCCGGCCTCATCCACCACGGCAGCGGCCCCGGCTATACCTGCCTGCTGGACGACGAACTGCCCGAGAAGCTCGCCGCCTTCGCCGGCCGCGCCGCACGCCGCTACCCCTGGATCACGGATTGGACCCCGGTCAACGAGCCGATGACCACCGCCCGCTTCTCCGGCCTGTACGGCCACTGGGCCCCGCACCAGACCGGCGAGGCCGCCTTCCTGCGCATGC
Organism: Acetobacteraceae bacterium; assembly: GCA_044358135.1. Taxonomy (GTDB): domain Bacteria; phylum Pseudomonadota; class Alphaproteobacteria; order Acetobacterales; family Acetobacteraceae; genus CAMDGX01. Next base: position 10,803 of record JBIKOJ010000040.1, on the reverse strand, counting down.
TTGCGTTGCAATGCCGCGCCATTCAGCGCGCCATGCAGGCCATCCGCGCCGAGATTCCGCATGCTCGCCTGGTACAGACCGAGGACCTCGGCCGCACCTTTGCCACCGCCAGGCTCCAGTACCAGGCCGCCTACGAAAACCAGCGCCGCTGGCTCAGCCTCGACCTGGTGCTTGGCCGGGTGGACGAAGCCCACCCCTTCCACCCCCGCCTTCTCCGCGCCGGCGTCTCCCCCGCCACGCTCGAAGCCCTGCGGGAAGGAGTGCCCGGCCCCGTCGTGCTCGGCTTCAACCACTACATCACCAGCGAGCGCTACCTGGACCACCGCACCGCGCTCTATCCGCCCCATACCCACGGCGGCAACGGCCGCGAGGCCTATGCGGATACCGAAGCCGTCCGCGTTCCCGCCGTTGCCGGCCAGACCGGCTGGCTGCCCCGCCTGCGCGAAGCCGCCGCCCGTTACCCCGGCCTGCCGCTCGCCGTCACCGAAGCCCATCTCGGCTGCGAGGAGGTCGCCCACCAGGTGCGCTGGCTCGCCGAATGCTGGCACGCGGCCGCCACCCTGCGCGCCGAAGGCACGAACCTGCTGGCCATCACCCCCTGGACCCTGTTCGGCGCCGTGGACTGGTGCAGCCTCATGACCCAGCGGCGCAACCGCTACGAACCCGGCTGCTTCGACATCCGCACCCCCACCCCGCGCCGCACCCGCCTGGGCGACGCGGTGTATGCCCTGGGCCATCACGGCCGCATCGACGACCCCGCGGCCGCGGCGCCGGGGTGGTGGCAGCGCGATGACCGCTTCCACCCGGAGCTGAAGCTGGCCGGCTGATAAGGAAGGCCAGGGCTCTGCCCTGGACCCGCAAAGGGCCGGCGGCCCTTTGATCCCATTAATAAGGTCCAGTGGCTTGGCCCGTCGCGCGAAGGCGCGCGCCGGACCAGGCGGGTCTGGGCAGAGCCCAGCCTTGCTTGTCCTAATCCCAGGCGGGGGCAAACGAGGGCGAGACGCAGCGCTGGTCTTTCGGCAGCACTGCGATCGCCGCTCGGTCGGCCTCGTCCAGCCGGATGTCCAGCGCGGCGAGATTGGCCATCTGGCTCTCCCGGCGCCCGGCCTTCGGGATGGCAGCGACCATGTCCTGCGCCAACAGCCAGGCGATCGCCACCTGCGCGGCGGTGCAGCCATGCTTGACGGCAATGGCATCCAGCGCCGCATGCCCCGCCAGCCGCCCCTGCGCCAGCGGGCAATAGGCGGTGGTCACGATGCCCTTGCTGCGCGCGTGGGCGAGCAGCTTCGCCTGGTCCAGCAGCACATGGTACTCCACCTGGTTGCAGGCCACCTGCGTGCCCAGCGCCTCGCACTGCTTCAGCAGGGCCACGGTGAAGTTAGAAACGCCGATCGCGCGTGCCTTGCCCTCGCGCTGCAATGCCCCAAGCGTTTCCAGCGCCGCCGGCAGGTCCATGTCGGGGTAGGGCCAGTGGATCAGGTAGAGATCCACATACTCCGTGCCCAGCTTGCGCAGGCTGTCCTCCATCGCCCGCCGCATCGCCGCCGGCGCCAGGTTCTCCGGCCAGACCTTGGTGGTGAGGTGGATCGCCTCGCGCGCCACGCCGCCCGCCTTGATGCCGGCCCCCACCGCTTCCTCGTTCTGGTACATCTGCGCCGTGTCCAGGTGGCGGTAGCCCAGCCCCAGGGCGCCGGCCACGGCCTGCTCGCATTCCGTGCCGCTCAGCCGCCACGTGCCGAGCCCCAGCTTGGGCATCCGCATGCCGTTCGCCTCGATCACCTGCATCGCCCACTCCATCACTCTATGGGGAGGAGAATCGCCCAACCCGGCCCCCCGGTCCATCGCCCCGGTGGATCGCACGACTTGACACCCGCGCGCGCCGCCGCTTGTTGTGCCGCCGCTCGACCGATGGGGTTCCCGACCATGCACGCCTACCGCACACATACCTGCGGCGCCCTCCGCGCCACCGATGCCGGCTCCACCGCGCGCCTCTCGGGCTGGGTGCACTCCAAGCGCGACCACGGCGGCCTGCTGTTCGTCGACCTGCGCGACCACTACGGGATCACCCAGATCGTGTTTGCCGCGGGGACCGCGCCGTTCGACACCATCGACAAGCTGCGGCCCGAAAGCGTGGTCACCGTCACCGGCAGCGTGGTGGTGCGCCAGGAAGGCACGGTGAACCCCCGCCTTCCCACCGGCGAGATCGAGCTGCGCGCCGAAACCCTCACGGTGCAGTCCGCCGCCGAGGTGCTGCCGCTGCAGGTGGCCGGCGAGGAGAAATACCCCGATGAGCTGCGCCTGAAATACCGCTTCATCGACCTCAGGCGCGAGAAGATGCACCGCAACATCATGCTGCGGGCCGGGGTCATCGCCTCCATCCGCCGCCGCATGATCGAGAGCGGCTTCACCGAGTTCCAGACCCCGATCCTGACCGCCAGCAGCCCCGAGGGGGCGCGCGACTTCCTGGTGCCCGCCCGCAACCACCCGGGCAAGTTCTACGCCCTGCCCCAGGCACCGCAGCAGTTCAAGCAGCTCGCCATGGTCGCCGGCTTCGACCGCTACTTCCAGATCGCGCCGTGCTTCCGCGACGAGGCCAGCCGGGCCGACCGCTCGCCCGGCGAGTTCTACCAGCTCGATTTCGAGATGAGCTACGTGACGCAGGAAGACGTGTTCAACACGATCGAACCCGTCATCGCCGGGGTGTTCGAGGAATTCGCCCAGGGCCGCGCCGTGACCAAGCCGCCCTTCGTGCGCATCCCCTACGACACCTCGATGCTGAAATACGGCTCCGACAAGCCGGACCTGCGCAACCCGATCGAGATCACGGATGTCACGGAGCATTTTTCCGAGTCTGGCTTCGGCCTGTTCGCGAAAATTGCCGCGTCGGGTGGGATCATCCGGGCCATTCCAGCCCCTGGCACGGCATCCAACCCGCGCAGCTTCTTCGACAAGCTGAACGAGTGGGCTCGCGGCGAAGGCCAGGGGGGCCTGGGCTACATCCAGTACGACGCCGATGGCCCCAAGGGCCCGATCGCCCGCAACCTGGAAGCCGACCGCGCCGAAGCCATCCGCGTCGCCGCCGGTGCCAAGCCCGGCGACAGCATCTTCTTCGTCGCCGGCAAAAAGGATGAGGCGCCGAAGTTCTCCGGCGTGGTGCGCACCAAGCTGGGCAACGAGCTGGGCCTGATCTCCCAGGGCGAGTTCCGCTTCTGCTGGATCACCGATTTCCCGATGTACGAGCTGAACGAGGAAACGAAGCAGATCGACTTCAGCCACAACCCGTTCAGCATGCCGCAGGGCGAGATGGAGGCGCTGCTGACGCAGGACCCGCTGACCATCAAGGCCTATCAGTACGACATCGTCTGCAACGGCATCGAGCTCTCGTCCGGCGCCATCCGCAACCACCGGCCCGACATCATGGTGAAGGCCTTCGAGATCGCCGGCTACACCCAGGCCGACGTGGAATCCCGCTTCGGCGGCATGCTGAACGCCTTCCGCTACGGCGCCCCCCCGCATGGCGGCTCCGCCCCGGGCATCGACCGCATCGTGATGCTGCTGGCCGACGAGCCCAATATCCGCGAGGTGATCCTGTTCCCGCTGAACCAGCAGGGCGAAGACCTGATGATGGGGGCGCCCGCCGAGGTGCCGGCGGCGCGGTTGAAGGAGCTTTCGTTGGCGCTGGCTCTGCCGCCCAAAGTGAAGAAAGACTAAGCGGTTCTTTTTTGAAAAAAAGAACCAAAAAACTTTTATTCACTGGCACGCATGCCGGTCGTCCAGCACGCGTGCCAGTGAATGAAGTCTTTTTTGCTTCTTTTTTCTTCAGAAAAAAGAAGACTCTTCCTTAGGCACGCTTCACGTTCCAGAACAGCGGCCCGGTGGCTTCCAGCTTGCCGGTGAGGCTCTTGCGCCACGCCGTGGGGATCTGGAACTGGCCCAGGGTGACGGTGGGCACCTGGGTGTAGTTCTCCACCTGGATCTCATTGGCGATGCGCAGGCGCCCGGCCTCGTCCGGCGCATCGAGCCAGGCCTGGGTGAGTTCCTCCACCTTCGGGTTCTCGTACCAGCCGAACCAGCCGGCATTACCCAGCCCGCGATAGGGTGGCGTGATGATCGGGTTCAGGATGAAGGCGCCGGTGAACCAGGTGTGGAAGATGCTCCAGCCGCCCTTGTCCGGCGTTTCCTTGCTGCTGCGGCGCTGCACCACGGTGCCCCAGTCGGTCGCGGCCAGTTCCACGTTGAGGCCGATCTTCTTCAGCATGTCGAAGGTGATGTCGCCCAGCGGCCCGATGGTGTGGAAATCGGTCGGGTTGATGATGACCGCCTTCTCGCCCTTGTAGCCGGCCTCCTGGATCATCCGCTTGGCCAGCTCGATGTTCCCGGACTGCACGTTGGGCAGGCCCACCTGGTTGCCATAGGTGGTGCCGCACGGGAACTGGGAGCGGCAGACCTGCCAGGACGAACGGTCGGCGCCGTTGATCGCCTGCATGTAGTCTTCCTGGTTCACCGCCACCTGGACCGCGCGGCGGATGCGCGCATCGTTGAACGGCGCGTGCAGGTGGTTGAAGCGCATGCCGCCGATGTAGCCCATCGGGTTGGAGGGCCCGAACTGGATGGCGTTGTTGCGGCGGAGCATGGGGGCCAGGTCGGCCTGCACCTGCTCGTACCAATCCACCTCGCCCGATTGCAGCGCGGCGGCGGCGGTGGCGGCATCGGGGATGATCTTCCACTCGATGCGGTCGAAATGCGCGATCTTGGCGCCGGTGAACCAGTCCGGCTGCTCCTGGCGGGGCACGTAGCCGTCGAACTTCTGCCAGGCGGCGCTGCTGCCGGCGACGAATTCCTTTTCCATGAACCGGAACGGGCCGGAGCCGACGAATTCGGTGATCGGCTTGAACGGATCGGTCTTGGCCATGCGCTCCGGCATGATGTAGCTGCCTTGCAGCGCGATCGCGTCGATCAGCAGCGGGAAGGGCTTCTTCAGCTTCACCCGGATCGTGCGGTCATCCTGGTGGCCGAAGCTGTCCAGCACCTTGCGCAGCGTCTGGCCGAAGGGATCGCGGATCGACCAGCGCTCCAGGCTGGCGGCGCAATCCTGGGCGCGCACCGGCTCGCCGTCGTGGAACTTCAGCCCCTCGCGCAGGCGGATCAGCCAGGTGAGCCCGTCGGCCGAGACGGTGTGGCCCTCGGCCATCTGCGGCTTGGCTTCCAGCTTGGAATTCACCCCGTACAGCAGGTCCCACACCATGTAGGCGTGGTTGTAGGTGACCGCGGCCGTGGTGATGATCGGGTCCAGCAGGGTGAGGTTGGCCTGCGGGACGAACTTCAGAACCCGCGCGCTGGCCGGCTGGGTGACGGCCACGCGCGGCAAAGCCGTGGTGGCCACGCCGGCCGCACCGGCACCAAGGAATGTGCGCCGCTTCATCGAAAGACTCCCTGTTTGTTGATTGCAGGGAGCGTGTCAGATCGGATCGGCGGCCGCAACCGCTACGCCGACGGGTCGAAGTGGTTGGCTTCGGCCGCGACGGCGCGGGCGGGGCGCGGACTCAGACCGAAGCGACCGCCGCATCCACCGCATCGCCCAGCCGGGCCACGATGGCGTCGATGTCCGTGGCCTGGGCGATGTAGGGGGGGGCCACGATCACGTGGTCACCGTTCTTGCCGTCGATCGTGCCGGACATCGGGTAGATGGCCAGCCCGCGCTGGAACGCCTCCTGCTTGATGCGGTCGTTCATCTTCAGCGTGGGGTCGAAGACCTGCTTGGTGGCGCGGTCCTGCACCAGCTCGATGGCCCAGAACAGGCCGCGTCCGCGGATGTCTCCCACATGGCGGTGGTTGCCCAGGCGCTCGGTGAGCATCATCGACAGGCGCTCGCCCTGGATGCGGACGTTCTCCACCAGGTTGTCCTCGCGGATCACCTTCTGCACGGCGAGGGCCGCGGCGCAGGCCACAGGGTGGGCCTGGTAGGTGTGGCCGTGCATGAAGGCACCGGAGCCGGCACGCAGGGCATCCACCACCTTGCCGCCGATGAGGATGCCGCCGATCGGCTGGTAGCCGCCGCCGAGGCCCTTGGCGACGATCTGGATATCGGGCGTGATGCCTTCCTGTTCCCAGGCATGCATGGTGCCGGTGCGGCCCATGCCGCACATCACTTCATCGAGAATCAGCAGCGCGCCGTGGCGGTCGCAGATCTCGCGCACCTTCTTGAAGTAGCCCGGGGGGGCGGCGACGCAGCCGGTGGTGGCGCCGACGACGGGCTCCGCCATGAAGGCGATGACGTTCTGCGGGCCGAGTCGCTGGAATTCGGCCTCCAGCTCCGCGGCGAGGCGATCGACATACTGGGCCTCGGTTTCGCCCTCGCCCTGGAAGCGGTAGGCGAAGGCTGGGGAAACATGGTGGAAGTTGGGCGAGAGCAGGGGTGCGTAGGGCGCGCGGCGCATCATGTTGCCGCCGGCCGAAAGCGCGCCCAGGGTGTTGCCATGGTAGCTGCCGCGACGGGCGATGTACTGGGTGCGCTGGGGCTGGCCGATCTCCAGGAAGTACTGGCGCGCCATCTTGATGGCGGCTTCCGCGCCCTCGGAGCCCGAGGAACAGATATAGGCATGGCTCAGGCCACCCGGGGAGCCATCCAGGATGATGTCGGCCAGGTCCTCGGCGGCCTGGTTGGTGAAGAGGGCGGTATGAACGTAGGCAACCTGGTCCAGCTGCGCCTTGATGGCGGCGTTCACGCGCGCATCGCCATGGCCGAGGCAAGCGACGGCGGCGCCGCCGGAGCCGTCGATGATCTGCCGCCCGTCGGCGCCGATGAGGTACATGCCCTTGCCGGAAACCGCGATCGGCGGGGTGGCGTGCTGGCTGCGGTGCAGGATGCGGCTCATCTTGTCTCTCCGGGGCGAAAGCGGCGGCGTGGAAATCGGCAGGGGCAGCTTGCGCCTGTGGGAATGTGGGTTCAACCGTCCTTGACACTCCCCTGCCCTGACGGTAGCAACCGACCGCCTTCCGGCATGTCAACCTGCCGGGTGGAGAACGTATGAGCGAAGAACGGGACGGCACCGATCGGCCCCGCGATGTACCCTCCGGCACAACCGGCAAGGGTTCGTCGTTCGAGGACCGGTTGTCGGCTGCCCGGCGCAAGCAGGGGCTGGAGGCTCCACGGCAGGACGAGGCGGCCGCAAACGCGGGCGTTGGCCTGTCGGCATCCCAGGGCAGCGCGCTCGGGATGGGCATGCGTGTGGGGATCGAGCTGGTGTCTGCACTGGCCGTGGCGGTTGCCATTGGCTGGTTCCTGGACGGATGGCTTGGGACCCGCCCTTGGCTGCTGATGCTGTTCTTCGTGCTGGGGGGTGCGGCCGGGGTGGCCAATGTGTGGCGGCTGGTGTCGCCGCCCAAACCTCCGGCCAAGTGAATTCGGACTAGCCGTTGCCGCGCGGGCCGTGCCCGCCGCAATGGAAGCGTGAGTAGGATCTTTCGGCCGCCCCGGCGGCCGTGTGGCGCAAAGGACGTTGCGGTGGCCGCCCAGGGACAAGCGATCGACGCGCTCAGCCAGTTCACTCTTACGCCCGCTCTGGGCGTGGTGGGCAGCTCGGTGAACTTCACCCAGGCGAACCTGTTCATGGTGTTCGCCGGCGTGCTGACCATTGGCATGCTGGTGCTGGGCGCCAAGCCGCGCGCCATCGTGCCGGGCCGGCTGCAGGCACTGGCCGAGCTGGCCTACGAAAACATCCTGAAGATGTGCACCGACCAGATTGGGCCGGAGGGGCGCAGCTACTTCCCCTTCGTGTTCACGCTGTTCTTCTTCGTGCTGATGGGCAACCTGCTGGGCATGCTGCCCTGGGCCTTCACCTATACCAGCCACATCGCGGTAACGATGGCGCTGGCGATCCTGGTGATCACGGTGGTGACGGTGGTGGCGCTGCGCATCCACGGGCTGCACTTCTTCAGCTACTTCTTCCCGCCGGGCGCGCCGAAGGCATTGGCGCCGCTGATCATCCCGGTGGAGGTGATCTCCTATCTCTCGCGCCCGCTCAGCCTGTCTGTGCGTCTGTTCGCCAACATGGTGGCCGGCCACGTGATGCTGAAGGTCTTCGCCACCTTCGTGGTGATGATGGCCGGCGCGGGCACGATCGGGGTGATCGGGGCCGCGGCGCCGCTGGCGCTGAACGTGATCCTGATCGGCTTCGAGTTCCTGGTGGCGTTCCTGCAGGCCTACGTGTTCGCCATCCTCACCTGCATCTACCTGCACGACTCGGTGCACCTGCACTGATCTGCCGGCTGGACAGACCCTAACCTCTCTTCTGAACTAGGAAGGACTGACTCCCATGGAAGTTGCTGCCGCCAAGGCTCTCGGTGCCGGTATCGCCATGCTCGCGCTCGCGGGTGTCGGCATCGGCATTGGCAACATCTTCGCCTCGCTGGTGGCGAGCGTTGCCCGTAACCCGTCTGCCCGCGACCAGGTTTTCGGCATCGGCATTCTCGGCTTCGCCGTGACGGAAGCCGTGGCGCTGTTCGCGCTGCTGATCGCGTTCCTGATCCTCTTCACCTGATCCGGAGGGGAGCGGACATGCTCCGCCCTATGACGTTCCCGCTCGGGAAGTTTGCCATCGGGGGCGCGGCGACTGCCGCGTTCCTGGCCGGCATGGGCGCCGCGCACACGGCGCTTGCGGCCGCGGCGGCTGGCGAGAAGAAGGGCGGCATGCCGCAGCTCGACTTCGCCAACCCGCTGACCATCTCGCAGGTGGTTTGGCTGGCGATCATCTTCTTCGTGCTCTACCTGCTGCTGTCCCGCTGGGCGCTGCCGCAGGTGGGTGCGGTGCTGGAGATGCGGGCCAACCGGATCCAGGCCGACCTTCAGGCCGCGCATGCCGCCAAGGCCTCGGCCGATGCGGCGGTGGCGGAACTGACCGCGGCAACGCGTGAGGCGCAGGCCACGGCGCAGGCCGAGATCAATACCGCAGTGACCGCCGCCAACCAGGCTTCGGCCGCGCAGGCAGCCAGCCTGAACGCCCGCCTGGAGAAGCAGCTGGCCGACGCCGAGCAGCGCATCGCCGCCGCCCGCGCCTCTGCCATGGGGGCGCTGCGCAACGTGGCGACCGATACCGCATCCGCCGTTGTCACCCGCCTTGTGGGTGCGGCGCCGGCCTCGGCTTCGGTGGAGCAGGCGGTGGACGCGGCGCTCGCGGCCCGGCGCGGCTGAGGAGGGGACGATGGAGCACCATTACGGCTTCTGGGACGATCCGAAGACCTGGGTCGCCGCAGCCTTCTTCATCTTCTTCATTCTGTTCGGCTCCAAGATCTGGGCGGCGCTGACGGCGATCCTGGACAAGCGCGCCGAGCAGGTCCGCACCGAGCTGGCCGAGGCGCAGAAGTTGCGCAGCGAGGCCGAGGCGTTGCTGGCGGACGCGAAGAAGCGCCGCGAGCAGGCGATGGCCGATGCCAAGGCGCTGCTGGAAGGTGCGCGCGCGCAGGCGCAGCAGCTTGCCGCGACCGCCGCCGCCGATGCGGAAGCCTCGGCAGCCCGGCGCGAGAAGATGGCCGTGGACCGGATCGCCACCGCAGAGAAAGCGGCGGTGGACGAGGTGCGCAGCATCGCCGCCGAAGTGGCTGCCGTCGCCGCCGAGAGGGTGATCCGCGAGAGCCTGACGCCGGAGGCCGGTGGGGCTCTGGTGGATCGGGCGATTGCGAGCCTGCCGACGGCCCTGGCGCCGAAGCGCGCGGCCTAACCCGCCGCGACAGATCGAACGACGAAAGGGCGGCCCGCAGGGGCCGCCCTTTTTCGTGTTCGGGCTGCGGGATGGTGGGGCCGAGCTGCTGGACCTCATCTTTCTGAAGTCATGGGTTTCCAAAGGCCGCCGGCCTTTGGTGGGTCCAGGGCAAGGCCCTGGCCTTGCTTGCCGCACTGGGTCGAGGTCAACCAGGCCTGGCATCCGTGGCGGTGCAGGCGGCTGGCGCTTCGGGCCGGACGCACGGCGGTTCGCGCCGCATCCATGGCCCACCAAAAGCGAAGGCCCCGGGGTTGCCCCCGAGGCCTTCCATTGTCTGGCAGCCGTAAGCTGTCGGACGGAGATTACCCTGCCACCGCGAGGGAGACAGAGACCCAGGTCGTACCAGTCGTACGGCACCAAGAGCAATGAGACACTGGATCACCTCCTTTCAGTTGTTGAAGACCAAGGGCAGCCTGCCCCGTCGCTGCTGCGCCGCACAAGAAAAATCGGCGGCCACGGCGATTTTTTCGCCATGGCCGCCGATCAGTGGGCGTCAGGGCTCGGTGTCAGCGCCGGATCAGCGCTTCCACCAGCCCCGCTTGGGGGCCGCAACAGGCACGGGATCGGCGCCGAGGACGATCGGCTTGATCGCCGGGCCGACCGCAGGCGCGGCCGACTCGGGTTCCGTTGCGGGAGCCGGGATGGGCTCCGGCGCGGGCTCGGGCGCCACCGGCGGGGGTGCGGCAGCGGCCAGAGGCGGTTCCACGGCCACGGGGGCGACAACCACCGGCTCCGGCGCGGGAGGCACCACGGCAACCGGCTCGGGCGCCGGCTCCGGGATGATGTCCGCCGGTGGGGTGGCGTCCGCCGGAACGGGCGGGATCTTCAGCTCCTCGGGGGCAGGTGCGGCAGGGCGCCGCGGCGGCGGGGCCTGTTCGGCCATTTCCGCCCGTTCGAGGATGTCGAAGATGTCGGAAGGCAGGCCACCGAAGGGATCGGCGGGGGTGGGGCCGGATTAGGCCGGCGTGGGCGCAGGGCGCGGCGCCGGCGCAGGGGCCGGGGCGGGCACAGGCGCGGCGGCAACCGGCGCAGCTGCAACGGGTGC
>JBIKOJ010000207.1:0-9164 GCA_044358135.1 Acetobacteraceae bacterium | reverse complement strand
GCCTCCGGCTTCGGCAAGACCGTGCTGGATTTCGTGGGCGTGGTGGCTTCCAACCGCCGCCTCTCCGCCCTGCAGAACATCATCGCCGCCTTCGCCGCCCTCGTCGCCGCCAAGCGCGGCGTGGTGGTGGCCCAGGTGGAGACCGCCCACCCGCTGACCGACGTGCAGGAGCAGCAGCTCCGCGCCCGCCTGATCGAAGCGGGCTACGGCAACGTGAACATCGTCAAGAAGGTCGACCCAAGCCTGCTCGGCGGGCTGGTCGTGCGCATCGGCGCGCGGTTGTTCGACTCTAGCCTCAAGTCCCGGCTGCAGCGCCTGCAGTACGCCATGAAGGGAGCCGCCTGATATGGAGATCCGTCCCGCCGAGATCTCGGAGATCCTCAAGAAGCAAATCGCTTCTTTTGATACCGAGGCCGACGTTTCCGAGACTGGCCAGGTGCTGAGCGTGGGTGACGGCATTGCCCGCATCTTCGGCCTGCAGAACGTGATGGCTGGCGAGCTCGTCAGCTTCCCGTCCGCCGGGCTCACCGGCATGGCGCTGAACCTCGAAACCGACAATGTCGGCGTCGTGATCTTCGGCGACGATCGTGCGATCCGCGAGGGCGACACCGTGTCGCGCACCGGCCGCATCGTGGACGTGCCCGTCGGCAAGAACCTGCTCGGCCGCGTGGTCGATGGCCTCGGCAACCCGATCGACGGCAAGGGCCCGATCGACGGCGAGCGCCGCCTGGTCGAGGTGAAGGCGCCGGGCATCATCCCGCGCAAGTCCGTGCACGAGCCGATGCAGACCGGCATCAAGGCGATCGACGCCCTGATCCCGATCGGCCGCGGCCAGCGCGAACTGGTCATCGGCGACCGCCAGACCGGCAAGACCGCGGTGATCATCGACACCATCCTGAACCAGAAGGGCATCAACGCCGGCGGGGACGAGAGCAAGAAGCTCTATTGCATCTACGTCGCCATCGGCCAGAAGCGCTCCACCGTCGCCCAGCTCGTCCGCACGCTGGAAGAGAACGGCGCGATGGAATACTCCATCGTGGTCGCCGCCACTGCGTCGGACCCGGCGCCGATGCAGTTCCTGGCGCCGTATACCGGCTGCACCATGGGCGAATATTTCCGCGACAATGCCATGCACGCGGTCATCTTCTACGACGATCTGTCCAAGCAGGCCGTTGCCTACCGCCAGATGTCCCTGCTGCTGCGCCGCCCGCCGGGCCGCGAGGCGTACCCGGGCGACGTGTTCTACCTGCACTCGCGCCTGCTGGAACGCGCCGCGAAGATGAACGACAGCCTGGGCGCCGGTTCGCTCACCGCGCTGCCGGTCATCGAGACGCAGGCCGGCGACGTCTCGGCCTACATCCCGACCAACGTGATTTCGATCACCGACGGCCAGATCTTCCTGGAGACCGAACTGTTCTTCAAGGGCATCCGCCCGGCCGTGAACGTCGGCATCTCGGTGTCCCGCGTGGGCTCTGCGGCGCAGATCAAGGCCATGAAGCAGGTTGCCGGGCGCATCAAGCTCGAACTCGCCCAGTATCGCGAGATGGCCGCCTTCGCACAGTTCGCCTCCGACCTCGATGCCTCCACCCAGCAGCTGCTGGCCCGTGGCGCCCGCCTGACGGAGCTGCTGAAGCAGCCTCAGTTCAAGCCGGTGCCGGTGGAGGAGCAGGTGGTGGGCCTGTTCGCCGGCGTGCGCGGCTATCTCGACAAGATCGAGGTGGGCAAGGTGGGCCGGTTCGAGAGCCAGCTCCTCTCCGACCTCAAGTCGCGCGAGCCGGCCATCATCGACTCGATCCGCGCTGATCGTGAGATCAAGCCGGACACCGAGAAGAAGCTCATCGCGTTCCTGGACGGCTTCACCAAGTCGTTCGCCTGATCCGGTAGCATCGCGCCATGGCGACCTTGAAGGACCTGCGGGTCCGCATCACCAGCGTGAAGTCGACGCAGAAGATCACCTCGGCCATGAAGATGGTCGCGGCCTCCAAGCTGCGCCGTGCACAGACCCAGGCCGAAGCGGCCCGCCCCTATGCCCAGCGCATGGAGCGGATGCTCGCTTCCCTGGGCGCGTCGGTGGCGGGTTCGCCAACGGCGCCCAAGCTGCTGGCCGGCACCGGCGCGGACAAGGTCCACCTGCTGGTGCCCGTCACCGGCGAGCGTGGCCTGGCCGGCGCGTTCAACAGCAATGTCGGCCGCCTCACCCGCAACCTCGCCCGTCGGCTTGAGGCGGAAGGCAAGACCGTCAAGATCCTGCCGGTCGGCCGCAAGGGGCGCGACTACCTGCGCCGCGAGATCGGCAGCCGGCTGATCGGCGACATCTCCTTTGCCGGCAAGAAGACCATCGGCTTCGGCGAGGCGCAGGAAGTCGCCAACCGCATTACCCAGTTGCTGGATGACGGCGCGTTCGATGTCTGCACCGTGATCTACAACCGCTTCCAGTCGGTCATCTCCCAGGTGCCGACCGAGATGCGGCTGATCCCGGCCCCGCTGCCCGCCGAAGGTTCCGCCTCTGCCGGTGGTGCCATCTACGAATACGAGGCCGGCGACCCGGACGAGCCCGACCAGGAAGTGATCCTGGCGAAGCTGCTGCCGCAGAACCTCGCCATCCAGATCTACCGCGCCCTGCTGGAGAATTCCGCCGGCTTCTACGGCGCGCAGATGACCTCGATGGACAACGCCACGCGCAATGCGGGCGACATGATCAAGCGCCTGACGCTCAACTACAACCGCGCCCGTCAGGCGAACATCACCAAGGAGCTGATCGAGATCATCTCCGGCGCCGAAGCCGTCTGATCCCCGATCGTCAGCAAGCAGGAGTCATTCTCAACATGGCCAGCAACAAGGTCGGGCGTATCACGCAGGTCCTGGGCGCCGTCGTCGACGTGCAGTTCGATGGCGAGCTGCCGTTCATCATGAGCGCGCTGATCACCAAGTCCGCCGACACCACCACGGTGCTCGAAGTGGCCCAGGAACTCGGCGAGCGCACCGTGCGCTGCATCGCCATGGACAGCACCGACGGCATGGTGCGCGGCCAGGAAGTGGTGGACACCGGCGCGCCGATCTCGGTGCCGGTCGGCCCGGGCACGCTCGGCCGCATCCTGAACGTGATCGGCGAGCCGATCGACGAGCGCGGCCCGGTGGTCACCGCCACCCGCATGCCGATCCACCGCAGCGCGCCGACCTTCGAGGAACAGGCCGCCTCGGCCGAGATCCTCGTTACCGGCATCAAGGTGGTGGACCTGCTGGCCCCGTACCTCAAGGGCGGCAAGGTCGGCCTGTTCGGCGGCGCCGGCGTGGGCAAGACCGTGCTCATCCAGGAGCTGATCAACAACATCGCCAAGGCGCATGGCGGCGTGTCGGTCTTCGCCGGCGTGGGTGAGCGCACCCGCGAGGGCAACGACCTTTATCACGAGATGTGCGACGCCGGCGTGATCAAGCTGGGCGACGGCAACACCGACGGCTCCAAGGTGGCGCTGGTCTATGGCCAGATGAACGAGCCGCCGGGTGCCCGTGCCCGCGTGGCGTTGTCGGGCCTGACGCTGGCCGAGTACTTCCGCGACGAGGAAGGCCAGGACGTGCTGTTCTTCGTGGACAACATCTTCCGCTTCACCCAGGCCGGCGCCGAAGTCTCGGCGCTGCTGGGCCGCATCCCCTCCGCGGTGGGCTACCAGCCGACGCTGGCCACCGACATGGGCGCCCTGCAGGAGCGCATCACCTCCACCAACAAGGGCTCGATCACCTCGGTGCAGGCCATCTACGTGCCGGCCGACGACTTGACCGACCCGGCGCCCGCCACCTCCTTCGCCCACCTGGACGCCACCACCGTGCTGTCGCGCTCGATCGCCGAGCTTGGCATCTACCCGGCCGTGGATCCGCTGGACTCCACCTCGCGCTCGCTCGACCCGCGCATTGTCGGCGATGAGCACTACACCACCGCCCGCGAAGTGCAGCGCGTGCTGCAGACCTACAAGTCGCTGCAGGACATCATCGCGATCCTGGGCATGGACGAGCTCTCGGAAGAGGACAAGCTCGTCGTGGCCCGCGCCCGCAAGATCCAGCGCTTCCTCAGCCAGCCCTTCCATGTGGCCGAGGTCTTCACCGGCTTCCCCGGCGTGTTCGTGCCGATCGCCGACACCGTGCGCAGCTTCAAGGCGATCGTGGCCGGCGAATACGACCACCTGCCGGAATCCGCCTTCTACATGGTCGGCACCATCGAGGAGGCCGTGAAGAAGGCCGAGTCGATGAAGACCAACGCCTGATCACAGGATAAACGGTCCATGCCCGTCGATCTCGAAATCGTCAGCCCCGAGAAGCTGCTGCTGTCGCGGCCGGTGGACATGGTCGTGATCCCGGCCGCCGAGGGCGAAATGGGCGTGCTGCCACAGCACGCACCCATGATCGTGCTGCTGCAGGAAGGCGTGATCCGCCTCTATGAGGGCAATCGCGTCACCGAAAGCCTCAGGGTCTCCGGCGGCTTCGCGGAGGTCACGCCCACCCGCGTGACCGTGCTGGCCGATACGGTCACCCCGGTCTGATCCCTGCGCCGCCGGCACGATGGCGGCGCGCCTCCTTCGCCGAAGCCTGATATCGGGCGGCCCAGCCCTGCTGGCCGCCCGATCTGCGTTTGGCCAAGGCTACGACCCCACCGTCCCCGGCCCGCAATCCGCCGCCGCCGACCACATCTACGAATTTGCGGTGCACGATCCCGCGCGCGATCGCGCCATCCCGGTGCGCATTGCCCATTCCGCCCGCCGCATGCGCATGCCGGTGATCCTGTTCAGCCACGGCCTCGGCGGCAGCCGCCACGGTCCCGCCTTCCTGGAACGCCACTGGCGCGCGCGCGGCTACCTCACTGTCTTCCTGCAGCATCCCGGCTCCGACGATACGATCTGGCGCGCCGCCGCACCGGCCGAGCGGCGGGCCGCCCTGCTCGCCGCCGCCACGCCGGCCCAGCTGGTGCATCGCATGCGGGATGTGGTTGCCGTGCTCGATGCGCTGGCCAGCTGGCAAACCACGCATGAACACCGCCCGCTCAGCGAACGGATGGACCTGTCGCGCATCGGCATGGCCGGCCATTCCTTCGGCGCCCTTACCACCCAGGCGGTCGCCGGCCAGCACGCGCCGCCAGCCATTCCCGGCACCTGGCCGGATCCGCGCATCAAGGCCGCGCTGGTGCTGAGCCCCAGCACGCCGCGCATCCGTCCGGCCGCGGAGGCGTTCGGTCGGGTGGCGATCCCGTGGATGCTGATGACCGGCACCCATGACGGCTCGCCCATCGGGCCGCCCCCGGACCGCCTCGGCGTGTTCCCGGCCCTGCCGCCGGGAAGGAAATACGAGCTGGTCCTGCACGAGGCCGAGCATTCCGTGTTTGCCGACACCGCCCTGCCCGGCGAGAAACTGCCGCGCAACCCGCAACACCAGCGCGCCATCCTGGCCCTCGCCATGGCCTTCTGGGACAGCACCCTCAGGGCCGACCCGGCCGCCCAGGCCTGGCTTGACGGCCCCGGCCCCGCCACGGTGCTGGCGGCGGCGGATCGCTGGCAGCGCAAGTAGCGCCCTTCCGTCCCCGCCATGCCCCGGCTAGGCTCGCCCGCAGGGAACGGGGAGAGAGACGGGATGCGCACGCTGCGGATTGGCGATGTCGAGATCACGAGCATCATCGAGCGCGATGGGCCGTGGCGGAAGCCGGAGTCGATGTTCCCGGCCTATGATGCGGCGGTGGCGGCCGAGCACCTGAAGACCATGGAGCCGGAGGTGTTCGACCCCGAGTCGGGCCGCATGGTGATCACCTACCAGACCTTCGTGGTCCGCACGCCGAAGCACACCATCCTGGTGGATACCTGCACCGGGGAGGACAAGGGCTACCCGGCGCCGATGGATTTCGACAAGACGCCGTGGCTGGCTGGCTTCAAGGCCGCCGGCCTGTCGTTCGACAAGATCGACTACGTGTTCTGCACCCATCTGCATATCGACCATTGCGGCTGGAACACGGTGCTGCGCGACGGGCGCTGGGTGCCGACCTTCCCGAACGCCAAATACGTCTTCCACAAGCGCGAGTACGATTACTGGGAAGCGGCCACCAAGCGCGGCGACAACCCGCCCGGCCAGGTGTGGACCATGAACTGCCTGCCGATCGTGGAAGCGGGCCAGGCGCTGCTGGTGGATGACGACTACGCGCTGGACGACACCATCACGCTGACGCCCACGCCCGGCCACTCGCCGTGCCATTGCTGCGTGAACATCTTCTCCAAGGGCCAGCGCGCCGTGGTGACCGGAGACATGATGCACCACGCCCTGCAATGCCGGGAGCCAGAGTGGTCCACCATCTTCGACATCGACGCCAAGCAGGCCGCCGCCTCCCGCCGCGGGTTCTTGGCCTCGGTGGCGGAGACCGACACGCTGATCCTGCCGATCCACTTCCCCACGCCCACCGTTGGGCGGATCAAGGCGGATGGCGACCGGTTCGATTGGCGCTACGTCAGGTAGGGAGCGTCTTGCGAAAGAACACGCGGGCGAAGCCGTTCTGCTCGGCGCGGCCGGTTTCCGCCCAGCCGGTGCGGGCGTAGAGGGCGATGTTCTCCACCATCGTCTCGTGGGTGTAGAGGCGCAGTTCGCCGAAGCCGCGGCGGCGTGCCTCGGTCTCGGCGAACGTGATCAGGGCGCGGCCGACGCCCTGGCCTTGGGCGGCGGGATCGACGGCGACATTGTCCAGCAGCAGGTGATCCGCTTCCGGCAGCAGCACGATGGCGCCGGCGATGGGATGGCCGATCACCCACACCTGGTGCGCGCGGATCAAAGCGGCGTAGTCGTCGTTCATCGGGCCGGGCGGCTTGCCGATGCGGGCGATGTATTTCGTGTAGGCGTCGTTCACGATGCGCTGCACCGCCGGCAGGTCCGTGGCATCGGCGGGGCGGATCTGCATGGCGTGCGTCCTTCACATCAGTGCAAGTAATCTCGGCGACCCTACCCCCGGCACCGGCCGCAGGGTAGGGTCGGGCGATCGAACGGAGAGCCTGTTGCACGCCCAAGCTGAAGGCCACGGCTTCCTGGCGGAGAAGGTGCCGCTTTCCGCCGCCGTGGTGTTGCATCTCGGCTGCGGTGACGGGGCCGTGGCCGCCAGTCTGCGCCGGCGCAACCCCACCTGCCGGCTGATCGGCATCGAGCCGGACCCGGCGCTGGCCGCGCGGGCCTCGGCGGTGCTGGACCGCGCCTACTGCCTGGCCCCCGAGCGCGACCTGATGCCGGCGCTGCCGCGGTTGGATTGCATCCTGGTCTCGCCCGGGGCCTGCACCAGCCAGGCGATGCTGGCCGAGCTCGGGCGGATGCTGTCGGACGAGGGCGTGCTGGTGCTGTGCCTGCCGCAGGGCGATTTGCAGGCGCAGCATTCGATGATCGTCGGCGCCGGGCTGCAGGCGCTGGATGCGGCGGAGATGCCGCCCTTCCTGGTGTGGCGCCTGGGGCGCGGGCCGGAGCGGCGGATGCTGCGGGTGTTGTCCAGCATGCTGCCGCATGTGGGGGGCGTGAGCCAGGTGCGGGTGGTGGAGCCGATGGCCGCCCTGATGCGCGAGCCCGGGATCGCGGCGGGGATCGCGGGGCCGCTGGAAACGGTGCCGGACCTCGCAGGCGCGCCCGGCGTGTTCATCCTGCATCGGCCGGCGCTGGTGGGGGCCACGGGGCTGGAGGTTGTGCGCATCCTGAGCCGGCGCGGCTGGGTGGTGGTGTGCGAGTTCGATGACCATCCCAGCCAGATCGGCGTGCTGCACCGGTCCGACGTGGTGAATTTTTCCGGGGTGCATGCCATCCAGACCTCCACGCCCGCACTGGCCGAGGTGTTCCGGCGGGAGAACCCGGAGGTGGCCGTGTTCCCCAATGCGCTGGCCCAGTTGCCGGACCCGGCCAACTTCACCAACCCAGAGCAGCTGACGGTGCTGTTCGCGGCGCTGAACCGGGAGGAGGACTGGCCGGGGCAGATCGAGGCGATCAACGCCGCGGCGCGCCAGGCTGGAGGGCGGCTGCGGTTCGAGGTGGTGGCGGACCAGGCGTTCTTCGAGGCGTTGGACACGCCGCACAAGAGCTTCACGCCGCTGTGCGACTACGAGACCTATCTGGGCCTGCTGTCGCGCTGCGAGGTTTCGTTCATGCCGTTGCGCGATACGCTGTTCAACCGCTGCAAATCCGACCTGAAGTTCCTGGAGGCGGCCGGGCACCGGGTGGTGGCCCTGGCCTCCCCCACCGTTTATGCGGCCAGCATCCGTGACGGGGAGAACGGGCTGATCTTCGAGGACCCGCAAGGGCTGTTCGCGCGGCTGATGTGGCTGGCGAACAATCCGGACAAGGCGCAGGGCATTGCGGACCAGGCGCGGGCGGGGGTGGCGCGGGAGCGGATGCTGGCGTTCCAGATGCGGGCGCGGACGGCCTGGTACCGGTCGTTGTGGGAGCGGCGGGAGGCGTTGCAGGCGGCGTTGGTGGAGCGGGTGCCGGGGTTGAAGGAAGCGGTTCTTTTTTGAAAAAAAGAACCAAAAAACTTTTCTGAATTTAGAACGACTCCGTCCGCATCGGACTCATAAAAGTCTTTTTGCTTCTTTTTCTTCAGAAAAAGAAGACTCTTACTTAAACCCCCGTCCCTTCACCACCGCGTTCGCCCCGAACTTGGCGCGCAGGGCATCGATGGCGCCTTGGGCGGCGGCGCGGCGGGGTTGGCCTGGGTCGGCGAGGTCGGGCGGGTCGGCCTGGGTGGCGGGGGCGAGGGGTTGGGCGCCGATGCCGATGAGGCGGTAGGCGGTGCCATCGACTTCGCGGGCGAGCATGGTTCGGGCGGTTTGGAAGAGCAGGTCGGGCAGGCGGGTGGGGTGGGGCAGGCGCTGGGTGCGGGTGCGGTTGGCGAAGGCGGCGGTTCTGAGTTTCAGGACCACGCCGGCGGCGGCGTAGTCCGACGCGCGGAGGCGGTTGGCGAGTTTTTCGGAGAGGCGCCAGAGCTCGCGTTCCAGCTCGGCCTGGCCGGCGAGGTCGGTGTTGAAGGTGGTTTCGGCGCTGATCGACTTGGTGTCTCGGTCTGGGTGGACCAGGCGGCTGTCTTCCCCGCGGGCGCGTTGGACGAGGGCGGGGCCGTCTTCGCCGAAGCGGCGGCGGGCGGTTTGTTCGTCCATGGCCTGGAGGTGGGCGAGCTT
>JBIKOJ010000206.1:0-9206 GCA_044358135.1 Acetobacteraceae bacterium | reverse complement strand
ATGCGGGGGGGGGGGGGGGCCCCCCCCCCCCCGGGGGGGCGGCGGGGCCCACCCCCCCCCCTTCCCTTCCCCCGCCCGCCCATGACGCTCCCCTTTGCCATAGCCCTCGCCCATCTGCGCAGCCGGCGGCGGCAGACGGTGGTGAGTGTGCTGGGGGTGGCGTTGGGCGTGGGGGTATTCATTGCCGTCACCGGCTTGATGGGCGGCTTCCAGAGTTTTTTCCGCGCCCAGATGATCGAGAGCAATCCGCACGTGACGATCACGGACGAGGTGCGGCGGCCGGCGCCGCAGCCTTTGGCGATCCTGCATCCCGGGGCGGCGGTATCGGTCAGCCGGATCGTGCCGCGCGACCCGGTGCGCGGGATTGCCAATGCCGGGGAGATCATGGCGGCCTTGGCGGCGATGCCGGGGGTGGCGGTTGCGCCCACGTTGCGCGGGCAGATGCTGTTGCGGCGGGCGGGGCGGGATTATGCGGTGAGTGCGATCGGCATCGACCCGGTGCGGGAGATGCGGGTGACCACGCTGCAGAAGGACATCAAGGAGGGCAGCCTGGAGGCGCTGGGCGCCCGGACCGATGGCGTGGTGATCGGCAAGGCCCTGGCGCAGAAGATGGGGGTGGCGCTGGGCGATACCGTGGCCGTTTCCACCGTGGCCGGCGGGGAGAGTGCCTTGCGGGTGGTGGGCATCTTCCGCACCGGGCTGGAGCAGCAGGATCTGGGCCAGGTGTATGTGGCGCTGAACCGGCTGCAATCGATGATGGCGCGCCCGCGGGTGGTGAACGAGATCCATATCCGCCTGGCGGACATTGATCGTTCGCGGGAGGTGGCGGCGCTGGTGGAGGGGCGCTGGGGCTACAAGGCGGCACCGTGGGAGGAGACGTTCTCGCGCATCCTGGAGGTGTTCGTGCTGCAGAACGTGATCATCTATGGCAGCACCGGCTCGATTTTGCTGGTGGCGGGCTTCGGCATCTTCAACATCATCTCCACGGTGGTGAGCGAGAAGGCGCGCGATATCGCGATCATGCGTTCCATCGGCATGCCACGGAGCAGCGTGGTGGCGACGTTCATTGCGGAGGGGATTGCCGTCGGGGTGATGGGCGTGCTGGCGGGGTGGCTTGTGGGCTTCGTGGGCGCCTCGATCATGGAGACCTTCCCGGCGCCGGGGGCGGACGACCCGACGCAGCGGCTGATGGTGCAGCAGACCGCGTTCACCTACGGCCTGGCGGCGGCGATCGCGCTGCTGTCCGCGGTGGGGGCGGCGTGGATCCCCGCCCGCAAGGCGGCGCGGACGGACCCGCTGGAGATCATCCGGGGTGCGACATAGTGGATGTATTGCGCACGGAGCATCTCGGCCGCGTGCTGCCGCTGGCGGTGCCGGTCACGCTGCTGAGCGACGTGTCGCTGGCGTTCCAGCCCGCGAGCTTCACGGTGGTGACGGGGCCTTCGGGCTCCGGCAAATCCTCGTTGCTGTATCTGCTCGGGCTGCTGGATGTGCCGACGGCGGGCGAGGTGTTCGTGGATGGCGCGCCGACCTCGGCGCTGGACGATGCGGCGCGCACGCGGCTGCGGCTGGCGGCGTTCGGCTTCGTGTTCCAGTTCCACTTCCTGCTGCCGGAATTCACCGTGCTAGACAACGTGATGCTGCCGATGCGCCAGCTCGGGCGGCTCACGCGCCCGCAGATGAAGGAGCGTGCCATGGAGCTGCTGGCGCAGCTGGACATGGCCGACCAGGCGAACAAGCGGCCCGACGGGCTCTCCGGCGGGCAGCGCCAGCGCACCGCGGTGGCCCGCGCCCTGGCCAACGACCCGCCGGTGGTGCTGGCGGACGAGCCCACGGGGGCGCTCGATACCAAGAACGCCGCGGCGGTGTTCGCCATCCTGGCCGGGCTGGCCCGGCAGGGGCGCACGGTGATCGCGGTGACGCATGACGAGGGGCTGGCGGGCACGGCGCAGCGCCGGGTGCACCTGGTGGATGGGCGCGTGGTGCGCGACGATTCGCTGGGCTAGGGTTCGGCGGAACCGGGAGGCTTCGGCATGACCATGCGCTTCGCCCTGATCGGGCTGGATCACCGGCACGTCTATGAGCTGACGCAGTACCTGATCGATGCCGGCATGGAATGCGCCGGCTGGTGGCCGGTCACGACCAACCCGCATGTGCTGGCCGGCTTCCGCAAGCGCTTCCCTGACCTGCCGGAGGTGGCGGAGCGCGAACGCCTGCTGGACGATCCCTCGATCGGGCTGATCCTGTCCGCGGCCATTCCGAATGAGCGTGCGGCGCTGGCGATCGAGGCGATGCGGCGCGGCAAGGATGTACTGGTGGACAAGCCAGGGATCACCACCCGCGCCGACCTGGCCGCGGTGGAGGCGGTGGTGGCGGAGACCGGGCGGCGCTTCATGGTGGCGTTCGGCGACCGCTGGGCCTCGCCGGCCAGTGCCAAGGCCAAGGCGCTGGTGCGCGCGGGCGCGATCGGGCGGCTGGTTTCCACCACCGGCATGTCGCCGCACCGGCTGAACCGGGACACGCGGCCGGACTGGTTCTGGAGTGCCAGCACCAACGGCTCCATCCTGGTGGATATCGGCTGCCACCAGATCGACAGCTTCCTGCAGCTGACCGGGCGGGAGGAGGCTGAGATCGTGCACGCCGCGATCCGCACCGTGGCGCCGAAGCGCACGCCGGTGAACGACTTCCAGGATTGGGGCGAGATGATCCTGCGCAACGACGTGGCGACGGCCACGATGCAGATGCACTGGTTCACCCCGGACGGGCTGGCGGACTGGGGCGACGGCCGCGCCTTCATCGTGGGCACCGAGGGCTATATCGAGCTGCGCAAGAACCTGGACATCGCCGGGCGCGAAGGGCCGCACCACCTCTTCCTGGTGACCAACACCAAGACCGAGCACATCCCCTGCGCCGGCGAGGCGGTAACCACGATGCGCGATTTCGTGGCCGACCTGCGTGACCGGACCGAGACGGCGATGACACAGAGCCACTGCTTCGCGGTATGCCGCCTGGCGCTGGAGGCGGAGGCGCACGCGCTGGGCGGGCGCTAGGGGGTGTCGGCGGCGCCCCCGATCCCGCTGGTGCGCTATGCCGCCGTGCCAGACAGCCGGATGCTGCTGATCCGTCCGCCGGACCGCTATGGCCGCGTGCCCCCGGGCCTGCATGGCTTCGCCTGCGAGGACGCCGGCATGGCCCGCACCTTCCTGCAGGTGCTGGCGGAGGCGGAGGAGCAGGTGCCGGCCGAGGCCGTGATGGCCTATCGCGACATGCGCGTGCTGGATGGCCGCTTCCTCGTCAGCCGCGAAGGGGCCGGGGTGCGGGAAAGCTTCGCCGACGTGCAGGTGGAGGATGTGATCCTGCATCGCCATCCCGGCCGGCCCGCACAACTGGCAGCGGGCGAGGCGGCACAGCTGGGGGCGGCGGGGCCGCCGGTGGTGGCGCTGTTCAAGGAGCACGGCGATTGGTACGGCCACCTGGTGGCGGAGATCCTGCCGAAGCTGGTGCACCTGGCCGATGCCGGGCTGCGGGAGGTGCGGCTGCTGGTGCCGCAGATGGCGCTGCCCCTGGTGCCGGTGCTGGAATTCGCGCTGGGGGCGCTGGGCATCCGGGCAGAGGGCGTGGTCTGCCCCGAGGGCTCTGTGCTGCGGGTGGACGAGCTGATCTGGGTGACGCCGGTCTCCTGCTACAACCTGCAAACCTCGCCCACGCTGCTGCGGCTGATGGAGCGGCTGCGGGCGGCGGCGGGGCCGGCGGACGGGCCGCGCAAGCTGTTCGTGGCGCGGCCGGGTGCCGCGCGGCGAGCGGTGACGAATGCGGCAGAGGTGGCGGCGGTGGCCGAGGCGGCGGGGTTCACGGTGGTGGAACCTTCCACGCTGCCGGTGGCGCGGCAGGTGGCGCTGTTCGCGGGGGCTGCGCATCTGGCGGGGCCGTGGGGCTCCGGCCTGGTGCTCAGCGCGGCCATGGCGCCGGGCGGGCGGGTGACGATGCTCGACCCCGGCGTGGCGGATTTCTTCTTCTGGGACATCGCGTGCCTCGCAGGGCTGCGCTTCGACTGGGTGTTCACCCAGGCGGTGCGGCCCGGGGCGATCGAGCGGAAGGAGGCGCCGACGGCGATCGACACCGCACTGCTGCAGGACGTGCTGCATGCCGCGTGACGCCATCGGGTTGATCCCCGCCGCACCCTACGGGGCGGCTTCGGGGGCGGAGGCGCTGTTCGTGCAGCCGGCGGTGCTGGGCCCGGTGCCGCCGCCGCTGCTGCTGGACGTGCGTGCCGCCGATCCCGCATTGGGCCGGGAGTTCCTGACCGTGATGGCGCGCACCCATGCCGCCTGCCCGGCGGAGGCGGTGCTGCTGCTGCGCGACGCGCTGGTGCTGGACGGCAGCTACGTGCTGGCGCGGGACGGCGTGGCAGTGAAGGAAAGCTACTACAACGTGCAGCCAGGCCCGGAGCTGGAGGCGCGGCAGCGCGGGCAGCTGGCACGGATCGCCGCCGGGGAGATGGCGACGCTGCCGGAGGCGGGCGGGCCGGTGGTGGCGGTGTTCCTGCAGGACGTGAACAATTTCGGCCACATGCTGGGCGAGATGCTGCCCCGGCTGATGCACCTGCCGCGCGTGGGGGTGCGGCGGTTCCGGCTGCTGGTGCCGGAGCAGGCCCTGGCGATGGAGGAGATGATCCGCTTCGCGCTTGCGGCGCTGGGGTTGGAGGCGGAGCTGGTTGTGTGCCCGGAGGGCTCGATCCTGCGCGTGCCGGCGTTGCACTGGGTGTCGCTGGTGGGGGCGGGCTGGTACTTCTCGCCGACGGTGCGGGCCTTCATGGCGCGGTTGGTGGAGGTAGCGCCGCGGGCAGACGGGCCTGCGCGCGTGTTCGTGACGCGACCGGCGGGCGGGCGGCGGCCCTTGGCCAACGCGGCGGAAGCAGAGGCGGTGGCCGAGGCGGCCGGATTCGCGGTGGTGCAGCCCGCCCTGCTGTCCTTCCCGGAGCAGGTGGCGCTGTTTGCCGGCGCCCATGCGGTGGCCGGGCCGATGGGCGCGGGGCTGACGCTGATCGGCACGATGACGGAGGGCACGCGGGCCGGCATGGTCGGGCCCGGCTATCGCGACTACTTCTTCTACGGCATGGCCTGTGCAGCCGGGGTGCGCTTCGCCTGGGCGGCGGCCGCGCCGCTGGAGCCCTTCCGCCCGGAGCTGCTGGGGCCGCCGCTGATGCTGCGGCCCGGGCAGTTGCGGCGGCTGCTGGCGGCGGTGGCCGGGTAGCTCAGGCGGCCACGCCCAGCTTGCCCGCAATGTCCTGGATGAACTGCCAGGCCACGCGGCCGGAGCGGCTGCCACGGGTGATGGTCCATTCCACGGCGGCGGCGTGCAGCTCGGTCTGGGAGATCGGCAGCTTCATCACCGCGGCGTAGCCGTCGATCATGGCGAAGTAGGTGTCCTGGTCGCAGGGGTAGAAGCCGATCCACAGGCCGAAGCGGTCCGACAGCGATACCTTCTCCTCGATCGCCTCGCCGGCGTGAATCGCGGTGCTGCGCTCGTTCTCGATCATGTCGCGCGGCATCAGGTGGCGGCGGTTGGAGGTGGCGTAGAACAGCACGTTGGCCGGCCGGCCCTCGATGCCGCCATCGAGCACGGATTTCAGCGCCTTGTAGTCGGCATCCTCCTTCTCGAAGGACAGGTCGTCGCAGAAGATCAGGCAGCGGCGATCCGCACCCTTCAGCGTGGGCAGGCGCAGCAGGCGCAGCAGATCCGGCAGGGTGGCGATGTCTTCCCGGTGGATCTCGATCAGCGCCAGGCTGCCGGGGTGGCGGGCGTTGATGTCGGCGTGCACGGCCTTCACCAGGGAGGACTTGCCCATGCCGCGCGCGCCCCAAAGCATGGCGTTGTTGGCCGGCAGGCCGGCGGCAAAGCGGGCGGTGTTGTCCAGGATCTGCTGCTTCTGGTTCTCCACCCCCTGCAGCAGGGGCAGGTCCACGCGGCTGACCTTCGGCACCGGGCGCAGCTCCCGCCCCTCCGGGTGCCAGACGAAGGCATCGGCCAGGGTGAGGTCCGGCACCGGCGGCGGCGGCGGGGCGAGGCGGTCCAGCGCTTCGGCGATCCTGAGGGCGGCTTCGAGCAGGCGCTGGTCCATGGTGCGGGCGATCCGTTCGTGCTTGACGTGGAAGGCGCGGAAACTATGGTCCGCCGACCCCCAGAGCAACCCGGAACCCCTTCATGCTGATTTCCCCGGCCTACGCGCAGGACATGGGTGGCCTTGTTGCCACCGCCGGACAGTTCCTGCCGATCGTACTGATCTTCGCGGTGTTCTATTTCCTGCTGATCCGCCCGCAACAGCAGGCGCAGAAAACGCTGAAGGCGAAGCTCAACGCGCTGAAGCGCAACGACCGCGTGGTGACCGGCGGCGGCATCGTCGGCGTGGTGCAGCGCACGGTGGAGGGCAGCAACGAGATCGAAGTGGAAATCGCGCCCAACGTAAAGGTGAAGGTGCTGCGCGAGACCATCACCGGCGTGCTGGGCGAGCCGAAGCCGGCGAACGACGCCAAGCCGGCGGAGAAGGCCTGACGCAGCCGCGATGCCCACGGTTCTGCGGATCGATGGGCATCGGTTTTTCTTCTACAGCCTCGAAGGGCACGAGCCGCCGCATATCCATGTGGAGCGCGGGGACAGCGTGGCCAAGCTCTGGCTCGCACCGGTGGCCCTGGCCGAGTCCAGCGGTTTCCGGTCGCATGAGCTGACCCGGCTGCGTATGCTGGTGCAGGAATACCGGCTGAGGTTCCTGGAGGCGTGGAATGAGCATTTCGGCCATCAGCCCTGATCCCGTCGCCATCGATGTGACGGTGACCGGCGAGGCGCTGCGGGTGGTGCTGGCGGATGGGCGGGAAGTGTCCGCGCCGCTGGATTGGTTTCCGCTTCTGCGCGATGCCGCCCCGGCCGAGCGTGCGAACTGGCGGCTGATCGGGCGCGGCAAGGGCATCCATTGGCCCGACCTGGACGAGGATGTCTCGGTGCGCGCCCTGCTCGGCGGGCCATCCTAGCGCCCACAAAAAAGGGCCCCGCGAGGGGCCCTTTCCATGTCCGGCGTGCGGAACCCTAGAGGGTGATGCCCTCGTAGTTGGCCAGGTTGTCCAGCCAGTTCTGCACGTAGTCCGGGCGGCGGTTGCGGAAGTCCAGGTAGTAGCTGTGCTCCCACACGTCGCAGCCGAGAAGGGCCTTGCCCTCGCCGGTGGCGAGCGGGTTGCTGCCGTTCGGGGTCTTGGTGCACTTCAGCTTGCCGTCGGTGCCCAGGATCAGCCAGGCCCAGCCGCTGCCGAACTGGGTGGTGGCGGCGGTCTTGAAGGCGTCCTTGAACGCCTGCACGCTGCCGAAATCCTCGACCAGCTTCTTCTCCAGCGCGCCCGGGATGCCGCCGCCGGTGGGGGACATGTTTTCCCAGAACAGGATGTGGTTCCAATGCTGGCCGGCATTGTTGAACACCGGGGCCATCGCGGCATTGCCGTTGGACAGCTTCACGATCTCATCGAGGGACTTGCCCTGGAGTGCGGCGTCCTTCTCGACGAAGCCGTTCAGCGCGGTGACATAGGCCTGGTGGTGCTTGCCGTGGTGCAGTTCCAGCGTCTCCTGGCACATGCCCTTCGCGGCCAGGGCGGTGGTGGTGTAGGGGAGGGCGGGGAGTGTGAAGGCCATGAAGCCGTTCTCCGGATGTGTTGGGCGGATATGGACGCCGTTGGTAGCTATGGCCACCCTCCCCCCAGGTCAAGCTTGCCCCGGCGACAATGTGGCGGCAGGTGAGGGGGCATGAGCGACTCCCCTGCCCTTTCCCCCTGCGCCGCGCTGGTGCGCCGGCATGATCCCGACCGGTTCCTGACCGCGCTGTTCGCCCCCGCACATCGGCGAGAGGCGCTGTTCGCGCTGTATGCCTTCAACCACGAGCTGGCCCGCGCGCGCGAGGCGGTGAGCGAGCCGACGCTGGCGCTGATCCGGCTGCAATGGTGGCGGGAGGTGGTGGAGGGCACGCGCAAGAAGCACGAAGTCGCCACCCCGCTGTCCGATGCGATCGCCCAGGGGCTGCTGGTGCCCGAAGACCTGTTGGCGATGATCGATGGGCGCGAGGCGGAGGCGGACGAGGCGATTCCCGACCGGGCGGCGTGGGGCGCCTACCTCGCCGCCACGGCGGGGGGCGTGATGGTGGCGGCCGGGCGGCTGTTGGGGGCGGACGAGCCCCTGCTGTCGCGCCTGCGGGTGCTGGGCACCGCGCATGGCGTGGCGGGGCAGCTGCGCAACGTGCCGGCGCTGGCGCGGGCCGGGCGGGTGCTGCTGCCGCAGGACCTGCTGGGGGAGCATGGTTTGACAGTGCACGACCTGATGGCCGGCCACGGCGCGGACCGGCTGCCCGCCGTGCTGGCCGAGTTGGCCGCACAGGGAAGGGCACTGCTGAACCAGGCGGGCGACAGGCTGCCGCGCGGGGTGATCGCAGCCGCACTCCCCGCGGTTCTGGCGCGGCGGGACCTGGCGCGGGCGGAGCCGGTGCAGGCCCGCGGGCTCGGCGACCGGCTGGCCGTGCTGCGCGCCTGGGCGCTGGGGCGGGTGTGATGGCGCATCGCGGCGCGGCGCGGCAAGATGGGGGTATGCGCCACCCTGCCCTGCTGCCCGCATCGCTCGACCCCGTGTTCTGGGAACCCGACCGGCTGGGCGTGGCGAGCGCCTGGTGGGGCCACGTGCCCTTCGCGCACTGGCTGGTGGCCGCGATGCGGCCTGCGCTGGTGGTGGAGCTGGGCACGCATAACGGCGTGTCCTACGCCGCGTTCTGCAAGGCGGTGGCGGCGCTGAAGCTGCCGGCGCACTGCGTGGCGGTGGATACCTGGAAGGGCGATCCGCAGGCCGGCGAATACGGCGAATCGGTGTTCCAGGAGCTGTCCGCCTGGCACGACGCCCGGCATGCCGGGTTCTCCCGCCTGCTGCGGGCGGATTTCGATTCCGCGCGACGGCTGTTCGGGCCCGGCAGCATCGACCTGCTGCACATCGATGGCCTGCACGACGAAGACTCCGTGCGGCACGACCTGGAAACCTGGCTGCCGGCCCTTTCCCCGCGCGGGGTGGTGCTGATGCACGACAGCGAGGTGCGCGGCGAAGGCTGGGGCGTGGGCAAGGTGTGGGCCGCGGCGCGGGAGCGATTCCCGGGGTTCGGGTTCCGCCACGGCTACGGGCTCGGCGTGCTC
>JBIKOJ010000038.1:0-30402 GCA_044358135.1 Acetobacteraceae bacterium | reverse complement strand
GGACCTGGTGGTGATGGACGACTTCATCTACGGCGAGCCGGTGGGCGTTGCCGCGACGGCCACCCCTGCGCCGGCCTCCCTGCCGGTGCTGGGGGCGGCGCTGGGATTGCTGGCGGCCCTGCGCCGGCGCCGCTGAGCCGCCTGCAGGCGCACAGGATCGTTCCCTTCGGCGCCCGGCCTGCGTTACGCTGCCGGGCGCCCTTCTGCCTGGGCGCTTCAGGGAGAGCAGACGATGAAGCGCAGGAGCCTCCTTGCCGGAGCCGCCGCCCTTGGCGCCACCGCGGCCGGATTGCCGCGCCCGGCCATCGCCCAGGGCGCCGCCCGGGTGCTGAAGTTCGTGCCGCAGGCCAACCTCGCCAATGTCGATCCGGTGTGGACCACGGCCACGGTGGCGGCCAACCACGCGCACATGGTGTGGGACCAGCTTTGGACCTTCGACGAGCAGATGCTGCCGCGGCTGCAGATGCTGGCCGGCGCCACCACCAGCGACGACCGGCTGACGTGGCGGCTGGCGCTGCGCGACGGGCTGGCGTTCCACGATGGCGAGCCGGTGCGGGCGGCGGATTGCATCGCCTCGCTGTCGCGGTGGATGAAGCGCGACGGGATGGGGCAGCGTATCGCCAGCCAGCTGAACGAGATGCGCGTGGTGAACGACCGCAGCTTCGAGATCGTGCTGAAGAAGCCGTTCCCGCTGCTGCCGATGGCGCTGGCCAACAACTGCCACATGATGCCGGAACGCATCGCCAGGACGGACGCCTTCCAGCAGATCACCGAGTATGTCGGCAGCGGGCCCTTTCGCTTCGTGAAGGAGGAATGGGTGAGCGGGTCGCGCGCCGTGTACCTGCGCAACGAAAAATACATTCCCCGCGCCGAGGCGCCGAGCAACATGGCCGGGGCGAAGGTGGTGAATGTCGATCGGGTCGAGTGGATCATCATGCCGGATCCGGCCACGGCGGCGGCGGCGCTGCAGACCGGCGAGATCGACTGGGTGGAGCGGCCGCTGGCCGATTTGATCCCGGTGCTGCAGCGCAACCGGGAGGTGGTGGTGGACAACACCGACCTGCTGGGCGAGTTGGGCATTGTGCGGCCGAACCACCTGCACCCGCCGTTCAACAACGTGAAGCTGCGCCAGGCGCTGCTGATGGTGGCGGACCAGAAGGACTACCTGGCCGCCGTGATGGGGCCGGACAGCCCCTACACCACCCAGCCCGTGGGCATCTGGACGCCGGGCACGCCGCTGGCCAGCGATGCGGGGATGGAGAAGATCACCGGCAAGCGCGACGTGGCCGCAGCGAAGCGGCTGGTGGCGGAGAGCGGCTACAAGGGCGAGAAGCTCGTGCTGATGGCGCCTACCGACTTCCCCACGCTGAATGCGATTGCGCAGGTGACGCGCTCCTTGTGCGACCAGCTGGGCCTGAACGTGGAGTTCGTGGCGACCGACTGGGGGTCGTTGATCCAGCGGCGCGCCTCGCGCGAGCCGGTGGAGAAGGGCGGGTGGAGCATCTTCTGCACCTCTGGCGGTGGCTTCACCTCTTCCAACCCGGCCGTTTACACGTCGCTGTGGGGCACCGGGGAGAAGGCCTGGTTCGGGTGGTACAACTCGCCGGGCATGGAGGCGCTGCGCGACGCGTGGTACGACGCGGCCGACCTGCCGACACAGCAGCGCCTGGGGCGGGAGATGCAGGTGCTGGCGCTGGAGGAGGTGCCCTTCGTGCCCACCGGCATGTGGCGCTCGCCGATCGCGCGGCGCAGCAACGTCAACGGCATCCTGCGGGCGGCGCGGCCGCTGTTCTGGAACCTGCGCAAGGGCTGAGGCTTTCGCGCCAGGGGCGTGGATGACCCCGGATTGGGAGATTGCCTGGACGGCGCTGGCCGTGCTGCAGCTGGCCGGCTCTGCCGCGGTGACCGCGCATGTGCTGCTGCGCCGGCTTTCGCCTGTTTCGGCCTCGGCGTGGATCGGGCTGGCGTGGCTCGCGCCCGGGCTGGGGGCGCTGTTGTATGTGCTGCTGGGCGTGAACCGGATCGAGCGGCGTGGCCTGCGGCTGCGGCGGCGGCAGTTCGCGGCGCCGGACCAGTTCTCCTGCTGTGCCATCGTGCCGACGCACCTGATGCCGCTGGCGCGCGCTTCCACCCGCATCACCGGCCGGCCGCTGCTGGCGGGCAACCAGGTGGAGCCGTTGCCGCATGGCGATGCCGCCTATCCGGCCATGCTGGAGGCGATCGAGGCGGCCGGGACCAGCATCGCGCTGAACAGCTACATCTTCCGCAACGACCGTACCGGGCGGGTCTTCATCGCCGCCCTGGCGCGGGCGCAGGCGCGCGGGGTGGCGGTGCGGGTGCTGATCGATGGCGTGGGCGGTGGGTGGTTCAACTCCGGCGCCTATCACCGGCTGCGGCGCATGGGGGTGCCGGCGGCGCGCTTCCTGCACTCCCACCTGCCGTGGCGCATGCCGCTGCTCAACCTGCGTTCGCACAAGAAGCTGCTGGTGGTGGATGGCAGGCTGGGTTTCACCGGCGGGGTGAATATCAGCGACGAGAACCTTGAAGTGCCCGGGCCGCCGCTGCGGCGCCGGATGCTGATCGGCCCGCGGCGGCGTGGCATCCGCGACATGCATTTCCGCTGCGAGGGGCCGGTGGTGGGGCAGATGATGGCGGCCTTCGCCGAGGATTGGGAGTTCGCCGCCGGCGAGGCGCTGCGGGGGCCCGCCTGGTTTCCGGCGATCCAGGCGGCCGGGGAGGCGTTCGCGCGCGTGGCGACCTCCGGGCCCGATCACGACATCGAGCGGATCAAGCTGCTGAAGATGTCCGCGCTCAGCATCGCACGGCAGCGCGTGCGCATCATGACGCCCTATTTCCTGCCGGACGATGCGCTGGCCAGCGCGCTGGCGCTTGCGGCGCTGCGCGGGGTGCGGGTGGAGATCATCGTGGCCGAGCGCAGCGACCACATCGTGCTCGATTGGGCGATGCGCGATGGGCTGCTCGCCATGGTGCGCGCCGGCTGCCACGTGCTGTGGAGCGCGCCGCCGTTTAACCATGCCAAGCTGATGACGGTGGACGGGGCCTGGGGCCTGATCGGCAGCGCCAACTGGGACATGCGCAGCCTGCGGCTGAACTTCGAGCTGGATGTGGAACTGCTCGACCCCCATGTGGCGGCGCGGATCGACGCGCTGATCGACGCGACGCCGACGCGGCCGGCGACGCTGCGCGAATTGCTTGCCCGCACGGTGCCGGTGCGGCTGCGCGATGCGGCATGCCGGCTGCTGCTGCCGTATCTCTGATCGCCAGATCACCGATTGCCAGCGGGCGGCTTGGGTGTTTCCCTCGCGGCAGGGAGAAACCGTCATGACTGTGCTCGATCGCTTCCGCCTTGATGGCAAGCGCCTGTTCATCACCGGTGGCAGCCGTGGCCTGGGCCGCGAGATGTCGCTGGCTATCGCCGAGGCCGGGGCCGACGTGGTGATGGTGGGCCGCGATGCCGACAGCCTGGCGGCCACCGCCGCCGATATCCGCGCGCGTGGCCGGCAGTGCTGGACGCTGACCGGGGATGCCGGCACGCCGGAGGGCTGCGAGCGGGCCTGCGCCGAGGCGCTGGCGCTGGGGCCGATCGACATCCTGATCAACAATATCGGCGGGCGGCGGATCAACGTGCCGGTGGAGGCGCAGTCCCTGGCCGACTGGCAGGCGATGCTGGACCTGAACCTGACCAGTACCTTCCTGTGCACCAAGCTCGTCGGCGGGCAGATGGTGGCGCGGACCAAGGCGGGCGCGGCTGCTTCCGGGCGGATCATCAACATCGCCTCCATGAGCGGGCTGATCGCCAATCGCGGCATCGGCGGGCGGCACTATGAGGCGGCGAAGGCGGCGGTGATCCATTTCACCAAGGCCGTGGCGGCCGACTGGGCGCCGCATCGGGTGACGGTGAATGCCATCCTGCCTGGGTTCTTCATGACCGAGCCGAACAAGCGCTGGGCGCGCGAGAACCCTGCCATGATCGACAACATTCGCGATTCGGTGCCGATCGGCGAGGCCGGGCAGCCGGAGGATCTCGGGCCGCTGGCCGTGTATTTGGCCAGCGATGCCGCGCGCTACATGACCGGCAGCGCGTTGCTGATCGATGGCGGCTATACGATTTGGTAAAGGAACGACCCATGCCCGTGGACCCACAGATCCAGGCCATCCTGGACCGTTCCGCCCCGCTTCCCGGCACCCACACGCTGAGCGTGGCGGCGGCCCGGGCGCGCTATGAGGCGCTGGTGAAGGTGCTGCCGCCCGCCGCCCCCGTGGCGCGCGTGGAGGAGCGCGTGATCGACGGGCCCGGCGGGCCGCTGAAGTTGCGGCTCTACACGCCGGAGGGGACCGGGCCCTTTCCGATGGTGGTGTTCTTCCATGGCAGCGGCTTCGTGCTGTGCAGCCTGGATACGCATGACGGCATGTGCCGCAACCTGTGCGGCGGGGCCGGGGCGCTGGTGATCTCGGTGGATTACCGCCTGGCGCCGGAGCACCGGTTTCCCGCGGCACCCGAGGATTGCCTGATGGCGACACGCTGGGCTGCTTTGCATGCGGCCGAGCTGGGGGGTGATCCGGCGCGGATTGTGGTGGCCGGGGACAGCGCCGGGGGGAACCTTGCCGCGGTGACCGCGCTGCGGATTCGTGACGAGGGCGGGCCGGCGCTTGTCGGGCAGTTGCTGCTCTATCCCGCCACGGCGCATTGCAGCGCCGACATGCCCTCCTACGCCGAGAACGCCGAAGGGTATGGGCTGACGCGCGCCACGATGGAATGGTTCTGGGGGCACTATGCCGATCCCTCGGCCGCCACTGATCCGCACGCGGCGCCGCTGGTGGCCGCGGACCTGTCGCGCCTGCCGCCGGCGCTGATTCAGGTGGCGGAATACGACCCGTTGCGCGACGAGGGGGTGCGCTATGCCGAGCGGCTGCTTGCCGCGCATGTGCCGACGGAGCTGTCGCGCTGGGATGGGATGAACCACGGGTTCCTGTTCTGGGTGAACCATGTGGATGCGGCGACCGAGGCGATGCGGGAGGCGTGTGCGTGGTTGGCCAGGATCTTCAGTAAGTAAGGATTCTTCTTTTTCTGAAGAAAAAGAAGCAAAAAGACTTCATTCGTTTGATGCGGCACCGCCGTGACCAGGTTGGCCACGGTGGTTGCATCCGCATAGGTACGAAAGTTTTTTGGTTCTTTTTTTCAAAAAAGAACCGCTTGCTTCTCTACCAGACAAACCTTGGCAGCACCGCTGCCGGCGCGAGCCCGGCTGCCGCGGCGGCGGCTTCGATGCGCTTGGGATCTCCGCCGAGTTCGGCTTCGTGGATGCCGCCGAGGACCCAGCAGGAGGGGATGTCGCGGCTTTTGGCGCCGGCGATGTCGGTGCGCAGGGAGTCGCCGACGGCGAGGGTTTCGCCTGGCGTGGTGCCGAGCATGGCCAGGACGGGGGTGTAGATGGCGGGGTCGGGCTTGCCGATCCAGCGGACGTCGCCGCCGAGGGTTTCGTAATGCTGGGCCAGGGCGCCGGCGCAGATGACGCGGGTGCCGCCGCGGATGACTTCGAGGTCTGGGTTGGCGCAGACCATCGGCAGGGAATGGGCGCGGAACGAGCGCAGCAGGGAGTCCCAGTCTGCGACCTCGGTGGGGCCGGCGAGGTCGTCCGGGCCGGTGTTGAGGACGAAATCGGCCTGGGCCGGGTGGTCGACGATGTCGAGGTCCAGCGTATCGAAGACGTTGCGGTCGCGGTCTGGGCCGAGGTGGTACATGCGGCGGCCGAGCAGGGCGAACCAGCGATCGGTCCGGTCGCGCAGGGCGATGTGGGTGGCTTCGCCGGAGGTGAGGATGCCGGTGTAGAGGTCGTCGGCGATGCCCATGGCCCGCAGGGCGGCCTGGGCGGCGTGGGCGCGGCGGGGGGCGTTGGACAGGAGGACGGCGGGTTTGCCGAGGTCGCGGATGTGCGCGAGGCAATCGGCAGCGCCGGGATAGGGGGTGACGCCGTCGTGGATGACGCCCCAGAGGTCCAGGATGAAGCCGCTGTGGCGGCGGGCCAGGGATTCGAAGCCGCGCAGGTGTTCCATGGTGGTTCAGCCCTAGAGATCGGCGCCGATTGCGTCGGCGATTGAGGTGATGCCTTGGCGGTCCATGGCCGCGAGCAGTTCCTGCGCGAGGCGCGGGATGAGGGCGGGGCCGGCATAGGCGAATTCGCTGTAGAGCTGGACGAGGCTGGCGCCGGCGCGGATGCGGGCGAGGATGTCTTCGCCGGTGGCGATGCCGCCGACGCCGATCAGCACCAGGCGGGGGCCGGCATGGCGTGCCACGGTGCGCAGGGCCTGCTCGGCGAAGGGCCTCAGCGGTTGGCCGGAGAGGCCGCCGGCCTGGGTGGCCTGGGGGGATTTCAGCGTGTCTGGCCGGCGGATGGTGGTGTTGCTGACGATGAGGCCGGCGACGCCTTCCTGCATGGCGGTGTCGGCCACGCTGCGCAGGCCGTCTTCCGAGAGGTCTGGCGCGACCTTCACCAGGAGCTTGGGGCGGGAGGACACTTCGGTGGCGATGGCGCGCAGGATGGCGCGCAGCCGGGCCTCCCCTTGCAGGTCGCGCAGGCCCGGGGTGTTGGGGGAGGAGACGTTGATGACGACGTAGTCGCTGTGCGGCGCCACGGCGGCGACGAGGGCGGGGTAGTCGCGCTCCGGGTCCGCCCCTTCCTTGTTGATGCCGACATTGGCGCCGACGGGCACGCCCATGGCGCGGGCCACGGGGTGGGCGGCGGCGAGGCGGGGCATGTAGGCCTTGATGCCCTCATTGTTGAAGCCCATGCGGTTGATCACCGCGCGGTCTTCCTCCAGGCGGAACAGGCGCGGGCGCGGATTGCCCTCCTGCGGGCGGGGGGTGACGGTGCCGGCTTCGACGAAGCCGAAGCCGAGCCGGGCCAGTGCCGGCAGGGCGCGGGCGTTCTTGTCGAAGCCCGCGGCCAGGCCGATGGGGTTGGGGAAATCGAGGCCCAGGGCGCGGACGGCCAGGCGCGGCGAGGGCGGGAGCGCGCTGCGCCCGGCCAGGTTCAGTTCCAGGGCGCGCAGCGCGAGGTTGTGGGCGGTCTCCGGGTCCAGCTGGCGCAGCAGCGGCATCAGGGCGGAGGTGAGGGCGGTGTGCATGTGCCGTATGTGCCGGGAATGCGGCCTGTTGGAAAGCGTTCAGCCCGCGAGGCTGGTGGTTGCGATCCCGCCGGCCTCGCTGGCGCTGGAGACGAAGAGGACGCGACCGCCATCGGCGGCGGAGACCAGCACCATGTCGCCGGCGGCGATCATGTCGGCGGCGGGGTCGAAGAAGCCCTGGGCGGTGGCGCGGGCCACGGGGGCGGCGGCGGCGCGGTAGTGCCAGAGGGTGAAGCCCTGGGCATAGGCGAGGACGGAGAGGTTGCGCAGCGTGAAGTCCATGGTGTGCTCCGGAAATGCAAAGGGCCGCGATTCCGTGGAGGAACGCGGCCCGTGGTGAGGGGGACGGGTCGGCGAAACTGGTTCGCCGATGGGGGAAGGCTAGGCGGGGGTGGCGAGGGAGTCAAGGCTTATTTTCTTATTTACTCCAAAATTGTCAGAAAAGAATGCCCTTGGGGCGCAGCACGCCATCCAGCTGGGCCATCGCCTCCGACCACAGCAGGGCATCCTCGGCGCTGGTGCCGCCGGGGGCGGGGACGGTGAAGCGTTCACCCCAGCGGCGCAGGACGCGGGCATGGGCGGGGCCGATGCCGCCGCGGCGGTAGAGCAGGTCGAGCGCGCGGATCACGTCATCGGGGTCGCAGGGGCGGGCGATGCGCACGCCGCCATGGCCGCCCTGGGAGCCGCGGCCGAGGCCGGCGCCGTGGCGGGCCGCCAGGGAGGCCACGGTCCAGAACCAGGCCTGGGCCGCATCGTCGAACGGCACGGTGCCGGGGATGGCCGGCACGGCGCGGCGGGGGGCGGCGGGCGGGCGCAGGGGCAGGCAGGCATCGGCGTGGCGCGGGGCGGCGGCCGGGATGGGGCGGGGCGGCTGGGGCTGCCGGAAGGCGGCGGCGGGGACCGGGCGGGAGGCCTGCAAGGCGCGGAAGCCGGGGGTTGTGTGCATGTTCATGGTGCCCTTCCTAGGAATTGGAACATATCGTGAACATAAAAGCAGCGACCGGCGTTCGTTGCAACCCGTTTTCGGTGTTTTTTTCCTAGCGAATCTGGGAGTCATTCCTATAGATTGAATTCGCTCATCGATTCGGCCCGACAGGCCGCAGCGGGCAGGGGAATTGCGATGAAACATGCCGATGTATGGCGTGCACTGGACACCTTGGCGGCGGAGCACGGGCTTTCCGCCTCCGGGTTGGCGAAGCGTGCCGGGCTGGATGCCACGACCTTCAATCCGTCCAAGCGGATCATGCCGGATGGGCGGGCGCGGTGGCCGAGCACCGAGAGCGTGGCCAAGGCGCTGGATGCGGTGGGGGCGGGGTTCGACAGCTTCGCGGCCCTGGTGGGCGGCGCGCGGGCGATGCCGGCGCGCTCGGTGACCTCGCGGCGGATTCCGCTGATCGGGCTGGCCCAGGCCGGCGGCGAGGGCTTCTTCGACGATGGCGGCTTCCCGGTGGGCGGCAGCTGGGACGAGGTGGGGCTGCCGGAGGTGGCGGACCCGAATGCCTATGCGCTGGAGATCAGCGGCGATTCGATGGAGCCGGTGTATCGCGACGGGGACCTGGTGATCGTCTCACCGGTGGCACCGCTGCGCCGCGGCGACCGGGTGGTGGCGCGCACCCATTCCGGCGAGGTGATGGCCAAGGAGCTGGCGCGGCGCTCGGCGCGCAAGATCGAGCTGAAGAGCCTCAACCCGGCCTATCCCGACTATTCCTTCGATCTTTCCGAGGTGGTGTGGATGCACCGGATCGTCTGGGCCAGCCAGTAAGGCCTAGCCGGTCGCCAGGGCGATGTTGAATTCCACCCGGCGCGACTCCGGCGATTGGCCGGGTGCTGGCGGCAGGAGGGAGACGACCAGCGCCTCGGGCCGGCGGGCGCTGCGCAGGAAGGGGTCGATCTCGTTGTAGGGGTCGCCCTCGAAATACATCTGGGTGACGAACTGCTCCAGCCGCGTGGTGACGCGGAAGTGGATGTGCGCCGGGCGCCAGGTGGTGGGGCTGGTGCGGTAGGCGACCGGCTTGATGGTGGTGAAGGCGTAGCGGCCGTCCGCCCCCGTGACCAGTTCGCCGAAGCCTTCGAAGTGGGGATCGAGCGGCTCCGGGCTCACGTCGCCATCGTGCAGGTAGCGGCCGTGGCGGTTGGCTTGCCAGACCTGCACCTCCGCCCCTTCCACCGGCGTGCCGTCCAGCCGGGTGATGATGCCTGAGAGGTGGAGCACGAGGCCCTGGGCGCGGCCGCCCTGGGTGAGGTCGCCGCTGCGGTCCGGGGTGCGGCGGACCGGGTAGAACGGGCCGAGGATCTGGTCCGGCGTGCGGCGCAGCAGGAAGTCATGGGCGCCCTGGGGGGCGGTGGGCGCGGAGGCGGCCATGCGAGGGGGTCCTTCCGGCTGGGGTGGGGCGATCCTACCGGCCTGCGGCGGCGGGGCAAGCCGGGGCGCGGACATGGTTTGTGACGCGATTCATCAGGTGGACATCGGAACCAGTGCATCTTCATCTCCGTTTCGGTGCAGAAGCGGCTCAAGACCTCCCGGAGACATTGCGATCCGACATCAGAATTGGATGCATTAATTAACAATTAACGATTTTTTGACGCTAGATTTTCGTTACTGGATACGGCATTTTACCGACGGACGAAACGATGCCCGCTGCCAGACCCTCTCGACTGGATAAGCGACCGCTTTGATTCGTGCTTGCTCATCCCCATAGGAGATTCTCCGTGCCATCCATCATGACCCCGGAACGACTGCTTGGAATTCTACGCGACACCATCGTGGGAACCGTCCGTCGCGACGGGCCCGACCTGTCGGCCCGGCAGTTCGGCGTGTTCCTGATCACCTACCTTGAAGACGGCCCCCACACCGTGCGGGGCCTCGCCGCGCGGCTGGAAGTGTCCAAGCCTGCGATCACGCGCTCACTGGACCGGCTGGCCGAGCTCGGCCTGGCCAAGCGCGCGCCGGATCCGCGCGACCGGCGTTCGGTGCTGGTGACCCGCACCCGCCGCGGCAACGACTATCTGAACGATCTGCGCGGCTACATCGCCACCGCGCTGAAGGGCAAGCCCGACCGCGCGGAAACCGCGGCCGCGGCCTGAGCCCTGGCCCGAAGGTGCCAGGCGGGGCCAAAATGGCCCCGCCCCCGCATCCCTGGGCGTATCAGCCGGCGGTGATGCGGTCGATCTCCGCCAGTTCCTCGGCCGAGAGCTTCCAGCCGCCCGCCGTGACGTTCTGTTCCAGCTGCTCCGGCTTGGTCGCGCCCGCGATCACGCTGGAAACCGGCGCCTGCGCCAGCAGCCAGCTGAACGCCAGTTCCAGTGCCGTGTGGCCGCGCGCCTCGGCGTAGTCGATCAGCTTCTCGCTGATCGCCCAGTTCTTGTCCGTGAGGTAGCGGTCCGCCA
The DNA here is from genome assembly GCA_044358135.1 of Acetobacteraceae bacterium. Classification (GTDB taxonomy): domain Bacteria; phylum Pseudomonadota; class Alphaproteobacteria; order Acetobacterales; family Acetobacteraceae; genus CAMDGX01. Next base: position 19,869 of record JBIKOJ010000038.1, on the reverse strand, counting down.
GGCGCTGCGTGGTGGTGAGGCGCGAGGATTCCGGCATCGGCGCGTTGCGGCGGTACTTGCCGGTGAGCAGGCCGGAGGCGAGCGGGAAATAGGGCAGCAGGCCCATGCCCAGGTGGCGCGCGGCCGGCATCAGCTCCTTCTCCGCATCCCGCACCACCAGCGAATACTCGTCCTGGCAGGAGACGAAGTGGTTGAGGCCGGCGCCGCGGGCGATCCAGGCCGCCTCCGTCATCTGCCAGGAGGCCCAGTTGGAGCAGCCGATGTAGCGGACCTTGCCCTGGCGGACGAGGTCATCGAGCGCGCGCAGGGTTTCCTCGATCGGGGTCAGCGGATCGAAGCGGTGCACCTGGTAGAGGTCGATGTAGTCGGTCTTGAGGCGGGTGAGGCTCGCTTCCACCGCCTGCATGATGTAGCGGCGCGAGGCGCCCTGCTTCCTGCCGTCGTCGCTCATCGGCATGCAGAACTTGGTGGCCAGCACGATTTCCTGGCGCATGCTGCCGAGCACTTCGCCCATGAAGCTCTCGCTGCCGCCCTGGTTGCCGTAGACGTCGGCGGTGTCGAACAGGGTGATGCCGAGGTCGTGGGCCTTGTGGATGACGCGCCGCGTGGCTTCCAGGTCGATGCGGCCGGCGAAGTTGTTGCAGCCGAGGCCAATGGCCGAGACGCGCAGGCCGGAGGCGCCGAGATTGCGGATTTCCATGTGGTGCTACCCTTTGCGAGAGGGCGGCACTGTCGCGCGCGGGGCGCGCCGGGTCAAAGCTGGGTCAGCGCGCGGGCAGCAGCGCGAAGCGGATGCCGGGGCGGCCGCGGCCGGCGATCTCGTTGATCAGCTTGCGGGTGATGCCGTGGCCGAAGCTGTCGAAACCCTCCACCTCCAGCACGAAGGCGCCCATGCCGCCCATGACGTTCTCGCGGAACCAATGGGTCAGCCCGCCCGGCGGGTTCACATGGGCGGCGATCCAGGCATTGGCCGGGTCGCTGTGGATGACCAGCGCGTTGACGGTGATGCCGGCGGCCACCGCCTCGTCGCGCACCGTGCCGACCTCGCGGCCGCTGTTGTTGGTGCCGTCGCCGCAGACGTCGATCACGCGGCGCGCCGCCTCGATGCCGCGGGCGGCGAGGTCGCGCTCCAGCGCCGCCATGGCATGCTCGATCCCGGCGGAGATGGAGGTGCGGCCCCAGAAGGCGCGCGGTGCGGCCTTCACCTGGGCGGCCAGCGCGGCGGCGGAGGCGGCATCGTGCACCACGGTCCAGTCCACCATGGTGCGCACCTCATGCGCGCCGGCGAATTCCACATAGAGGATCGCCACCGACGCATGCTCGCCGCCGCCGATGGCGGCCAGCACGCGGGGATCGGTGAGCGCCGTGGCGTAGCCTTCCTTCATCAGGGCGTATTCGCGCTCGTCCACGCTGCGCGAGACGTCGGTCAGCAGCACCAGGGCGAGATCGACGGTGCGCTCGCCCGCCCCCACGGGGCGCGGCATCACAAGCGAGGCGATCAGGAGAAGCAGGCCCAACCAGCGCATGGGGCGAGCCTGCGCCCTGGTGCTGCCGGGATGCAAGCGGATTCCCGAGGGCGGCGGTGCCGCTCAGGCGCGCCCGGCGGCCCCGGAGAGCAGCACGGGGTCCACGCCGAGGCGGGCCATCGCGCGGCGCCACTTGCTCTCGTGGTCGGAATCGAACAGCAGCGGCAGGTCGTCCTCCACCAAGGGGATGGACAGCCAGGAATTCTGCTGGATCTCGCGATCGAGCTGGCCGGGGCCCCAGCCGGAATAGCCCAGCGCCAGCAGGCCCTGTTCCGGCCCGCCGCCCTCGGCGATCGCCTTCAGCACGTCCAGGCTTGCCGTGAGGGCGACGTGGTCGTCCACCAGCAGGCTGCCCTCGCCGGTCCAGTCGCGGCTGTGCAGCACGAAGCCGCGGCCGTTCTCCACCGGGCCGCCGGAATGCAGCCGGATGCTGCGCGCGGGCGGCCGCGGCTCGACCGCCAGGGTCTGCAGCAGGTCCTCGAAGCTGGGGCTGGCCAGCGGCTGGTTCAGGATCAGGCCCATCGCGCCATCCGGCGTATGGGCGCACAGGTAGATGACGCTGCGCGCGAACACGCTGCCCGCCAGCGCCGGCATGGCGATGAGCACCTGCCCGGTGAGCCACGGCCCGCCCGCTTCGGCCTCGCCCGCTTTGGCTTCGGTCGCGGCAGGGGTGGATTTGCGTGCCATGTCCTCTATGTTGGTCGGATCGGGCCGGCACGCAAGCGGCCCGGCGGCGGCCCATGCCGCCACGGCAAAACAACAAACGGGGCACAGGCCAGATGATCAAGGTAGGCGACCAGATTCCTTCCATGACGCTCACGAAGGCGACGGCGGAGGGCCCGAAGCCGGTGACCACCGACGAGATCTTCAAGGGCCGCAAGGTGGTGATGTTCGCGGTGCCGGGGGCCTTCACGCCCACCTGCAGCGCCAAGCACCTGCCGGGCTTCGTGCAGAACATCGACGCGCTGAAGGCCAAGGGCGTGGCCGAGATCGTCTGCATGGCGGTCAACGACGCCTTCGTCATGGGCGCGTGGGGCAAGGACCAGGCGGTGGGCGAGAACATCACCATGCTGGCCGACGGCTCCGGCGCGTTCACCAAGGCGATGGGCCTGGAACTGGACCTGGTGGCCCGCGGCCTGGGCGTGCGCAGCCAGCGCTTCGCCATGGTGGTCGAGGACGGCAAGGTGAGCCATCTGGCCGTTGAGGCCGCCGGCGGCTTCGACGTGAGCCGCGCCGAAGCGGTGCTCGCGGCGCTCTAGGTCTCCGCATCGCTTATCCGACAGGCGGCCGGCCCCATGCGGGGCCGGCCGTTTCTGTTTGGGGGCTGGTCAGCCGCTTGGCGCCGCGGCCGCGATCTCCCCGGCCAGCAGTTCCACCACGATCGGCTCCAGCGCTTCCAGCGCGAAGGGCTTGCGCAGCAGGCGCATCCCCTCCGGCAGGGAGAGGTCGGCCAGTGCGGCGCCGGCATAGCCGGTGATGATCAGCACCGGCAGCGCCGGGCGGGCGGCGCGGGCGGCATCGGCCACCTGGCGGCCGTTCATGCCCGGCAGCCCGACATCGGTGATCAGCAGGTCCAGCGGTGCATCGGATTGCACGATCTGCCAGCCCGCCATGCCGTCATCGGCCTCCAGCACGGTGCAGCCGAGGTCGTGCAGCGCCTCGCTGATCACCGCGCGCACGCCGGCCTCGTCCTCGATCACCAGCACCCTGGCACCTTCGGCGACCGGCCCCGGCCGGGCCGCGCGTGGTGGCTCGGCGGCTGCGGCCTCGGCCACCGCCTCCCGGTGGCGGGGCAGGTAGAGCGTGATCGTGGTTCCCTGGCCCGGGGCGCTGCGCGCCCGCACGAAGCCGCCGGACTGGCGCACGAAGCCGTAGAGCTGGGACAGGCCCAGGCCAGTGCCCTGCCCCGTGGGCTTGGTGGTGAAGAACGGGTCGAACATCCGCTCCATCACCGCCGGCGTCATTCCCGTGCCGGTATCGGTGACCGCGATCGACACGTAGGGGCCCGCCGGGGTTTCCTCCATCGTCTCCTCCGCCGCCACCATCAGGTCCTCGGTGGCGATGCACAGGGTGCCGCCTTCCGGCATGGCGTCGCGCGCATTGATCGCCACGTTCAGCAGCGCGGTTTCCAGCTGGTTCGGGTCGCACAGGATCGACCACACGCCGTCATGCAGGCTCAGCGTGAGCTCCACCGCCGGGCCCAGCGTGCGGCGCAGCAGCTCCTCCATGCCGCGCACCAGCCGGTCCGGGTCCACCGGGCGGGGCTGCAGCGTTTGCCGCCGCGCGAAGGCCAGCATGCGGTTGGTCAGGTGCGCGCCGCGGTCGATCGCCTGGCGCGCCGGTGCCAGGTAGCGCACCACCTCCGCCGGGCGCCCCTGGCCGACGCGGCGGTCCATCATGTCCAGGCAGCCGCCGATGCCCTGCAGCAGGTTGTTGAAGTCGTGCGCCACGCCGCCGGTCAGCTGCCCGATCGCCTCCATCTTCTGGCCCTGGCGCAGCCGCTCCTCCGCCGCCCGCAGCGCGGCTTCCGCCGCCCGGCGCGCGGTGACGTCGATCAGCACGCAGACCAGGCCTTCCTGGCCGCCCGTCTCGCCGTGGCGCTCGATCCGGCAGGAGACCAGGACCTCCACCACGCGGCCGTCGCGGGTCTGGAAGCGGCGTTCCATGTCGCGCAGCTGGCCGTCTTCCCGCAGCCGGCCCACGTCCTTCGCGTTCCAGACACCGCTGTCCGGGGCGGCGATGTCGCGCACATGGCGGCCGACGATCTCCGCGCGCGTCCAGCCCAGCAGCTCCATCCAGCTGTCGGAGATGTCGGTGAACCGCCCGTCGCGGTCCAGGATGTGCATCGGCACCGGCGACTGCTCGAAGCTGGCGCGGTAATGCGCCTGGCTCTCGCGCAGCGCGGCATTGGCGGCGCGCAGCTGGATGGGCGAGGGCAGCGCCAGCAGCCGGGGCATCAACCCCCACAGCGCCGCCGCGGTGATGGCGGACACCACCGCGGTGGCGGCCATCACCACGGCTTCCAGCCCGTAGGCGGGAACCCATAGCGTCGCCACGCCGAGGAAATGGGTGGCGCCGCACAGCAGGATGAAGGCCACGAACAGCCAGAGCACCGGCGCATAGACCAGGTCGGGCCGCTTGCGCGCCGCATAGGCCAGCGCCAGAGGGATCGAGAAATAGGCCAGCCCCGTCACGAGGTCGGAGGCGGCATGGAGCGCGATCAGCCCGGGCTGCCACAGCAGGCAGAAGCCGTGCGGCGTCAGGCCCTGCGGATCGAACAGCCATTCGAAGACGGATGATCCCATGCGGCCCGGCTCCCTGCGTGCTGGCAAGAGCGATGCCGCAGCCGGCGCATCGGCAGACGATGTAAAACCCTTGTCCTGAACAGGCAACTCTCGCAGCGAACCGTTGCGCCGCGCCGCTGCGCAACGGCGGCGCCGGGGCGATCACGGTTGCGTCAGCGCCAGCGCTTCAGGCGTTCGGCCGCCTCCGCCATGTCTGCTTCCGGGCCGCAATAGCTGAAGCGCAGGAAGTGGTGGCCACGCTTGCGGTCGAAATCCACGCCGGGGGAGGCGGCGATTCCGGCCTCGGCCAGCATGCGGGCGCAGAAGTCGCGGCTGTCGTTGGTGCGGTCGGAGACGTCGGCATAGAGGTAGAAGGCGCCCTCGGCCGGGCTGATGCGCGGGAAGCCGGCCTGCGGCAGGGCGGCCAGCAGCAGGGCGCGCGAGCGGCGGTAGCGGGCGATGTTCGCCTCCAGCTCCTCCGTGCAGTCGAAGGCGGCCTCGGCGGCGACCTGGGCGATGTGGGGGGCGCTGATGAACAGGTTCTGCGCCAGGCACTCCACCGGGCGAACGAGATCCTCCGGCAGCACCAGCCAGCCGATGCGCCAGCCGGTCATGGAGAAATACTTGGAGAAGGAGTTCACCACGATGGCGCTGGGGCTGAACGCGGCCGCGCTGGCCTGGGGCTGGTCGTAGGCGAGGCCGTGGTAGATCTCGTCGGAGATCAGGCGCACGCCGTTTGCGTGGCACCAGCGGGCGATCGCCGCCAGTTCGTCCGGCGCCAGCATGGTGCCGGCGGGGTTGCAGGGGCTGGCGACGATCAGCCCGTCTGGGCGCGGGTCCATCGCCTCCAGCAGGGCCACGGTGGGTTGGAAGCGGGTTTCCGGGCCGGTTTCGAGCATCACCGGCTCGATGCCCAGCGCGGTGAGGATGTTGACGTAGGGGGGATAGAATGGCGTGGCCATCGCCACGCGGTCGCCGGGGTCGAAGGCGGCAAGGAAGGCCAGCGGGAAGGCGCCGGAGGCCCCCACGGTGACGGCCACGCGCGAGGGTGGGACGTCCACGCCGTACCAGGCGCGGCCGTGGGCCGCGATGCGGGCGCGCAGCGAGGGCAGGCCGAAGGCTTCCGTGTAGCCCATCGGCGCGCCGGCCGAGAGCGCGCGCTGGGCGGCGGCCACGGCGCCGGCCGGCGCCCCGGTGCCGGGCTGGCCCACTTCCATGCGAATCACGTGCGGCGCACCCGGCGGCAGCTGCGCCTGGCGGGCGTTGGCCGCGGTGATCACGTCCATCACGATGAAGGGCGGCGCCGCCGCCCCTCGCCCGACCTTCAGGGCCATCAGTTGCCCCCGACCGCCAGGCCGCTGCCGCGCGGGTCCGCAGCCCAGCTGCACCGTGCGGGATCGACGGGCAGGCCGCCGGGGCAAAGCAGGACATTGGCCCGCCCGGGCTCCGGCACCGGTGCCGGCAGGGCGCGGCGCGCGGCGCCGCTCTGCGCCACTGCCACCGCGGTGGCCAGCGCGGCACCTTCCTGCCCGGTGCCCGTGGCGGCGCCCACGAACGACGTCGTGGTGCCCCCGGCATAGGCCAGGGCCGCCGAGAGCATCGCCGGCGGCATCCAATCCGGCGATGCGGCCAGCACGATGCCGGTTTGCGAAGCCACGCGGCCGGTGCCGAACAGGTTGTTCATGCTCACCACGCAGGCCACGCCGTTGCCCTCGCGGTCCATGGTGGCAAAGCCGGTGGTGGCCGGCAGGGGTGGCAGGGTGCCGCCGGCCACATCGGCCGAATCCACGGCGGCCTGGGCGTTGCCGCCGAAGGCGCCACGGCGCCATGCCGCGGCCACGCCGGACGCCCGGGCCGCCGCCACGTCGATGGCCTGCGGCCTGGACCACAGCGCGCGGATCGCGGCACCGGCCGCCACGCCGCCATCGGTGGGCAGCACGGACACCACCAGGCCGCCGCCCAGATCGATCCGCGGCGCCGGAACATATTGCGGCAGGGCCGCGCGCAGCCCCTGGGGCGTGATGCCGCCACCCGCCCGCACGCTGCTTTCCGCCAGCCGCCGCGCCAGCACGCCCTGGTGGAGGTCGCCCACGCCGGCAATGCGGATCTGGCCCAGGGTCGCCGCCAGGTCGGGCTGCATCAGCATGTCGCCTTCGGCCGGTGCCCGGCCGCTGGGCAGGAAGATGCCCGCCGCCTCCGGATCGCCCGCCAGCGGCCCGGCCACCACGGCCAGGTCGCGGGCAAAGGCCCGGCTGACCGGCGCGCCGAAGCGGGCCAGCTGCTCTGCCGGGGACACCAGCGACTCGAACGGTCGCCTGCCGTAGCGGGCATGCAATGCGAACAAGCCGCGCGCCAGCATCGGCGCCGCGGCCGGCCGGTCGCCACCGCCGCCGCCCGGCACCGGCAGGAACATCACCGCTTCAGCCGTCAGCGTGGGCGAGGCCGGGGAGAACGCCAGGCACGCCCCGCCACCGCCCAGGCTGGCGCGCGACGGCAGCGTGACCGCCAGGGTGAACCCGGCCGCCACCGCGGCATCCGCCGCCGTGCCGCCGGCCGACAGGATCGCGCGGGCCGCGAGGGCCGCCTGCGGCTCATCGGCCACTGCGGCGCCCAGGAAGCCCGGGATGAAGCCCGCCGTGCCTTCCTGCGCCTTGCTGCTGGACGGCATGATCTTGTCGGCCATCGATTCCAGCGTGCTGCAGCCGCTGGTGGCCATCGCCACGCCAAGCAGGACGGCCAGCGCACGGGCTGGTAGAATATGGCCGATGGCCCGCTTCATGACCTGCTGCACGCGCTTCGGCTGCTCCCATTCCACCTGGCACCGCCGTGCGGTGCTGGGCGCCACCCTTGGCGCGCCCATCGCATTGGCGGCCGCCGCCGTTTCGCCACCAGCAGCCGCGCAGGGAATTGCGCCCACCCTGGTGACCATCCGCGACGCCGAGACCGAGACGTTGCTGCGCACCTTCGCAAACCCCCTGTTCCGCGCCTCAGGGGTGGACCCCGCTTCGGTCCGCACGATCCTGATCCGCGATGACGCTCTAAACGCCTTCGTCAGCACCGGCAACCGCCTGTTCGTCAACAGCGGGATCCTCGCCAAGGCGGATTCCGCGCTGGAGCTGATCGGCGTGCTGGCGCACGAGGCCGGCCACATCCGCGGCGGCCACCTCGCCCGCCTGCCGGAGATGATGCGCGAGGCGATGATCAAGTCCGTCGCCGCCATGCTGATCGGCGTGGCGGCGGGCGTTGCCGGCCGCAGCGGGGAGGCCGGGATGGGCGCCATGCTCGGCGGCCAGCAGCTGGCCCAGCGTGGGCTGATGAGCTTCACCCGCAGCATGGAGAACGCCGCCGACCAGTCGGCCCTCTATGCGCTGGAGCAGCTCGGCTGGTCGGCCCGGGGCATGACCGCGCTGTTCGGCCGCATGCGGGACCAGGATGCGCTGGTGGAAGACCTGCAGGACCCCTACCTGCGCACCCACCCGCTGACGCGCGACCGGATCGAGGCTGTCACGGCCCATCTCGCCCGCAGCCAGTACACCAACGCCCCCCTGCCGCCGGGCTTCGAGGCGAACTTCCAGATGGTGCGCGCCAAGCTGCGCGGCTTCCTGGAGCCCAGCACCGTCACCCTGCGCCGCATCCGGGAGAACGACACGGCGCCGCCCGCCCGCTACGCCCGCGGCATCGCGCTCTACCGGCTCGGCCGCACGGACGAGGCGCTGCGCATCATCGACGGGTTGCTGGCCGAGCAGCCCAGCAACCCCTGGCTGCACGAGCTGAAGGGCCAGGTGCTGTTCGAGGGCGGGCGCGGCGCGGCAGCGATCCCACCCTACCGGGAGGCCGCCCGCCTGGCGCCGGATTGGGCGCCGATCCGTGCCGCGCTGGCACGGGCCATGATCGAGACCAACGATACCGGCCAGCTGCGCCAGGCGATTGGCCACCTGCAATCCGCCCTGGCGCGCGAACGGGACGACTCCCAATCCTGGCGCAGCCTGGGCATCGCCTGGGGCCGGCTGGGCGAGATGGGCCAGGCCGATCTCGCTTTGGCGGAGGAGGCTTTGGTGCTAGGGGACATTCCCCGCGCCCGCACGCTCGCGCGCCGGGCCGAGAAGCAGCTGCCCCAAGGTCCGTCCCGCCAGCGCGCGGTGGATGTGGGCAATGCCGTCCGCAAAGAGAACCGCGAGGGCTTCTGACGCATGCGCCTTTCTTCCCTGCTGCGCCTTCTGGTCCTGGCCCTGTCGCTGCTTGGCAGCGCGGTTGCCCCTTCGCTGCTTGGCAGCGGCGCGGCCCAGGCGCAGGCCCCGGCACCGCCGCCTTCGGCCGCCCTGCCGCCGCTCGGCAGCTTCACCACCCAGCAGCGCCAGGAGATCATCGCCATCATCCGCGATGCCCTGCGCACCGACACCAGCCTGCTGCGCGATGCCATCTCCGCCCTGCAGGAGGAGGAGGAGCGCCAGAAGATGGGGGCCGCCCGCGGTACGATCGGGGAGCTTGCCCCCGCCCTGTTCCGCAACCCCGATGACCCCGTGGCCGGCAACCCCAACGGCGACGTGACGATCGTGGAGTTCTACGACGTTCGCTGCCCCTATTGCCGGCGCATGGTGCCGGTGGTGAACGAGCTGATCCGCCGCGACCCCGGCGTGCGCGTGGTGTTCAAGGATTTCCCGATCCTCGGCCCGGCCAGCACGCTGGGTGCGCGCGCCATGCTCGCCGCCCAGAAGCAGGGCGGCTACCACAAGATGTACCAGATCCTGATGACCGGCGGCCCCGCCATCGACGAGGGCACGCTGCGCGCCGCCGCCACCCGGGCCGGCCTGGATGCGGAGCGGCTGATGCGGGAGATGACCGCGCCGGAGATCACCGGCCGCATCAACGACAACCTCGCCCTTGGCCGCAGGCTCGACCTGCAGGGCACGCCCGCCTACATCATCGGCGACCAGGTGCTGCCCGGCGCGGTGGATCTCCCCACCCTGCTCGCCGCCGTCGCGAACGCGCGCCGCAAGCCGCAGTAAGCCTTCCAGCCCGGAGGGGCGCCGCATCCTGGCCCGCCGCATGCATTGCACGGTGCATGCGCCTCCTCCCTGCCCTCCTCGCCCTCGCCTGCCTGTTCTGCGCCCTGCCCCTGACCCCGGCTCTCGCCCAGGGCCAGGGCGGCCCGCTTGTGCCGCCCATGCGGGGCTTTGGCAGCTTCCAGACGCTGTTTCACGTGCCCAGACCACCACCGCCGATGCCGCCCGCCCTTGCCCCGGGCTCCACCACCGCCGCCTCCGCCACCCCGGCTCCGCCCGCGCCACCCGGCGCGCAGGCACCCGGCATGCTTTGCCGGGCGGCAATCCTGGCCGCCGAGAGGGCCCACGGCATTCCGCAAGGGATGCTGCTCGCAATCGGCCTGGTTGAGAGCGGCCGCACCGACCCCGCCACCGGGCAGCGCAACCCCTGGCCCTGGGCGGTGAATGCCGAGGGCCGCGGCGCCCTGCTGGACACGCGGGAGGCCGCCCTGGCCTTCGTCCGCCAGTCGGAGGCCGCCGGCATCCGCTCGGTCGACATCGGCTGCATGCAGGTGAACCGCGTTCACCACCCCAACGCCTTCGCCTCGCTGGAGCATGGCTTCGACCCCATGACCAATGCCGACTATGCCGCGCGCTTCCTGAAGCAGCTGAAGGAAGGCCCGGCCGGCGGGGACTGGAACAAGGCCGTCGGCTTCTACCACTCGCAGACGCCGGAGCGCGCCGAGCCGTATCGCAACCGCGTGCAGGCCGCTTTGGCCGGCCTGCCGCCCGGCGCCACGGCCCCGATACCGATCCGCCCGCCGGTGCCGGCGGCGGCCCCCGGCGGCGGTGGCCAGATGCTTTCCAACGGGGCGGAGCAGGTTGCCATGATGCCTGCCGCCAACGGCATGATGGGCCGGGGCCTGGCTGCCTATCGCTCCAACCCCGTGCCGCTCGCCATGGTCGTCACCGGCCTCAGGCGAGGCGTATCAGCTGTCCCTTGAGGTAGGCGCTTTCCGGCACCTGGGGGTGCACGGGATGGTCCGGGCCCGCGAAGCCGGTGAAAACCACCGCCCCTTCGCGCCGGGCCCGGTGCAGCCCCTCGCCAATGGCCGCGGCGAATAGGTCCAGCGGCGCGTGGTGGCTGCACGAGGCCGCGAACAGGAAGCCGCCGGGCACCACCAGCCCGGCCGCCATCCGCGCCATGCGGCTATAGGCGCGCAACCCGTTCGGCTGGTCTTTCCTGGTCTTGGCGAAGGCCGGCGGGTCCACCACCACGATGTCGAATTTCTCGCCGGCCTGGGCGAACTCCGCCATCACGTCGAAGGCGTCGCCACGCCGCGCGGAGACGCCGGCCAGCCCGTTGCGCGCGGCCGCCGCCAGGGCCTGTTCCAGCGCCGGGGCGGAGCTGTCCACCAGCACCACCTCCTTCGCCCCCGCCTTGGCGCAGCCCAGGCCGAAGGCGCCGACGTGGCAGAACACGTCCAGCACCCGCGCGCCCTTGGCCAGCGAGGCCACCATGGCCCGGTTCGGCCGCTGGTCATGGAAGAAGCCGGTTTTCTGCCCGCCCAACGGGTCGATCGCGAACACCACCCCGCCTTCCTCGTTTTCCGTCGCGGCATCGGTGCCGTGCAGCAGCCGGATCTCCTGGACCAGCCCTTCCTGCTCGCGGGCGGCGGAATCGTTGCGTGCCACCACGGCGCGCAGGCCGAGCAGGCCCACCAGTGCGGCGGTGATGTCCGGCAGCAGCCGGTCCATGCCCGCCGTATTGGCCTGCACCACCGCGACGTCGCCGTAGCGATCCACCACGAGGCCCGGCAGCCCATCGGCCTCGGCATGCACCAGGCGGTGGAAGCGTGGATCCACCAGCCGCGCCCGCAGGGAGGCCGCCCGCGCGATCCGGTGCCCCACCCAGGCGGCGTCGATCTCCGCCTCCGGGTTGCGGTCCAGCAGCCTTGCGGCGATCAGGCTGTGCGGGTTGAACATGAAGGTGCCGTAGCGCCAGCCCTCGGCGCTCTCCAGCTTCACCGGCATGCCGCGCTCCCAGGCGCGATATTCCGGCGACATGCGGATCTCGTTGCTAAACGCCCAGGGGTGCCCCGCGCGCAGCCGCTTGTCTGCGTTCGGGTTCAGCCGGACCGTCGGACGATCCATCAGGTCAGACGGCCTCACCGCTGGAACACGCGCACATCCCGCGCCGGGTTGCCCCCGTCGCCCTGAAGGCCCAGCCGCACCCGCTCCGCCGGAATGCCCGCGGCCCCCAGCACCTCGGCCACCGCCCGGGCATCGCGGGAGGCTTCGGCCACGCGGCGGTCCTGTTCCGCCGGCGCGCCCTGCAGCGGCACCAGCGCCATCACCTCGAACACGCCGCCTGGCGCGCGCTGCTCGGCGGCCTGCACCGCATCGGCCACCCCGCGGCGCCAGGCCTCGGCGGGATCGCCGATCCGCACAGAGGCCACCTGCCGCGCCGCCGCGGCTGCGCGCGCCACCTCCTCCGCCCCCGGTGCGGCGCCCTCGCGTTGGAAGGTGCGCTGGTCCACCAGGGTGCACCCCGCCAGCGCGATCAGGAACAGGGCCGCCAGAACTGCACGCATAAGGGGAACCTCCGGGGCGCCGAAGCTTGCAGGAACCTCCCCGCCGGGCAAGATGCCGCCGAAATCGGAGAGGCCCCATGAGCGGACAGACCAACCAGCGCATCGACCCCAAGCGGCTGTGGGACAGCCTGATGGACATGGCCCGCTTCGGCGCCACGCCCAAGGGCGGTGTGCGCCGCCTCACCCTCACCGACATCGACCGCCAGGGCCGCGACCATTTCCGCGCCCAGTGCGAGGCCGCGGGCCTTGCCGTGCGCGTGGACGAGATCGGCAACATGTTCGCCCGCCGCCCGGGCCGCGACCCTGCCCGCCTGCCGGTGCTGATGGGCAGCCATCTCGACAGCCAGCCCAGCGGCGGCAAGTTCGACGGCGCGCTGGGCGTGATCGCCGGGCTGGAGGTGATGCGCAGCCTGAACGACCTCGGCATCGCCACCGAGGCGCCGATCGAACTGGTGAACTGGACCGACGAGGAAGGCAGCCGCTTCGGCCACTCGCTGATGGGCTCCGGCGTCTGGGCCGGCGTGTACAGCCGCGACAAGGCCTACGCCCTGCCGGACACCGAGGGGGTGACGGTGGAGCAGGCGCTGGACAGCATCGGCTACCGCGGCGCCGAGCCGGCCCGGCCCTTCCCGGCCGATGCCTATTTCGAGTTGCATATCGAGCAGGGGCCGATCCTGGAGAAGGAAGCCCGCCAGATCGGCATCGTCACCGGCGCGCAGGCGCAGGTGTGGTACGACGCGGTGGCCACCGGGCAGGATTCCCACGCCGGCACCACGCCGCCCTCCGCACGACGCGATGCCCTGGTCTGCGCTGCACGCATCATCGACCTCGTGGACCGCATGATGCGCGCCCGCGGGGAGGATGGCCGCGGCACCGTGGGCCAGCTGCACGTCGCCCCCAACAGCCGCAACGTGGTGCCTGGCGAGGTGCGCTTCAGCGTGGAGTTCCGCCACCCTGACGGTGCGGAGATCACCCGCATTGCCGAGGAATTCCCGCGTGAAGCCGCCGCCATCGCGGCTTCACGCGGCATCGACTGGACGCTGACGGAACTGTTCCAGATCCCACCCCAGCCCTTCGATCCCGCCTGCGTCGATCTCGTGCGCCAGGCGACGAGAAAGCTGGGCCTCTCCGCACGGGAGATCGTGAGCGGCGCGGGCCACGACGCGGTGTATGTCGCCCGCCACGTGCCGACCGCGATGATCTTCACCCCCTGCAAGGACGGCCTGAGCCACAACGAAGCCGAGAGCATCGAACCGGAGGAAGCGGCCGCTGGCACCCAGGTTCTGTTCGAAGCGGTGCTGGCCCGCGCAAATCGTCCGCTCTAGGCCCCTTCACAAGCCCCACCACCCTTGCTATAGCGCCGCCTCCCGACGGACCAACCCTCTGTCGGTGGCGGGCGCATAGCTCAGTTGGTAGAGCAGCTGACTCTTAATCAGCGGGTCCCAGGTTCGAGCCCTGGTGCGCCCACCAACCTTCCCTGGAGATCATGGGAAGGTTGGTGGATTGCCAAAGTCCAGGCTCCCGGGCTTTGCAACCGACGCCAACTCCACCCGTGCCTGTTCGCGGAAAACGCGCCGGATTGGTTCAAACGTTCCAGCCAGGTGCCACGACGTGGTTTGGCGCAAACCACGCCACATCCGCAGCAGTGCCGGTATCCGATGCCCAATTGTCGCCAGGCTCCTGCCGAAACCGAGCCGGGATCGTCCATAAACGATCTCCGCCAATCTCCAGGTCGATTGTGAATTCCTCTGCATCGCGCCCGAATTGCGATGCGACGACCTTTGCAGCGAATGCCCCTAGGAATGGGCAATCCGGCGCCCATGTCGGTTCCACAACGGGCATCGCGGACCATCCCTCCATCCAGCCGGCCACAAGGTCATCCTCCGCCTGATGGTGCATCGATGCACCTTGAACAGAGCGACGCTTGGCCTGCCGGCGCAGGGCTATGGTGCGGTCGAAGTAGGCAAGGTGAAACAGGAACAACCGGCCGAACGACACTGGGCCGTTCCAGGTATGGAACCCGCGCGACCAGACCACGGGCTCTCGGATCAAGACCGGCTTGCACATGGATGCCGTCGGAAAGGCGAAGCCTCGCTGCAGCCACAGCGAGCGTGCGGTCTCGAAGCGTCCTTCATGGTGCAACCGGTGCAAGAGATTCACCCCGATCGCGGTCGTCACCGGCAGCGGGTGTGCAGCCGCATAGTCCGACAGCGTTGCGTGCTCGGCGGGATCCGGCCGCACCAGTTCGTCGACATCGGTAAAGAGCACCGCGTCGTAGTAGCGGAGCAGCGCCCGCGTGAAGTCTTGGACGAAATCGGCCCGACGGCGATTGTCGTGCGCGCTTCGCGGGATCCTCACACGCTCCACGGATAGACGAGCCGTGCTTCCGTCATCGGTACCATGGTCGATCACGAACCGGTCATAGGGCGCATAGTGCGCTACCCACAGCGGCAACATGTCAGGTTCGTTGAAGGCCATCGTCACACAGGCTAGCCGCATTTGCAGACCTCCTGCGCCTCGGCGATGCGTGCTTCGTGTTGGCGGAGGGCGTTCCGTTCTTCTTCGTCCAAAGTCCTCCAGGCCATGGCATGGCGTATCGTCAGGGACAAATAAATATCATCTATCACTTCCATGATAACAGTTAATATTATCGATATTCAGATGTAAAATGACAGCACCATGAATAAATTTGGTCAAAATTGTAGCACCGCCTTGCGCCCCAGGTTCAAGCGGAATGCCCAGGAACCCAGCCGCGGCCCAACTGCCCACGGTCTCGCCCTCGGCCGCATTTCGGCGGTTTGCGGCACCATGGTTCCACGACCCGCCCTAGCGGTGCCGGGCACAGCCATCGGGGTTGAAGGCGCTACCGCCAGGGCCGCATGCCTCAGCCTGCCGGAGACCCCGGCGCCTGCGGCCCCGCCCGTCCCATCACACCCATGGCCCAGATTCCCTCGCACCACGCCTCGGGCACGCCTGCCGCGGCGCACCCGCCCAGGTCGGCCACGACCATGAGGCGGACCAGATCGCCTGACAGGCTGTGCTTCATGAACTCATTGCAAGATGCGGTGTCATCCCGGCGATGCCGGGCCGGGCCGCGGCACTGCCCGCAGCAGCACCAGCGCCACGAACGCTGCCAGGCAGCACCCCGCCGTCAGCCACAACGCCCACGCCACACCGCCGCCCTCCAGCACCAGTCCGAACAGGAACGGTGCCGTGGCCTGCAACAGGCGCGACGGCGCAGAGATCAGCCCGGTTCGCGCCCCGTAGCCCACCGGCCCGAACACGGCCAGCGGCAGGGTGCCCTTGGCGATCGTCAGCACCCCGTTGCCCATGCCGTGCAGCACCACGAACACCGCCGCGGCGGGCCCGCCATACAGCGCCAGCACCGCCGCCCCGATCGGGTGGCACAGCGTCGCGATCCTGGCCGAGACAAGCGGGTGGAAGCGGCGCAGAAAGCCGAATTCCAGGATCCGCGCCCCCACCTGCGCCGGCCCGATCAGCGCGCCGGCCGCGATCGCCACCGCCGTTGTTGTGCCCGCCGCCTCCAGCAGCACCGGCAGGTGCGCCGCCATGGCACCGGCCACGAACCAGGTGGTGGCGAACACCACCGCCAGCAGTGGCATGGCGAAGCGCGGCGGCGGCGGGCCATCGGGCTCGGTCGCCGCAGCCGCCTTCTCCGGTGGCGGCGCCGGCGGCACCAGGAAGCGGTTCAGCGGCAGCCCCAGCACCAGGTGCAGCCCCGCCCAGGCGAGGCACGCGCCGCGCCAGCCCACCACCTCCTCCAGCACCGCGGAAACCGGCCAGCCCACCGTGCTGGCAAACCCCGCGATCAGCGTGATCCCCGTGATCGGCCCGCGCGCCGCGCGCCCGTAAAGGCCGGCCAAGGTCGCGAAGGCGGCGTCGTACAGCCCCATCGAAATGCCCAGGCCCATCACCAGCCAGCCCAGCAGCAGCACCACCGGGCCTTGCGCCGCGGCCAGCAGCGCAAGCCCGGCCGCCAGCACCACGTTGGAGGCCGTCAGCATCGCCCGCCCCCCGCGCGCATCGATCATCCGCCCCACCCAGGGCGCGATCAGCGCCGACAGCACCAGCGCCGCCGAGAACGCGCCGAACACCCAGCTGGAGGCGATGCCGAGGGACCGCGCCATCGGCACCGCCAGCACGGCGGGAATGTAGTAGGAGGATGCCCAGGCCAGCGTCTGGGTGATCCCCAGCGCCACCACCACCCGCGTTGCGCCGGGCGGCGCCGCCCCGCTCAAAGAGCCAGGCTCCCACCACGTGCCGGAACAATTGCAGAATAGGTCATGCGCAAGGCTAGGCCGGCTTGCGCCACCCCATCAAGCGCTGCCCGCTATCCGCCGGACCCAAACGCCTGGTGCGCCCGCGGCCGCGTCCCGGCCACCTGCGCCAGTGCCTCCAACGTTTGGCCATGCAAGGCCAACAGCTCCATCAGGTCGTTCTGCAGCGCGTCCACACGCGCGCGCAACACGGTGATGTCCACCCGCAACTGGGCTGTGTCGTCCATCGCAACCTCCATGGCAGCAATCCCGCCATGCCCGGCGCGGGCGTCCACGCCATCGTGCCCGAACGCCCAACACTTCGCAATCGCGAAGTTGTGATCAACGAAGTTTCTGCATCCCTCGCGCAGGAACGACGTCGCGCACAGATCGGCGCGCGCCCCGCCCCGTTTCCGCGTGGGGGGCATCGCAAGCCGAAGACAGGCAGGGCCCTGAGGGATCCGGAACGGATCGGCGGCACCGGCAACGACAACCTCGCCACCCCCGCGAATGTCACGAAGGTGGAACGCTCAGGGGTGGGGGACGTGCAGTTCGCCGCCGTCTCCAGCTTCCGGCGCTTCGTGGGCAGTTTCACCGGGGAAGCCGGAAGGTGATGCTCGGTACCCAGGCAGCGCTGCCCGCCCCGCTCGCGCAGGATGGGCAGCTCTGGTTCACCTGATCGGGGTATCTGGCCGGGCGGCGCAAGCTGTGGCCTGCTGTTGGCCGCACCGTCCGGACCACTGCCATGCCCTCCCGGCTGCCGCTCTACGGCACCATCGCCACCCTCGCCCTCACCCGCATCGCCTTCGGCTTCCAGCTGCAAACGGTCGCCACGCTGGGGCCGGACCTCATGTTGGCGCTGGCGCTCGATTTCGCCGCTCTCGGCGGGCTGATCGGTGCCTATCTCGCCCCCGGCGTGTTCGTCGCGCTGCCCAGCGGCTTTCTCGCCCGCCGGTTCGGGGACCGGGCAGTGGCGGTCGGCAGCGCCTGGCTCATCGCGCTCGGCGGGGGGCTCGCGGCCCTCGCGGTGCAGCAGGAATGGGGCAGCCTGGCCATCGCCCTTGGCCGCGGGGTGGCCGGCATCGGTGCGGTCGGCATGTCGGTGATGCAGAGCAAGATGGCGGCCGACCGCTTCGGGCCGAAGGACCTGCCTTCCGCCATGGCCGTGCTGCTCGGCGCCTTCCCGATCGGCATCGGCCTCGCCCAGGTGGTGCTGCCACCGGTCGCCGCAGCGCACGGCATCGCCGCCGCCTTCTGGATCGGTGCCGCCGCGGCCGCCCTCGCCGCCCTCCTCTTCACCCTGGCCTGGACAGAGGCGCCGCACGCCTCGCCGCGCACCCTGGCCTGGCCGAGCCTGCACGAGGCCACGCTGGTTGGAATCGCCGGCCTGATCTGGATGGTCTACAACGCCGCCTGGTTCAACTTCATGGCCTGGATGCCCTCGCTCCTTGCCGCGCGCGGCCATCCCGCCTGGGTGGCCGATGTGGTGCTGTCGCTGGGCACCTGGGCCAATTTCCCTGCCATGCTGCTGGGCGGCTGGGCCGCCGCCCGCTTCGGCCGCAACCTCATCTTCATCGCCGGCACCGTGGTCTGCACGCTGTCCGTCGTCGGCCCCGCCGCGATCGATTCCCCCATTCTCTGGGGCATCATCTTCGGCACCATCGCCGCCATGCCCGGCAGCCTGATCGTGGAGCTCGGCGCCCTGTCCTGCCGGCCGGAGAACCGCGCCGTGGGCATGGGCATCTTCTACATCACCTACTACATCGGCGGCGCGGTGATGCCCGCGCTGTGCGGCGCCGCGGCCGACTGGGCCGGCGACCCCGGCGGGGCGCTGGTGCTCGCGGGCCTTGTCGCCCTGCTCGGCATTCCGCTGTGGTTCCTGCACGCCCGCCTGGTGGCGTCCCGCCCGGCGGTGCTGGCGCGCTAGAGCAACAGCCCATCAGACGGAATCGTCTGGTGGGCTAAAGTTGCTCGCTCAAACAAAGAGCTAGAGCGGTGGCGACCGCCTATCAGGTCGGCTACCGCTCTAGAACCGCTTCGCCAGGAAGAAGCGCTGCCAGGGCGCGGGATAGTCGGGCAACGCGCCGATCACCCGGAAGCCATGCCGCTCATAGAACGGCCGCGCCTGGAAGCCGTAGGTATCCAGCCACACCCCCACGCAGCCAAGCGTCCGCGCCGCCTCCTCCGCCATGGCCAGCATGCGGCTGCCCAGCCCCTGCCGGCGCGCGCCCGGCTCCAGCACGAACAGGTCCAGGAACAGCCAGTTTCGCCGCGCCACCATCCACAGCGCGCCGCACGGGGTGCCGCCCTGCTCCGCCACCACCGCCAGCGCCTCGCGCCCCGTCTCGGGGCCGTAGAGCCCGTCCGCCACCGCCGAGAGCCCGCCACCCACCACCCGCGCAACTTCAGGGTCGCGCGCATCAGACACTTCCAGCCCCGCCCCGCCGCCCGCCCGCGGCGCCTGCCGCGCCAGCCACCATTTCGGGAATCCGCGCGGGTAGTCGTCCAGCGCCGCGAACACGCCGTAGCCGAGCCGCTGATAGAACGCCCGCGCCGCCGGGCTGCCGGTGTCCAGCCACACGCCCCGGCACCCGCGCCGCACCGCCTCGGCCTCCGCCGCCAGCATCAGCCGCGCCCCCAGCCCCTGCCCGCGCCTGGCCTCCGGCACGAACAGCATCTGCACCAGCAGCCAGTCGTAGTAGCTGATCCCCACCAGCCCGCCCTCAACCGCGCCTGCCGCATCCCGCAGCGCGATGGTGAGGTGCCGCGCCGGCTCCGTCCGCCCGGTGGCGGCGTCGTTGAAGGCATCGATCGCCGCGTCCAGCCGGGCACGGATCGCGGGGTCGGGCGCACGCAACAGGGTCAGGTCCATGCCCTGCCTTGCCGCAGCCGGGGCCGCCGGGCAAGGTGCCAGGGAACAAACGGGAGTGAACCAACCATGTCCAACGCCACCACCGAGCTGGCCCAGAAGCTGCTCGCCGCCCGCGCCAACATGGCCGCCGGCCGCATCGCCACCCTGCCGGACAGCCTGAAGCCCACCACCATGGAAGCCGCCGTCGCCGTGCAGCAGGAAGTGGCGAAGAGCTTCACCATTGGCGGCTGGAAGGTCGGCGCCCCCGGCGGCACCAAGTGCTGCGGCGCCCTGCCCGCCGCCACCATCCAGCCCACCCCCGCCACGCTGTCCGCCGTCCAGCACCCGCGGCGCA
>JBIKOJ010000375.1:0-2631 GCA_044358135.1 Acetobacteraceae bacterium | reverse complement strand
CCGATCGAACGCCTCAACGGCGAGATCAAGCGCCGTAGCGATGTCGTTGGCATCTTCCCGAACGAAGACGCCGTGAAACGGCTGATCGGCGCCCTGCTGCTCGAACAGAACGACGAATGGGCCGTTCAGCGCGCTCGATACATGACACTGGAAACCATCGCCACACTCGGCGATGATCGCGCCGTCAGCTTGCCGCCCATGGCAGCCTGAGCGAGCAGCCAACGCTGCTCAGCACGCCGTTGCTACACCACGCCTGGGGACACGACCCCTTGCGCCGTAAAGCATCGCTTTCGATATGCATGATTCGCGAAGTCACCACCGCCTCAGCGGCTACGGGATAGCGACCACCTAGAAACATCGCCGCCTCGGCGAAACTCTCGCCCATGCCATAAATGTGAACTATCGCCTCATCGCCACCGGGATTAACGCGGCTCAGCTTTACCTGGCCGCCAAGCACGAAAAAAAAGGCCCGCGCAGGATCACCTTGCTGAAACAGCACATGGCCTTTCTCAATCAAACGCACGGTGCGCTCATCCACCAGTGCAGCCAGATCTGCCTCTGGGAGATCACGCAAGATCGCGCTCTTTCGCAAAATAGCCCAGTCTTCGGGAGTCAGCATTGCAGGCGTATCACATGTTGGTCCCGTCAATGGTGGAGCAGGGTTGGGCCAATTTCCGCAGGGCCGCGACATCGCGGATGACGACGGATCGGCCCTGCACGACGACGTGGTAGGCATTCAGCGCTGCGAAGGATCGCGACAGCACTTCGGGCGCCATTCCTAAGCGCGCCGCGAGCACCTTTTTGTCGAAGGGGAAGTCGAAATTCCCGCGTGAGCCATTCTCGGCGTCATGCGTCAGCAGCCAGTTCGCCAGACGCTCAAGCCCCGACCGTAGCTTCAGGTTCTTCAACTCCTTGATAACGCCGCGATAGGCCATTGCAAGACCCTCCGCGACCGCCCGCGCGAAGGCGGCATCGGCGGCAAAAGCATGGCGAACAGCGTCGGCCGGCACCATCAAAATCCGTGAGGCTACCAGCGCCCGTGCGGATTGGAGATAGGGACGATCAAACAGCACCGCGGCAAGAATGAAGCTGTCCCCCGGCCCCGAGACGCCAAGCGTGGTCTCACGGCCGCGATGACCAGAGAACATTTCGACCGTGCCTTCAATGACGACATGTAGGAAGTCGGCCGCCTCGCCGGTACGGATCAACTCCACATGAGCAGGAAATCGCTGCAGGAACGCGCCGCGCAGCATGGCCTCGACCTGATCTGACTCGACATCGCGGAAGAAGGGGATGCGCCGCATCTCTGAACCGCCCCGGGTTCGCCGGAGGCTGTTTGGTTTGAGTCAGGCCGCCATGGGGAGCTGATCCCTCATGGCGTAGTATTGCTCTTCGGCTTCGGCTGGCGGGATGTTGCCGATGGGCTCGAGCAGCCTGCGGTTGTTGAACCAGTCGACCCATTCCAACGTCGCGAACTCGACGGACTCGAACGACCGCCATGGCCCGCACCGGTGGATGACCTCGGCCTTGTAGAGGCCATTGATGGTCTCGGCGAGCGCGTTGTCATAGCTGTCGCCGACGCTGCCCACCGAAGGCTCGACGCCCGCCTCGGCCAGGCGCTCGGTGTATTTAATCGAGACATACTGGCTGCCACGGTCGCTGTGATGCACAAGGCCGCCGCGGTGTACCGGCCGCCGGTCGTGCAGGGCCTGCTCCAGCGCATCGAGCACGAAGCCCGCATGCGCCGTGCGCGACGCACGCCAGCCGACGATGCGCCGCGCATAGGCATCGATGACGAAGGCGACGTAGACGAAGCCGGTCCAGCTCGCCACATAGGTGAAGTCCGACACCCACAGCGCATTCGGGCGCGGCGCCTGGAACTGGCGGTTGACGTGGTCGAGCGGGCAAGGGGCTGCCTTGTCGCTGAACGTGGTTCTGACCGGCTTGCCGCGGATGACGCCTTGCAAACCCATAGACCGCATCAGGCGCGCCACTGTGCAGCGGGCAACGGCGTGGCCTTCGCGCAGCAACTGGCGCCAGACCTTGCGCACGCCATAGACGCGGAAGTTCTCCTCGAACACCCGCGATACCTCGGGCATCAGCGTGGCATCGCGCCTGGCCCGCGAACACTGCCTGGCAGGGTCGCGGCGGCGGGCGGCATGCGCGTGGTAGGTGGATGGGGCGATCGGCAACAGCTTGCAGATCGGCTCGACCCCATGTGCCTGGCGATGATCGTCGATGAAAGCGATCATGGCTTGAACCGGCGGTCGAGCTCCGCCTGGGCAAAATACGCCGATGCCTTGCGCAGGATCTCGTTGGCCTGCCGCAGCTCCCGGTTCTCGCGTTCCAGCGCCTTGAGCCGTGCAGCCATATCCGTGGTCAGGCCGGGCTTGCGGCCACTGTCCCGCTCCGCCTGCTTCAGCCACTCGTTCAGCGTCTGCCCTGTGCAGCCAATCTTGGCCGAGATCGACAGGATCGCCTGCCATCGCGATGTGTGCTCCGCCTCGTGATCCAGCACCATCCGCACCGCACGCGCACGCACCTCAGGCGAAAACTTGTTCGTCGTATTGCTCGTCATCGCTCCACCCTCTCAGGAGTTGGAGCCTCCGACAAACCCGGGGCGGTTCACTC
>JBIKOJ010000374.1:0-2633 GCA_044358135.1 Acetobacteraceae bacterium | reverse complement strand
ATTGGCCGAGCACGCGATAGGGCTGCGTTTCGGCCAGGCGGCGGTGCAGGCGTTCCAGCGCGGCGGGGCGTTCGGCGTCGGTGGCGTCCAGGAAGGCCTGGCGGAGCTTTTCCGCTTCCTCGTCGCATGGCCAGCCGGCGAAGTTGCGGCCGTCGCAGGCCATGTTGGTGCCGATATTGGTGAGTGGGTGGTGCATGGTGGGGCCGGAGGAGCCGGTGTTGAGCAGGTGCCAGCCGCCCTGGGCCGGGGTGCCCTTGTTGGACTGGCGGCCGGCGGTGGTGCCCCAGTCGGCGATCACCAGGTCGATGTTCATGCCGGCGCGGCGCATGGCATCGGCCATCACCTCGGCCTGGCGGCCGATCCAGGCAATTTCGGTGGTGGCGATGTAGGTGAGCTTCTCGCCGTTGTAGCCGGCTTCCTTCAGCAACTGGCGGGCCTTCTCGAAGTTCTGGCCGAGGCCTTCGGCGCCGGCGAGGGTGCCGTAGGGGCCGCCGCAGACATAGAAGGAGTTGCAGGTCTTCCAGTATTTCTCGTCGCCGAAGCCGGCGGCCATCACGTCCCGCTGGTCGATGATGTAGGCCAGGGCCTGGCGGGCCTTGGGGTTGTTGAAGGGCGGGTGCAGCGAGTTGGGCCGCAGCAGGGCGGTGTTGGACATCTCCGTGAGTTTCTGCAGCTTGATGTTGCGGTTGCGCTCCAGCACCGGCAGCAGGTCGAGTGCCGGCTGTTCCCACATGTCGACCTCGCCGGCCTGCAGGGCGGCGGCGGCGGTGGAGGCATCGGGGATCACTTTCCATTCCACGCGATCGACGCGGGCGAGGCGGGCGCCGGCCAGCCCGTCTGGCGCTTCCTTGCGCGGCACGTAGTCGGTGTTGCGGTCGAACACGGTGAGCGCGCCGGAGACGCGGGCGGCGTGGTTGAAGCGGAATGGGCCGCTGCCGATGGCGGAGATGATCGGCTTGGTGGGATCGGCCTCGATATCCCTGGCGCGCATGATCACCGGGATCATGGCCACGCCGGAGCCGAGGGCGAACAGCATGCCGGGGAAGGGCTTGTTCAGGCGGATCTCGAAGGTTTTGCCGTCGATCGCCTCCACGCCCGAGGCGTAGGAGGCGAGCTTGGTGCCGACGAGGTCGCGGCCCATCCAGCGCTTGAGCGAGGCGACCGCATCGGCGGAGGTGACGGGGGAGCCGTCGTGGAATTTCAGGCCGTCGCGCAGGACGAAGCGCCAGGCGAGGCCATCGGGGGCGGTGGTCCAGCTTTCGACCATCTGCGGCTTGGCTTCCAGCTTGGAGTCCCAGGCGAAGAGCTGCTCGAAGACCATCAGGCCGTATTGGCGGGTGATGACGATCGGGGCCCAGACGGGATCGAGCAGGGTGAGGTCGGCGTGGGGGACGACGCGCAGGACGTTGGCCGGGGCCTGGGCCTGGGCGTGCGCGGGTTGCGCCGGCGTGGCGGCCAGCCCGATGGCGGCGAGCCCGGCCGCGGCGATACGCATGGATAGGTGCTTCAAGCTCATCCGTCCCTCCTGGAAGGCGCCGTTGCCGGGCGCGAGGGGGGGAGCATGCCTGCGCGATCCCGCGGGAACAATCTGCCACATGCCGGAGTCCGTTAATTTTACAGAGTGCAATGATATGCGCCTCTGCGCCCTGTAGAGGGCTGAATTCGCTTTGTTGCGGTGGGTGGCATCATAATTGCTTTTGTCTGTTCAGGATTTTTCATCACCTGAGGCGCAGACAATACTATGTCCATATTGTTGAACTCAAGGCACACCATCGTATTCACCCTTCGCGTTGGCAGCTGCATCGCCGCCATGGCCTGCCTTGTTCTTCCCGGCAGTGCCGCGGCGGTGCCGGTGGTGTTCTCGGCGGCGGGCGGCAACCCGGCGGCGATCCAGGCGACGGTGGATGGGTTCCGGGCCCAGTTCGGCACGCTCAACCCGAATGTACCCGGCTCGTTCGGCAGCGGGCGGCGCGAGATCAACTGGGATGGCGTGCCGGACGGCTTTGCCGCCCCCGGGGTGCTGCCGGGGAACTTCTTCAACGTGAATTCGCCGCGCGGCGCCGTGCTCAGCACGCCCGGCACGGGGTTCGCGGTGAGTGCCAATGCCGGCTCCGGCGTGGCGGTGGAGTTCGGCAACATCAACCCGAGCTATGGCGCGCTGTTTGCGCCGTTCTCGTCGCAGCGCCTGTTCACCGCGCTGGGCAGCAACATCACGGGGGTGGATTTCTTTGTGCCCGGCAGCGGTGCCGATGCGGCCACGCGCGGGTTCGGCGCGGTGTTCACGGATGTGGATGTGCTGGGCAGCACCAGCATCAGCTTCTTCGGCATCAACGGCGAGGCGCTGGGCAACTTCGTCGTGCCGGCCACCAACGGCAATGGCAGCCTGTCGTTCCTCGGCGTGTTCTTCACCGAGGCGCAGCCGGTGGTGGGCAGCGTGCGGATCACCAGCGGCACCGGGGCGCTGGGCCCCAACGATGTGGGGCGCGGCGTGGACCTGGTGGTGATGGACGACTTCATCTACGGCGAGCCGGTGGGCGTTGCCGCGACGGCCACCCCTGCGCCGGCCTCCCTGCCGGTGCTGGGGGCGGCGCTGGGATTGCTGGCGGCCCTGCGCCGCCGCCGCTGAACCGCCT